>JBILBW010000036.1:0-22956 GCA_044353465.1 Rariglobus sp. | reverse complement strand
CCGTAGGCCCCAAAACCACATAAAATAACATGCCTCGTGCAACAAACTCCCCCGCTTCCCGCAAGCGGCACAAGAAAACGCTGAAATACGCCCGTGGCTATTTCGGCTCGAAGTCGAAACTTTTCCGCTACGCCAAAGACGCCGTCCAACACGCTTGGCAGTACGCTTACCGCGATCGCAAGAAGAAGAAGGCCGAATTCCGCAGCCTCTGGATCATCCGCTTGAGTGCCGCCGCGCGCCTGCATGACCTCAGCTACAGCCGCTTTATCGAAGGTCTCCACGCCGCAAACATTGGACTCGATCGCAAAGTCCTCTCCGACTTGGCAATTCGTGATGAAGCCGCCTTCACCGCAGTCGTCAACCAGGTGAAAGCCGCGTTGAAGACCAAGGCCGCCGCCCTCGCCGCGAAAGCCTAAAGCCGAATCAGGCGGGCCCCTTGGCCCGCCGCCTTCCGGCGCTGAAAGAGGACGGATCCCGCCAAACGGGATGCCGTCCTCTTTTTTTGCCCAAAATCCGCCTGTCTCGCCGCCCGCCGACCCGCCGCCTTTTTTCATGTCCATCCGGGGCTTTAGCGGCCATTCCCCTTTCCTCAAACCCATGCAAGACCTGCTCACCGCCCTGCTGGCCAAAGCCGCCAGCGAACTGCCAGCCGTTGCTACGCGCCCCGACTTCGAGGCCGCCAAGGCCCGCTACGTCGGCCCCAACGGCGCACTTACCGCCCTGATGAAGCAGATGGGCGCTGTGCCCAAGGAGCAGAAGCCGCTGATCGGCAAACTGGTCAACGAGGCCAAGACTGCACTCCAGACTCACCTCGACGCCGCCCTCGCCCGCCTCGAGGCCGCCGCCCTCGCCGCTCAACTCGGACCGGCCGTCGATCCGACCCTGCCCTCCCCTGACCGCCCCCTCGGCACGCAGCACCCGCTCACCCTGGTGCGCGAGGAGATGACCCGCATCCTGCGCAAGGTCGGCTTCACCGTGGTCGAGGGCCCCGAGGTCGAAACCGAGTATTACTGCTTCGACGCCCTCAACACCCCGGCCGACCACCCCGCCCGCGACGCCCAGGACACCTTTTACCTGCCCGAGTCGGCCCGCTTTGGTAACGTTTCCAAAAAATCGCCCGACGAGAAATACCTTCTGCGTACCCACACCTCCTCGGTGCAGATCCGCACCATGCTCAAAGGCGAGCCGCCCATCCGTATCGTCTCCCCCGGCCGTGTTTATCGCCGAGACACCACCGACGCCACCCACTCAGCCAACTTCCACCAGCTCGAGTGCCTCTACGTGGACAAAAACGTCACCGTGCGCGACCTCAAGGCGCTGCTCGACTACATCTTCGCCTCCCTGCTGGGCAAGGACACCAAGACGCGTTTCCGCCCCCATTATTTCGGTTACACCGAGCCGAGCTTCGAGGTGGATCTTTCCGCCCGCCACCTGCCCAAGGTGAACAAGGAGTGGATCGAGATCGGCGGCTGCGGCATGGTTGACCCGATCGTGTTCAAGGACGTCGGCTACGACCCCGAGGTGTGGAGCGGCTACGCGTTCGGCATGGGCCTGGAGCGTCTCGCCATGCTGCTCTACGGCATCGATGACATCCGCTATTTCTACCAAAACGACGCCCGCTTCCTCCGCCAATTCGCTTAAATTCTTTTGGCCCACGAAACACTCGAAACGCCACGAACTATAAACCACGTCGGTATTCAGGCTAATCCGACTTTCGTGTTATTTGGTGTGTTTCCTGGGCAACTCCTGAATCCGCTCCCCCGATGAAAGTTTCCCTCAACTGGCTCCAGTCCTACGTCGATCTCACCGGTGTGTCCGCCGAGGACATCTCGCGCGCCATCACTTTCCTCGGCTTCGAGGTCGAGCAGGTGATCCGTACCGGCGCACCGGCATTTAACAACGTAGTGGCGGGCCACATCCTCACCCGCGACAAACACCCCAATGCCGACAAGCTCTCCGTGTGCACCGTCGATGTCGGCTCCGCCCACGGCGGCGTGCGCACCATCGTTTGCGGCGCGCCCAACTGCGACGTGGGCAACTGCGTGCCAGTCGCCCTGCCTGGCGCCGTCCTGCCCGGCGACTTTGTCATCAAGGAGGCCAAGGTCCGCGGTCAGGCCTCTTCCGGCATGATGTGCTCGGCCAAAGAACTCACCCTGTCCCACGAGGCCCACGGCCTGCTGCTGCTTAATGGCGCTCTGCCCGCCGG
This sequence comes from Rariglobus sp., assembly GCA_044353465.1. GTDB lineage: Bacteria > Verrucomicrobiota > Verrucomicrobiia > Opitutales > Opitutaceae > Rariglobus. The sequence goes on along the minus strand of JBILBW010000036.1, from coordinate 20,750 downwards.
CACCCCAATCAACGACGCGCTTCCGGCCGGCGACACGGTGTTCGACATCGAGATTACCCCGAATCGCCCCGACTGCCTTTCCCACCTCGGAGTCGCCCGCGAACTCGCCGCTTGGTTTAAACAGGAACTGCGCTACCCCGAGGTCAGCTTCACCCCCGCCTCCATCAGCGCCTCGCCCCGGACCGACTTGTTGAAATCCATCCGCGTCGACAATCCGACCAGTTGCCCGCTCTACACCGCCACAGTGATCACCGGGGTAAACGTCGGCCCCAGCCCCGAGTGGATGCAGCAGCGGCTCTCCGCGGTCGGCCTGCGCCCGATCAACAACGTGGTCGATATTGGCAACTACGTGATGCTCGAATACGGCCAACCCGTGCATGCCTTCGACGCACGCAAACTCGCCGGCGCCGAGCTGATCGTGCGCTCCGCCACCGAGGGCGAGCGCATCACCACCCTCGATGGTAAAACCCGCGAGTTGGGCGCCCCCATCCTGGTCATCGCCGACGCGGAAAAAGCCGTGGTCATCGCCGGCATCATGGGCTCGGCCGAGGCCGGGGTCACCGATGCGACCACCGAGCTGGTGCTCGAAGTCGCCTGCTTTAAACGCCAGTCGGTACGCGCCACCGCCAAACGCCTCGGTCTGGCCTCGGACTCCTCCTACCGCTACGAGCGCGGCGTCGACGTCCACACGCTCGACGAGGCCGCCCACCGCTTTATCGACCTGATTCTCGCCCACGCCGGTGGCCAGGTCGCCGGCCCAATCCACCGCGTCGGCGGCGACCAGCCCTGGGAGCGCGAAATCACCGTCACCCCGGCCTACATCAACGCCAAACTCGGCTTCGAGATTCCCGCCGCGCAGATTAAAGCCTCGCTCGAATCCCTCGAGCTCGCCCTGGTGCGTGAGGAGTCCACCGCGGCCGGCGCCCTCGAATGGACCTTCTCCGTGCCGAGCTGGCGCGACGACCTCGACCGCCCGATCGACTTGGTCGAGGAGGTCGTGCGCCTGTACGGCACGGAGAAAATCCCCTCCACCGTCATCAACGCGCCCGGGCTGGTCGGCAACGACGACCCGATCGTGCTGTTTAACCGTCGCGTCACCGACGCGCTGGTAGGCCAGGGTTTCCACGAGGCGGTTAACTACACGCTGCGCCCCACCAAGGAGTTGGCCGCCTGGGCCACGCCGGCCGCGGTCGCCGATCTGGCGCTGGCCAATCCGTTTGTCGAAGACCAGTCGCACCTGCGCCCCACCCTCGTGAGCGGCCTGCTGGAAACGCTCCAACTCAACCAATCACGCGGGGTGGCCGCCTCGCACTTTTTCGAGACCGGCCGGGTTTTTCTTGAGCGCAACGGCCAGCTCTCCGAGTGCGTCGCCGCCGCCTTTGTGATCGCAGAAGACACCGGCGAACGCACCTGGCGCACCCGCGAAGCCCCTGATTTCTACACCGCCAAACGCCATACCGAGACGATCACCGCGGCCGCCGGCATCGATCTCGGCCGCCAGCCCACCGCGCTGGTACCGGTGCCCGCCCACGGCTGGCAGGAAGGCCAAGCCGCCACCGCCGGTGATATCAAACACGGCTGGACGGCCACCTACGGTCTGGTGAGCCTTGCCCACCTTAAAGCCCTCGGCCTGACCGGCAAAGTCTACGCCGGCTTTTTCGCGATGGTTTCCGAGAAAGTGACCGGCGAAGCTGAGCGCCGCAGCTTCAAGCCCTTCAGCCTGCAACCGGCCGCGCTGCGCGACCTAGCGCTGGTGGTGCCGGAAGCGACTCCCTCGGGCGAAGTACAAAAAGCCCTCATCAAGGTGACCCGAACCGCCGTGGGCACCGCTTTTGCCTTGGAAGCGGTCAGCGTGTTCGACGTTTACCAAGGCAAGGGTCTGCCCGAAGGCACGAAGAGCCTGGCCTATTCCTTGGTGTTCCGCTCCGCCGAACGCACCCTGACCGACGAGGAGGTCAACGGGGTCTTCGCTAAAATCCAGGAGGAGCTGCTCAAAACCACCCCGTACCAGATTCGTAAGTGAGTTGAGGAGATAGAATCAAATGCGGGCTTTAAATCATATTAAAATGTCGAGGCTAAGATCGGCTACTCTCTCTACCGTGCTCGCACTCACGCTAAGCTTTGCACTGGCAGCGCCCGTTTGGACGCATGCCTGCACTGGAATCTCGCTGCGGTCTGAGGATGGGGCCGTGATCGCGGCGCGCACAGTGGAGTGGGCCGTCGGCGATGCCCACCACGACACCCTAGTGCTGTTTCCCCGCAATCAAGAGTTTACCGGCCTGACGCCGGAAGGGGAAAACGGCCTTAAATGGAACGGGAAGCACGGGTTCGTCTCACTCATGGCCTACGGGCAGGAATATGGACCTGACGGCATGAACGAGGCGGGACTTTATGTGGGGATGTATTATTTCCCCGGTTTTGCGTCATTCCAGGCCTATGATTCAGCCAAGACGGGACAGTCCCTGAGCGTGGGAGATTTCATGCGTTGGCTACTCTCTTCGTTTAAGACGGTCGCCGAAGTACGGGCCAACCTCGATCAAGTGTGCGTAGTCAATGTGGAGGACGCCCGGTTTGGCGGCGCGGCGCTGCCCTTTCATTGGAAAATCGCGGATGAAAGCGGTGCCAGCATAATCGTGGAGATTGTGGACGGTGGTAAGATCAAGATCTACGAAGCCGTTCTCGGCGTGATCACAAACTCCCCTGATTACGACTGGCATATCACTAACCTACGAAACTACCTGGGGCTTGGTGTGGAACCCAAGGCGGCGATCACCCTATCGGGGGTGAAGCTGTCTCCGCTCGGCGGCGGCACGGGGCTGTTGGGCATGCCCGGCGATTTCACGCCCCCTTCGCGCTTCGTGCGTGCGGTCGCCTTCACGGCGTCAGTGCGGCCTTTGCGCACCGCAGAGGATGCCGTCTTCGAATCCTTCCGTCTGCTCGACAACTTCAACATCCCTATCGGTGTTACGGCTAATCGTCAGAGCATCGCCAGTGATATCACCAGCGCAACTCAAGTTACCACGGCCTCTGATTTGAAAAATCGGGTGTTATATTTCCACACCATGGACAACCGGCAGATTCAGAAAATTGACCTTGGAGAAATTGATTTTACGAAGGTAAAAAAACAAAGGATTAATCAAGGCGCGGTCCGGCGGCAGGATGTGCGCGTGCTTAAAGTGAGATAAAAGCGTGCATCGGGACGAGCCGACGATCTCAAACACGGGATCCTCTAGAAAGTATGCGGGCAAACGAGAGCCAGAGACTCCGTAGTTCAATTTTTGGAGGCATGGCTTGCACTGGATTGAGCTTTAACCGGAGTGTAGGGCCCTTCCTACAGGCGATGGGTTAACAATCGCCTGCGAGCAAACTACTCCACTTTTAATCCATGTCCGCTCCTGAAGTACTCAACATCGACCGTATCGCAAACCTCGCACGCCTCGCCCTCACGCCCGAGGAGAAAATCAAGTTCGCCGCTCAGCTCGTCGATGTGCTGGCGAACATCGAAAAGCTCAGTCAGGTCGACGTGACTGGGGTCGAGCCGACCGCCCACGCCTTCCCGGTTTACAACGTCTGGGCCGACGACATAGCCCAGTCAGGCCTATCGGTAGAGGACGCGTTGCGCAACGCCCCCGCCCAACGCTACCACATGGTCGTTGTTCCCAAAGTCGTGGAGTAAGCGCCGGGCCCGCAGAGGCGAAACTGACCAAGTCGCCTAAATCCCCTCAGGCCAGCCCCGATGACGGTGCGTCCAGTGCGCGTGCAGAGCCTCCCGGAGGGTGTCGATCACTTGGTTGACGACGGCGGAGTCATCCAAATAGCCGATTTCCGGTATCGAATCCGGGATGCGATCATAGCCCTTGAGGAAATAGAGCAGTGCGAAAGCCGTCTGTTGGCGCGCAGTCCAAGCGGAGGCGGGAGCGCCCAACATCTCCTCAAAATAGACGGCCAACAACTCTACGCGCTGCATAAAGGGTTCGGGCGCGGTCAGCTGATAGAGCTTTTTGCGGATATCAGGCAGGAGTGCGTGTAGGGTGGTCATCTCTTCGGTCGTGACCAACTCAGCTCCCTTGGCGACATAGTCGGCAGTGGTGGGAGCGGCGCCTTCGGGCAAGGCGCGCAGATAATGCAGAAGATCCTTCGAAACGAGCTGTTTGCGGCTTTTCATAGGGGTAAGAAGCGGGAGGGGGTAGCAGGATTAACGGAAATGGGGTTCGTTGCAGAAGATCGGTGTAGACCCGACCGGAGGTCGGGAGCGTAGCCACCGAGGTCACAGGGTTTGCCGGATTAAATCCGGCGCCCCCAGTGCCGCTGGGATCAAGCCTCCGACGGGGCCGGGCTTGGAGCTGGGCTTTTCGTGAACGTGAGCGAGTAGGCGACCGAACTCAGCAGGATGGCCGCGATAATGCCCAGCGACCAGACGATCGGGAATTTCCCACCGAAGGCGTCGTTGAGCCAGACCATCTTCATCCCCACGAACATCAGAATTACACCAAGGCCGTACTTGAGCGCCCAAAACTTATGCATCACGCCAGCCAGCAGGAAGAACAGCGCCCGCAGTCCAAGGATCGCGAATACATTGGAGGTGAAGACAATCAGCGGCTCCTTGGTGACGGCAAAAATCGCCGGTACAGAATCCACGGCGAAAATGATGTCGCTGATTTCGATGAAAACCAGGACGACCAGCAGCGGAGTGGCGTGCAGAATGCCGGACTTGCGAACAAAGAACTTGTCGCCCTCCAGCTGCGGGGTCACGGGGATCACCCGGCGCAGCAGGCGGATCACGGGATTTTTCTCCGGATCAATCGGCTTTTCCGGAGCGAACAGGATCTTGATGCCGGTGAGGACGAGGAAACCACCAAACAACCAGATTACCCAGTGCCACTGCATCAGGGCCGAGCCGATCGAGATGAAGATAATGCGAAAGAACAGAGCTCCGAGGATACCGAAAAACAGAACGCGATGCTGGTACTTGGCTGGGATCGAAAAAAAGGAAAAAACCAAGACGAAGATAAAAATATTATCCACCGAAAGGGCCTTCTCGATCACGAAGCCGGTAAGGAACTCAAGCGCAGTTTGGTCAGCCAACTGGGCGGCGGCCGCAGCCGTCATCCCGGCTGCGAGCAAGCGCGGATCCTGGGGAAACTTCCAGTGGGCGTACTGCCAAAGTCCCCAGCAAAACAACATCGCCAGGCTGATCCAGGCCACACTCCAAAAAGTCGCTTCCTTAACTTTGACCTCGTGGGCCTCGCGGTGAAAAACCCCGAGATCGAGTGCCAGCATGCCAAGCACCCCGAGGGTGAACACGCCGTAAAACCACCAGTATTCGGCGAAAGGAAACAGGGAGTAGGAAATCATGGATCAGAGTCGATTGGGATGGTTTAGTGGGAGCGAGCGACGCAGCCCCGGGAACCGGAGGTGCGGCGGGCCTTCAGCCGGGCCTGGCGGGTGCGCGCGCGGGCGCGGATTTTGAGTTCAATATCCTTCATCGCCCGGGCCAGCGCCTGGACGGGTGTATTGTCCACCTGTTCGGTGTGCAGGTCGGGCCCAGGGACGGAGAGATGCAGGTGCACGCGATAAGGCGGCGAGGCCTCGGAAAGGCGTTCGATCACGACGGTCGCGTCGTCGATTTCCAGCCGTTCGGACAAAGCTACGAGGCGGTTTTCCACCAGGAAATCCAGCGAACTGCCGAGCGGCAGGTTACGATGATTGATGGTGAGCTTCATGGGTTTGAGGGATTGGGGAGTAGTCCGTTTTGCCAGGCTCGCCAAAGGGCTAGCGTTGAAAACGGCCTACGCTAATGACTATACCCGGTAAATCTGGATTCGACTAATACTGGGTTGTTATGCACCTGTTAACTTTAACCTAAGCATAAAACCCATGGACTGGCTTAACTATCATCACCTGCGTTATTTCTGGACCGTGGCAAAGGAGGGCGGGCTGCGCCAGGCGGCCGAAAAACTCAACGTGTCCCAGCCCTCGATCTCCGCCCAGATCAGCGAACTCGAGCAGGTGCTGGGCGAGAAACTATTCCGGCGCCAGGGCCGGGCCAACGTCCTCACCGATGCCGGCCAGACCGCCCTGCGTTATGCGGACGAAATCTTCAATTTGGGCCGGGAGCTGACCAACGCGATAAAGCAGGGGCCCTCGGCGCAAACCCTGCGCCTGCATGTGGGTGTGGCCGACGCGTTGCCCAAGTCCATCACCCACGAAATCCTAAAGCCGGTCTTCGCCATGGCCAGGCCGGTGCACCTGATCTGCCGCGAGGGCAAAACCGGGGACTTGATCGGACATCTGGCCGCGCACCGCCTCGACATCGTGCTGGCCGACGAACCGGCCTCCGGGGCGAGCACGGGGAAAGTCTTTAACCATCACCTCGGGGAGTTCTCGGTGACCTTTTGCGCAGCGCCGAAATTGGCCGCCAAACTCAAGTCCGGCTTCCCCCAATCGCTGCACGGTGCGGACGGCCTGCTACCGGGTGAATCCACCGCCCTGCGCCGATCCCTGGAGAAGTGGTTTCGCTCCATTCACGTGCAGCCCCGGGTGGTTGCCGACTTCGACGACGGCGCGCTGATGAAGGTCGTTGCCGCCGAAGGCCGCGGCTTTGTGGCCATTCCCACGGTAGTGGTGGCGGAGGCAAAGACCCGTTATGGCCTTGTGCCGATCGGTTCGACCCCGCTCTGCGTGGACAACGTCTACGCGATCACCGCGGAGCGTCGGCTAACCCATCCCGCGGTTACCCTGATCACGGAGAGCGCGCGACGCCTGTTCGCGACATGAATCCGAGCGGTGAATCCGCGATACCGCCGCGCCGCGGGCCCCTGCGATTTGCGCAAAAACGGTGGTGCAATATCCGCACCAAAACCCATAACCACCCTTTTACCGTGATCGACGCGCCACTCCATTTCCTCTCCATCGCAGAACTTTCCGCTTTGCTCGAAGCGAAGACCCTCACCTCGCTCGAGCTGGTCCAAGCTGTCATCACGCGGACCGAGGCCGTCGATGAGCGCGTCAAAGCGTTTAACTCCTATGACGCCGCCGACGCGCTCGCCCAGGCTGCCGCCTCCGACGCCCGCCGCGCCACCGGCCAGGCTCTCGGCCCGCTCGATGGCATTCCCATCGGCATCAAAGATGTGATCGCCGTCACCGGCCAGCCGCTCACCGCCTCCTCAAAGATGCTGGCGAACTTCGTCTCGCCCTACGACGCGACCGTCACCCAAAAACTCAAAAAGGCCGGCGCGGTCATCTGGGGCCGCCTCAACCTCGACGAATTCGCGATGGGCTCCTCCACGGAGAACTCCGCCTTTCACACCACGCGCAACCCCTACAACCTCGACTGCGTGCCCGGCGGGTCCTCCGGTGGCAGCGCGGCCGCCCTCGCCGCCGGCGAAGCCATTGCCACCCTGGGCTCCGACACCGGCGGCTCCATCCGTCAGCCCGCCGCGTTGTGCGGGGTGGTCGGGCTCAAGCCAACCTACGGCCTGGTTTCGCGCTTCGGCTTGATCGCCTTCGCCTCCTCGCTCGACCAAATCGGCCCATTCACCCGCACGGTAGAAGATGCCGCGATTTTGCTCCAATCCATCGTTGGCCACGACGAGCGCGACTCGACCTCGGTTAAGACTGAAATCCCCGACTACCGCGCCGCGTTAAAGGAGAAAAAAGGCCCGTGGCGCATCGGCATTCCCAAGGAATATTTCGCCGAAGGGCTCGACCCCGAGGTCGCAGCAGCGGTGGAAAAAGCGGTCACCTTTTACGAGAAAATGGGCTGTGAGATTAAGAACGTCTCCCTGCCGCACACTCAGTACGGCGTGGGCGTTTATTACATCATCGCCACGGCCGAGTGCTCGTCGAACCTGAGCCGCTACGACGGCATCCGCTACGGCCACCGCTCGACCGACGCCAACGACATCGTTGACCTCTATTTCAAGTCCCGCGCCGAAGGCTTCGGCCCCGAGGTAAAGCGCCGCATCATCCTCGGCACGTACGTGCTGAGCAGCGGCTACTACGACGCCTATTACCTGCGTGCCCAGAAAGTGCGCACGCTTATCCGGCAGGATTTCCTTAACGCCTACAACGAGGTGGACGCGATCATCACGCCGACGGCGCCCACCCCGGCGTTCAAGCGCGGAGCCAAGGCCGATCCGTTGGCGATGTACCTGTGCGACGTTTACACGATCGGGGTGAACCTGGCTGGGTTGCCCGGCATCAGCGTGCCTTGTGGATTCTCCGCGAGCGGGCTGCCGATCGGCATGCAGTTAATCGGCCAGCCCTTCAAGGAAGCCGATCTGCTGGCGATCGCCAACGCCTACGACTCCGCCCACGACTGGTCCCGCCGCACCCCGAAACTCTAATTTTTGGCCCACGAAACACACGAAATGACACGAAAACGGAACTCCGGCTTTCGTGTCCGTTTCGTGTGTTTCGTGGGCAACACTCTGAAAAATGAAATACGAAGCCGTCATCGGTCTTGAGGTCCATGTGCAGATCAAGACCCGCTCCAAGATGTTCACCCGCGTCGCCGCCGGTTACGGCCAGCCGCCGAACACGCTCACCGACCCGGTCGTGCTCGCCCTGCCCGGCGTCCTACCGGTCATGAACAAGGCCGCCCTCGACGCCATCATCAAAACCGGCCTGCTGCTCGGCTGCGACATCGCCCCCATCTGCAAATGGGACCGTAAAAACTACTTTTACCCGGACTCGCCCAAAAACTACCAGATCACCCAGGCCGCCCAGCCGATATGCCTCAATGGCGCGGTCGAAATCGAGTTGCCCGGTCCTTCGCGTAACATCCAAGGCGAACACAAAACCATCGCCCTCACCCGCATCCACCTCGAGGAAGACGTGGGTAAGCTCAACCACGAAGCCTTCGATTCTCTGGTCGACTACAACCGCGCCGGCACCCCGCTCATGGAGCTCGTCACCGAGCCCGTGCTCAAAAGCGCCGACGAAGCCTACGCCTTCCTCACCTCGCTGCGCGCCACCATCGTTTACGGCGGTATCTCCGACTGTGATATGGAAAAGGGCCAAATGCGCTGCGACGCCAACATCTCCATCCGCCCTGTCGGCCAGAAGGAACTCGGTACCAAGGTTGAGTTAAAGAATCTCAACTCCATCTCCTATGTGCGCGACGGCATCGCCCACGAAATCAAACGCCAGATCGCCGTGGTCGAGAGCGGCGCAGTCATCGTCCAGGAAACCCGCGACTTCGATGGCCAGGCGGGCACCTCAAAATCGCTGCGCAACAAGGAGAACGCCCACGACTACCGTTACTTCCCCGATCCTGACCTCATGCCGGTCAAGGTGGACGAAGCCTGGAAAGCCCGCCTGCGCGCCGAGTGCCCCGAGTTGCCCTTCGCCAAACAGACCCGCTTCCAGACCCAGTATCAGCTTCCCTATACCCTGACCTCGGCGCTGGTATGGGATCACGCCCTAGCCGCCTATTTCGAGGAAGCCGTCCAGCTCGCCGGGGCCGCCAAAGCCCAGGCCGTGGGTAACTGGGTGGTCAACGACCTTCAACGGGAACTCGGCGCCGCCAAACTCGATTTGGCCGACTCCAAGATCAGCCCGGCCCACGTCGCCGAGTTGGTTAAACTCATCGACGCCGGCACGCTTTTGACCAACTCCGCCAAGGAGGTCTTTGTCGACATGGCGGCTAGCGGGGAAATGCCCGCCGTCATCGTGTCCCGCAAAGGCCTCGCCACCGCTCCCACCGACACCGTCGAACTGGAAACCTGGTGCCGCACCGCGCTCGCCACCGACGCCAAGGCCGTGGCCGAATTCAAGGGGGGCAAGGACACCGCGATCAACGCATTCAAAGGTCCGGTGATGAAAGCCTCCAAGGGCAAAGCCAACCCCAAGCTGGTCGACGAAACCCTCCGCCGACTGCTGGCCGAAACCTGAGCCGCGGGCTCAAGGTCGCAGCGCTTCCAGCGTTGCGACCAGCTCGGCGAACTGGGGCCGGAACGCCGCCCCCGGCGCCACGCAACGAAGTTGCAGCGCTTTAAACGAAGCCAGACGCGCATCTTGTTCTGGATCGCAGCGCTCCAGTAACTCGCCGAACAGACAACCGAAGGCGCGCACCTCCAGCGCTTCAAACGCGTTGGATCCCCCACTTGCCGGCAGCGGGTAAAAGGAGGCCGCACCGAAGTCGCCCAGAAAGCACCCTCCCGCGGGATGATAGAGGACGTTGTGCGCGTAAAAATCCCCGTGCAAAATCCCCCGTGCGTGCAGGTGCGCTCCAGCCGCGGCCAAGCCCTTTGCCAGCTCCAGCACCAAGGGCAGGGAGTACCGTTGCCCTTCGCGAAAAATGTCGCGTGTGCACGTCGCCAGATTAGGCGGGCCGGCCAGACTGCTAAACCCCGGATCGACCCACGGCATCACCAGGCCGCTGGTACCCGAGGGGTGCCCGGTGAGTTCCCCGATGACCCCGATCAAGTGAGCGTGATTACCCGCGGCCAAACAGGCGGCCATTTCATCGGCAGGAAACCCGTCGCTGGTGACCGCCCCCTTGAACAGTTTTAACGCCACGGGCTGCCCGACTGCGGTGGACGACGGTTTCCAGTGCGCTTTATGGATCACGCCGGAGGCGCCTTCACCGAGTTTTTCCCCCAGCTCAAAATCCGCCCACGGCAACCGGGCCACAGCCGGACTCGGCCCGCGCGGCACCGCCGAAACCGGATTTCCGCCAAAAGCCAACCAGGTCAGCCGGGGTAATTGCAGCAGCCACTCCGGCAAAGCTGTGAACCGGTTGGCCGAAATCCGCAGCAGCTCGAGCCCAACGCAGCCGCGCATCGCCTCCGGCAAACCCGACAGCTGATTACCGGCGAGCATCAGTTTTTGCAGGCCCGCACAGCGGCCGATCGATTCCGGCAGCGCCGAAATCTGATTATCCGTGAGAATCAACCAGCGTAAACCAGGTGAAATGGAGGCACCCGTAATCTCGCGAATACTGTTCGATTTAAACCCGACCACCTTAAGGCGAGAGCACGAGGTCAGCACCTCGGGCAGGTGGGTAAAGCGATTTTCCGAGCAGAAGAGCACCCGTAACTGGCTCAGGCGCGCCAGGTCATCCGGGAGCGCCGATAACTGGTTACCCGAAAGATTCAGCACCTCAAGGGTGTCGGCCAACTCGAAGATTTCTCGCGGAAATTCCTGCAGGTCACAGGTAAGATCGAGCCGCGTAATCCCCTTGAGCTGACCGGAGCGCAAGGCGGCAAGAGTGGAGCAGGTGGTCGTCATGGGGTGGAAGGTTGGCCATTCACCGCAGAAGATGAATGCGGGGCGACACCTAAAACCGAAACGCGGCAACGCCTGAGTACCTGCGCGAGCGAGTGCTCGCTGCGGCGCAACACCGGGATTGTCGCCAGATCGTAACGCTAACGCCATGAATTCGCCACGCGTTGGTCACATAGTGCTGGTCCAGCCAACAGCTCCCTACCACTCCGCACCGCCATCACCGCTCCCTTGTGAAACTCGCGATTGTTACCGAAACGTTCCCCCCCGAGGTCAACGGCGTGGCCATGACCTTCGGAGTCATCTGCCGTGAACTCGCCGCACGCGGCCATGACCTCACCGTCTACCGCCCCCGCCGGGACGATCCGCCCTCCCCCACCAGCGCCACCGCCTACAAGGTGGTTAGCCTGCCGGGGATGCCCCTTCCCGGCTACCCGCTGCTACGGCTCGGACTGCCGGCGGCCCGCACCTTGAAACGACTCTGGCGCGCCGATCCGCCTGATCTGGTGCACGTCGTGACCGAGGGGCCACTGGGAGCAACCGCCGTCACTGCCGCGCGCGCCCTCGGGCTGCCGGTCAGCTCCAGTTTCCACACCAATTTCCACACCTACACGCGTTCCTACGGCTACGGGGCTTTCCATCACCTCACCCTCGCTTGGCTGCGCCATGTGCACAATCGCACCCGCCGCACCTTCGTGCCCACCCCCGAACTCTGCGAAGAGCTCTCCGCCGTCGGCTTCCGCGATCTCGCCGTGCTCTCCCGTGGCGTCGACACCCGCCAGTTTAGCCCCGCGCGCCGCTCGGATGAACTGCGCGCCAGTTGGAACGCCTCCGCCGACACCCCCGTGGTCCTGCACGTTGGGCGTATGGCGGCGGAGAAAAACTACGAGCTGGTCTTCCGCGCCTTTGATGCGATGCGCGCCGCCAATCCCCGCTGCCGCTTTGTCCTCGCCGGCGAGGGACCGCTCAAGGCCCGCCTCGTCCGCGAGCACCCCGAGTGCATTTTCACCGGCTTTTTTTCCCGTGAAGAAATCGGCCGCCACTACGCCTCCGCCGATATCTACATCCACGCGAGCCTGTCCGAAACGTTTGGCAACGTGCTCACCGAGGCCATGGCCAGCGGCTTGGCAGTTGCCGGCTTCAACTACGCCGCCGCCTTTAAGTTTATCCGTGATGGGGAAAACGGCCTGAGCGTAGCCTGTGACCAACCCGAGGAGCTAATCCAAGCGGGCGTTCGCCTGGCCACCGACACCGCGCTTCGTGAAAAAGTTCGCCAGGCCGCGCGCGCCACCGTCGAACCGCAATCGTGGTCCAAGGTCATTGTTCGCTTTGAGCAGGATATCGCCGCTATCATTGCTGAAAACAACGGTCCGGCCACCTGCCTGCCCGAATTCGCATAAACCCTCATGGCTACGCCCATCCTCATCTTTACCGCCGGTTACGGCGAAGGTCACAACGCCGCCGCCCGAGCCCTTGCCGCCGCCTGCGATGACACCTACGGGCCAGGCACCGCGCGCATCGTCGACCTGTTTGCGTTAACCCATCCGCGCTTCAATCAGGTCAGCCGCCGCGCCTACCTCGCGACAATCAACAACGCCCCCCGGCTCTGGAGCCGGCTCTACGCCTGGATCGACCGCTCGAATGTCGTGCCCAGCTGCCTCTGGCTGCTCGGCCGCGAGCGCCGCCTCCTCGCCCAAATCATCGCCACGGAAAACCCCGCGGTGATCTGCAGCACCTATCCGGTGTACGCGTTCCTACTCGAGCGCCTCCAGCAAGACGGCCACCGGCTGCCGCCCCACTTCAACATCGTCACCGACTCGATCAGCATCAATTCGCTCTGGTGGCGCGCCGGGGCCGCCGGTTGGTTCGTACCCAACACCGATTCGGCCGACGTCATGCGCCAGGCGGGACTGGCCGACGCCCTCCTTCACGTGAGCGGGTTCCCCGTCCCGTCCTTTTTTGGCGCCAACGCCGCTCGCCTGAGCCCGCCCGACTTGAACACTCCCGGCACGGCCCCGCGTGTGCTCTACATCATCAACTCCGGCACCAACCACGCCGCCGAGACCGCTTGCCGGCTGATCGCTGAAACGGCTTGGGAAATCACCATCGCCGTAGGGCGCAACGAAACCCTGCGTCGCGATCTCGAAAAACTCGCCGAGGGCCGAGCCCTCCCCGTTCACTGCCTTGGCTGGACCGATCAAATCCCCCACTTGCTCATGACCCACCACGTCGTGATCAGCAAAGCCGGTGGCGCCACCACTCAGGAGGCGATTGCCGCGCGTTGCCCCATGATCGTGAACCAAATCGTCCCCGGCCAGGAAGAGGGCAACTACGAGTTGCTTCGCCGCACCGGAGCGGGCGTCCTCGCCACCACCCCCGCCGCAGTCATCGCGTCGTTGCGCGCCGCCTTCGCCGAGAGCGGAGCCTTGTGGCAGCAGTGGCGCAACGCCCTCGCCCCAATCGTGCGCAACGAGGCCGCCCCCACCATCGCCCGCCACTTGGGCCGGGTCGCGAACCTGCACGTTGGTACCCCGGCAACAGCGCCGGCAAGCGTGGCGCAAGCCGAGACGCCGATAGCCCTGGTGAATCCCTCTGCCGCCATCACGTCATGAAGATCCGCTTCATTCTCAATCCGGTTTCGGGGCGCAACGCCCGCAATGCCCGTCTGCTCCCGGTGCTGCGTGACTTCATTGGCTCGCGTTCGCTCGACGCCGATGTCCATCTCACCGAGGGCCCCGGCCACGCCATAGAACTAGCCCGCAGCGCCGTTCAATCGGGCTGCCAGCGCGTCGTTGCCGTCGGCGGCGATGGTACCATGAACGAGGTCGCCCAGGCCCTGATCGACACGCCCGCCGCGCTCGCCTTGGTGCCCTGCGGTTCGGGGAACGGCTTGGCCCTTCACCTTGGACTGCCGCTCGCGCCGCTGGCCGCTCTCGATGTCGTCGCGCAAATTGGCGGACTCGTCCGCGCCGTGGATACCGGTTCGGTTAATGGTCGCCCGTTCTTCAACGCCATGGGGCTGGGTCTGGATGCCGAGGTGAGCCGCCGATTTAATCACCTCACCACCCGCGGCCTGCCCGCCTACGGGCGGACCGCCTTCGCCGCTTTTAGCCAACGCCGCAGCGAACGCTGCACCCTGACCGTCGGCGACCACAGCGAAACCCTCGACATCCTGCTCATCGCCGTCGCCAACTCCGACCAATACGGCAACCGCGCCTTTATTGCCCCCGGCGCCAGCGTCGACGACGGCCAACTTGATCTCATCGCCATCCGGCCGGTTAACCTGCTCAAAGCCGCCATCCTCGGCTCGCGCCTGTTTTTCGGTACCATCGATCACAGTCCCCACGTCCACCGCCTGCGCGGCTCGCGTTTTATCATCCAACGCGAAAGCGCGGGACTCGTTCACACCGATGGCGAAACCCATGAGACCGGAGCCCGCGTCGAGGTGCTTGTCCATCCCCGCAGCCTGCGCATCGTCGTCCCTTCAACTACTCGCGGCGCCGCTCTGGCGAAGAAACCCCGCGCCTCTGGTTTCGCCCTCCAATCTTCATGAAAAAGCTCAGCTTCCGTACCGTTATCATCTCCGACGTCCACCTCGGAACCTCAGAAAGCAAAGCCGCTGAGGCCAATCACTTTCTCCGCCACGTCCACTGCGAAAAGCTGATCCTCAACGGCGACATTATTGACGGCTGGCAACTGCGGCGCGGTGGCAATTGGTCCAAGTCGCACACGCGGTTTATTCGTATCATCCTCAAAAAAATCGAAAAAAAGGACACCCAAGTGGTCTATCTGCGCGGCAACCACGACGACATCTTGGCTCAGTTCCTGCCACTCGATTTCGAAAACCTGACCTTGGTCGAGGAACACATCCACGAAGGCTTGCGCGGGCGTTATCTCGTCCTGCACGGCGACGTATTTGACACCGTCACCAAAAACTTCGCTTGGCTCGCCCACCTCGGCGACTGGGGCTATTGCGCCCTGCTGAAAATCAACCGCGCCTACAACCTCTGGCGCTCCTGGCGCGGGCTAGAATACTGGTCGCTGAGCAAGGCGATCAAAGCGCGGGTGAAATCCGCCGTTAACCACGTGTCCAACTTCGAAGACCACATCGCCACTCTGGCCAAAGCCCGCGGATGCACCGGGGTGATGTGCGGCCACATCCACACCGCGGCCGACAAGATGCTCGGTGAAATTCACTACCTCAACAGCGGCGACTGGGTCGAGTCGCTCACCGCCATCGTCGAGCACCACGATGGGAGCTTCGAGTTGATCAACTACGTCGATTTCCTGCGTACCTTCCCCCAGCCCGCAGAAGACCTGAGCGAATCCGACCTGGCGACTGCCATCGCTTAAAAGGAGCGCAGTCTTCCAGTCTGCTTTGGCTCGATAAAACCCCGGCCCTGCCCGAGCTCACGCTCGGAGCCCCTGCAAGGCTAGCCTAGAGCGTGAGTTCCAGCTGGAGGTTCTTCACGCCGGCTGTGGTTTCCAGCGTGATCTCGGTGCGTGTCCCCGCTTGACGACTCTGTTAAGGTTCGTGGTTTATTGTGCCCATCCACGTCCCCCATCACATTCTTCGCTTCCGTAACGTCACCGTGTTGCACGGGCGAACTCTGGCGTTGGAGGATATCAACCTCGACATCCCCTGTGGCAGCTCGACGGCGCTGCTCGGGCCCAACGGGGCGGGCAAAAGCACGCTGCTCCGCTCCATCCTCGGCTGGCACCGGCTCGCTTCTGGCGAAATCCTCCTCGGCGACGCACACCCCAACCACCAGTTGCCCCGCCTGGCCTACCTTCCGCAACGCCAGTCGATCGACTGGGACTTCCCGATCACGGTGCGCGCGGTGGTCGAACAGGGACGTTACCCCTCACTTCGATTTTTTCAGCGGCTCTCCAGCCAAGACCAACAACGCGTGGATCGCGCCCTCGATGAACTTGGCCTGAACGCCTTGGCTCAGCGGCAAATCAGTCAACTCTCAGGCGGCCAACAGCAGCGGGTTTTCCTGGCCCGCGCCCTCGCCCAAGGCGCGGAGGTGTTTCTCCTCGATGAGCCATTTGCCGGTCTCGACTTGCTCGCCTGCGAGGAGCTTTGCCACTTGCTGCGCAACTGGGTGATGCACGGCCGAACCGTCGTGGCGGCCGTGCACGACCTCGCGTTGGCCCGGGAAAGCTTTGGCCGGGGCGTCCTGCTCGACACCGCCCTCATTGCCACCGGACCGATCGCCGAAGTGCTCTCTCCGGAAAACATCGACCGCGCCTTTCGCCGGGGCCGTACCGCCCGGGAAAACCCGCTGCACCTAGCCCGCACCACGGAGTTCCCGTCATGAGCCTCCACGATTTGTTAATCGTCCCGTTCAGTTATGATTTCATGGCCCGCGGTCTGGGTTCAGCACTGCTACTAGGCGTGAGCGGCGGCCTGCTCGGCTGCGTTTTAGTCCTGCGCCGCCTGGCCCTCATGGGCGATGCCCTCTCGCACTCGCTACTGCCCGGCATCGCCCTATCCTGGATGATTTTCGGTCCCAGCCTTGCGGCCCTGTTCATGGGTGCGCTCCTCGCCGGGCTGCTGACCGCGCTCGGTAGCGCCCTGCTCAGCCGCCTCACCCGCGTGAAGGAGGATGCCGCTTTCGGTTCCTTGTTCATCGTTTTCTTCGCCGCCGGGGTCGCACTCGTTAGCAAACTGCCCACCCGGATGAACCTCACCCACGTGCTATTCGGCAACATCCTCGGCACCAGCAGCACCGATCTAGGCATCGCCGGAGCCGTCAGTGGAGTGACCGCGCTGGTGTTCATCATCGGGTTCCGCGGGATTCTTCTCCAAACTTTTGACCCGCTTTTTTACCGGGCCTGCGGCGGCCGCGGCGGCTGGGTGCATATCGGCCTGCTCGCCCTAACCGTGCTGAACCTGGTGGCCGCCCTGCAAACCATGGGCATCGTGCTGGCGCTGGGGCTGTTCTTGCTGCCCGCAGTCAGCGCCTACCTGTGGTGCGACCAATTCGCCCGGATGCTCCTGCTTTCGGCCGGCATCGCCTTGGTTTCCTCGGTCGCTGGCATCCTCTTGAGTTATCACGCCGGCCTGGCCAGCGGTGCCTCCATTGTGCTTTGCCTCGGCGGGGTCTTCTTTGCCTCTGCGCTCTTCAGCCCGCGCTACGGTTTTATTAACCGGTTCCTCCGTCCCCTGAGCCGGCCCCCAACCGCCTAATGCAATCAACCTCTTTTTTTCAACCATGTCCAACTCGGCCCTCGTGCCCGTCCGCAACGCCTCCCTTCGCCCCCGCCTGTACCTAGCCGGCCTTCTGCTGTGGGCCGTGAGTTTCACGGCGGCTTTCGCCGATGTGGCGCCCCTGCGCGTCGTCACCCTGAACACCGTGCTCACCGAAATCGCCCGGTCGGTCGGCGCTGAGGACGTGCGCGTCACCGGCCTGCTCCAGCCCGGGGTCGATCCGCACGGGTTCCAGCCTTCGCCGGCGGACATTCGCAACGCTACCGAGGCGGAGGTCGTTCTCGCCTCCGGCCTGCACCTTGAGGCCTACCTGGAACACATCATCGCCAACACCAGTGCGGGCCACCGGCTCGTGCTCGTAGGTGACAACCTGCCAGGTCTAATCACCGAGTCCGCGGCGCACGCCCATGAACACGCCCCGGGAGCGCCCGCCTGCAACGCCAATCACGGGGAACGTGACCCGCACTGGTGGCACAGCATCGACAACGTGCTGTTCGCCACCAAGCTGGTTCGGGCCGAGTTTACCCGGCAACGGCCCGCTTTGGCCGAGCGCTTCAACGCCAATTCCCAGGTTTACCGCCAGAATCTACTGTCCCTGAAAGCGTGGGCGGAAGGCGAAGTCGCCCAAATCCCCCCCGCGCGCCGCCTGCTGTTCACCTCGCACGACGCCTTTGGGTATCTGGCCCGCGATTACGGGTTCAAGGTTCATGCCCTCAGCGGACTTTCCACCGACGGCGAACCCAACGCCCGGCACATGGCCCGCCTCATCGACCTGATCCGCAAGGAAAAGGTGAAGGCGGTTTTCGCGGAGAACTCGGTTAACTCCCGCCTGATTAAACAGCTGGTTGCCGAAACCGGGGTGAAGTTGGGCGGAACCCTTTACGCGGATGGCTTGGGCACCGCTGATAGTCCGGCCGCCACCTACGAGTCGATGATGCGCCATAATCTCTCCACGCTGGTAAACGCGCTCAAATAATCCTTCCCCCCCTCGCCACCAGCGCACCTTGGGCTTGCCGCCCGGCCCTCGCCCGCAATCCTCGCAGCAAGCGGCATGATTCATTCCTTTATTTTCAGCGACGGAAAACTGGTCGGCCAAGACCTGGAAGTGGAAGCGCTCCGGCTGGTGCGCGGCGACAAGGGCCTGGTGCTCTGGGTCGATTTGGAAAACCCCACCGAGGAGGAAATTAAGCTGGTCCTCTCCGACGTTTTCCAATTCCACCCCCTCGCCATCGAGGACTGCGTCACCCCCAGCGCCCTGCCCAAACTCGAAGACTTCGAGGACTACCTGTTTATCGTGACCCATGCGGTGGACTTCACCCGCACCGAAAAGTTCAACACCACCGAGCTCGATCTGTTCCTGGGCAAAGATTACCTTGTGAGCTTTCACCGCTCCCCGCTCAAGTCGGTGACCTCGGTGTTCGATCGCTGTATCAAAGCCACTGGAGTGGTTGCCCGCGGCCCCGACCGCATCGCCCACTTCCTGCTCGATGCCATGGTGGATAACTTCCAACCGATCATCGACGAGATGCGCAGCGAACTGGAGGAAATCGAGGAGACCGTGCTCTCCAAAAACTCCGATGGCCTTATTCCCGATTTGATGCACGTACGCGCAGACATCACGCTGCTGCGCCAAATCATCCGACCGCAGCGCGAATTGGTCACCCGGCTGACCCACGGCGAGAACAAGCTGATCCGCGCCCTGATGTTGCCCTACTTCCGCGACCTGCGCGACAACCTCACCCGAATTGAGGAAACCGCAGCCAGTTTTGCCGACCAACTGTTGATCTCCTTCGACCTCTACCTGAGCAAGTCCGACTACGAGGCCAACCAAGGCATCAAAACCCTCACCGCGCTGACGGTGCTGACCCTGCCGGCCACGCTGATCAGCACCTGGTACGGGATGAATTTCGAACACATGCCCGAACTCAAGTCGGCCTACGGTTACCCCGTTATTGTCGGACTGACCCTGGTGTTCACCGCCTGCACCTGGGCCTGGTGCAAACGCCAACGCTGGATCTAGCCCCACGCCGCCGTCGCCATGATCACCACCCTCGTTTTCCGCGACCACAAGCTCACCGCCCATCGCCCGGGGATCGAAGCGCTTGCCGCTTTGCGCCAAGAGCCGGGGGTGATGATCTGGGTGGACCTCGACCACCCCACCCCCGCAGAAGTGACCGCCGTGCTTGAAACGGCCTTCGGCTTTCACCCCCTTACGATCGAAGACTGCGTGGCCGACAGCCCCTTGCCGAAAATCGAGGACTACGGCGACTACCTCTACCTTGTGGCGCACGCGATCAGCTACCAACCCGGCGAGGGTTTCAGAACCGCCGAACTCGATCTCTTTCTCGGGCCCACCTACCTGGTGACCTACCACCGCACAGCCCTCAAAGCCGTGCAGGTGGTTCAAGAACGTTACCATCGCAACCCCTCGACCCTAGTCCGCGGCCCCGACCGGCTCGCCCACGGCCTGCTCGATAGCTTGGTCGATGGCTGTCAGCCCGCACTGGCTTCCCTGCGCGCCGAGGTCGACGGACTGGAGGAAGGCGTGCTCCGCCATATTTCCGCAGAGCAGCTCTTCCCCCAGGTCGTGGCGTTGCGTAAAGACCTGTCACGCCTGCGTCAGTTGATCCGTCCGCAGCGCGAGGTGCTTATGGCGCTGAGCCACGGCAAGTCGAAGCTGATTCGCGCCACCATCGTGCCCTACCTGCGAGACGTGGGCGAGAATCTGGTGCGCATTGAAACCCAGGCCGCATCCTGGGCCGAGCAGCTCATTCTATCCTTCCGTATTTACCTCAACAAATCCGGCTTCGAGGCCAACCAAGGTATTAAGGTGATCACCGCGATCACCGCGCTGACGATCCCGCCGCTGCTCATCGGCGGGTGGTTCGGGATGAACTTCCGCCATATGCCGGAACTCGCCTCGCCCCAGGGCTACACGTTGTCGGTGGCCGTCACTCTGATCTGCATGGTCGGCATGCTGGTGTTCATGCGCAAACGGCGCTGGATCTGAGCGGCCGCCGTCAGCATCCCGCCTGCCTGCTCACTTGAGCTTGGCGGCTTCGGCTTCGAGGCGGCTAACCAGTTCATCCATTTGGTCGATGACCGCCTGCACCGTCTCGCGCTTCGACAGATCCACGCCGGCTTTGCGCAGCTGCTCCATCGGGTGGTCGTTGCCGCCGCTTTTCAGCAGGGTGAGGTAACGCCCGGTCGCGGCGGCGCGGTCTTCCACGGAGCCCGCGTTCATCGCCTTGTAGAGCTGAGCCGAGGAGGCAAAGCAGGTGGCGTACTGGTAGACGTAGTAAGG
>JBILBW010000035.1:0-23102 GCA_044353465.1 Rariglobus sp. | reverse complement strand
CAAACGCGGGGGGATTGCGACGTTTACTGAAGAGGTGGCCCGGGCCGGCGCCGCACTCGGACACTCGGTCGAAGTCTGGGCCCAAAGCGCCAAGCGACATCCGGAAAAAGTTTGGCCGTTTACCCTGCGCCGGCTGCCGCTGGCCGGCACCCACAACCTGAGCTGCCGCCTCAAGCTCATCCTTTGGCTGGTGCGCGAGCGACGGCGCTTGCGCTACGCCACCGTTTATCTGCCCGAACCGGGCCCCATGCTCGCGTTGATGGCGTTGCTGCCCCTGCGCAGCTTCCGCCCGCGCCGGATTGTGCTGACTTTCCACGGCTCCGAAATCCTGCGGTTTCACGCCGATCCGGTGACGCGCTGGCTGACCCGCCGACTTATCCGCCACGCCTTCCGCATCAGCACCCTGACCCATTACACCCAGAATTTGCTGTGCACGCATTTCCCGGAGGCCGAGGCTAAAACCTTCCTGACCCCCGGTGCCTTGCGCGCGGACTTTTTCGGGGGCGCGCCCAGGCCGGTGGCCTCCGGAGGCTCGGGCAAAGTGGTCGTTTTGACCGTTGGCCGGATTCACCCGCGCAAGGGGCAATTGCTCACCCTCCAGGCCCTGCAGGCGCTGCCCCCGGCGCTGGCCGAGCGGGTGGAGTACTGGATTGCCGGTAGCGCCAACAAGGGGGGCTATGCCAAGACGCTACGCAAAGCGGCCAACCTTCCTGGCCCCTGCGTACGCTTTCTGGGCAACGTGCCGGATGAAGAACTGGAGCGGGTTTATGGGGGCGCCGATATTTTCGCCCTTACCAGCATCGATTTCGGCCACAGCGTGGAAGGGTTCGGTTTGGTTTACCTGGAGGCCTCGGCCCACGGTTTGCCGGTGGTGGCGCACCGCGTCGGCGGCGTCGGCGAGGCCGTGGTGGAGGGGGAAACGGGCCTGCTCGTGGCCCCTCGGTCCCCCGCCGCCCTGACTGCGGCGTTGCGCCAACTCATCGAAGATCCCGCCCTGCGGTGCCGCATGGGCGCGGCGGGCCGCAGCTGGGCCCGGCGCACCAGTTGGAGTCGCGCCGCCGAGTTGCTGTTCCATCCCGGTAGTGAATTGCCTGACGAACCCGCCGACGAATGATGATCTGGCTTCTACAAGATCGACTGCGCAGCGGCGGCACGGAACGGCAAACCGTGCTCCTGGCCCGCGCCTTTTCGGCCGCCGGGCATACCGTCACCGTGGTGACCTTTCGGCCCGGAGGGGTGCTTGAACCGACGCTTGGGGGAATTTCTCATCGGGTACTCCAGGGTTTCGACACCGGCTTGAACGGGTGGGCTCCCGGTCTGGTGGGGGCCGCGCGCGCTGCCAACCCGGAGGTGATCCTGTGCATGGGGCGCATGGCCAACTGCCATTCCGGTCGCCTTGCCCGGGCCCTCCCTGCCACCACGGTGGTGGGCACCCTCCGCACGGGCAAAGCCCTGCCGTTTCTGTTTCGCCGTTCGCTGCACCGGGTTGCGCACATCGTCGCCAATAGCGCCGAGTCGGCCGACGTTCTTGTGCGGAACCATGGTGTGCCGCCCGCCCGCGTCTCGGTCATTCACAATGGGCTGGTTTTCCCTCCGGCGGTGGCGGGGGAGGCGTCCGAAGTTGGCCTGCGGGCCCGCTTCGGCGCCACCTCGGAAACCTTCGTGCTGCTCTGTGTGGGGATGTTGCGCCCGGAGAAAAACCAGCGGGCGCTCATCGAAATGGCCGCCGGTCTCGGGGCGGGCATCCCCTGGCAACTGTGGTTGGCGGGCGAGGGCTCGGCGCGGGCCGATTGCGAGGCCACGGCTCGCCGTCTCGGGGTGGCTGAGCGGGTGAAACTCCTTGGGTTTCAATCCGACCCGGCACCGCTATATCGGGCGGCCGACGTGGCCGTGCTCGCGTCCAAAGCCGAGTCGCTTTCTAACTTTTTAATTGAGTCCCAGGCCCATGGACTGCCGGCGGTTGCCTACGCCGCCGCAGGGGTGGCTGAATGTATCCAGGACGGGGTCAGCGGGGTCGTTGTAGCCCCGGGGGATGTCGCGGGGTTTCGGGCGGCGCTGCTCGGCTACCGTCAGCTCGCCCGCCGCCGTTACGCGGCGGCGGCGGCTCGTGAGTTTGCGCGGACCGCGTTCGATCCCTCGCGCCAGGCGCACGCTTACCTGGATCTCTTCGCTCGCCTGCGGGCGGGTTGAACGGGAGCGACCGTCGCTTGCGCCTAGCGGGGGCCGTAAAGGGCGCTGCCCACCCTTACCTGGGTGCTGCCGGCAAGCACCGCCGCGTCCAAGTCGCCACTCATGCCCATCGAGAGCTCGCGCAGGGGCACGCGAAAACGGGCCGCAAGTTCGTCCCGCAGCGTGCGCAGGGTGTTAAAGGTGCGCGCGGCCACGTCCGGCTCGGGCGAGAGCGGAGCGATTGTCATCAACCCGTCGACGCGCAGGTGGGTTTTGCTCAGCGCCGCCTCCAGCAGACGAGGTGCCTCCTCAATTTCGGTGCCGAATTTGGCGGGGTCACGACCGGCGTTAATTTGGAGCAAAATTGGCAGGATTTTCCCGAGACTGGCTGCCGCAGCGTCGAGCTGGTGGAGTAACTTTTCGCTGTCCACGCTTTGCACCCGATTGAAGTGGGCGGCGGCTAATTTGGCTTTGTTGGATTGGAGGTGGCCGATCAGTTCCCACTGCATCGCGGCGCCGCAGTGGGCCTGTTTTTCGACCGCCTCTTGCACCCGGTTTTCTCCTACCGCACGCAGGCCGTAGCGGGCGGCGTAGTCGACCGCCTGCGCCTCATGGGTTTTGGTCACCGCCATCAATTCGACCTCGGCCGGATCTCGCCCGGCGCGTCGGCATGCGGAGTCAATCTGCGCGCGGAGCGCATCAGCCCGGCTTTGGAATAACTCGTAGTTGGGTAACATGGCGTGGCTCGTTTATGGGGTTGATTAAATAAGTTTTGTTTATACCAAGCGATAAGCATTAAGGCTCATGCAAATCGAAAACTTTAAAATCTTCGCGGATCTGGTGGAAACTAAGAGTTTCTCTAAAGCGGCAAAAATCAATGCCATCACCCAGTCGGCCGTGAGCCAGCAGGCCCGGGCGATGGAGCGGCACTTCAAGTCACTCTTGATTGATCGCAGTCAGAAACAATTTCAGCTGACCCTGGAGGGCCAGCGGGTCTACGAGGCGTCAAAGGATCTGCTCAACAGTTACGATAAGCTGGCCTGCGAGTTGCAGGAGATGAAAAAGATCATCAGCGGCACCATTCGTATTTCGACGATCTACTCGATCGGCCTCCATGAGCTGCCGCCGTTCATCAAGCGCTTTCTCGTCGATTTTCCTTCGGTCAACGTGCGGGTCGAATACCGTCGTTCAAACCTGGTGTACGAGGACATTTTGCACAATTCCGTGGACTTTGGTTTGGTCGCTTTTCCGGTGCGCACCCGCCAAATCGAGCAATTGCCGTTTCGTGACGACCGCTTGGTGGTGATCGCCCATCCCAACCACCCGTTGGCCAAGTTTGCCGCGTCCGGGGTCGAGTTGAAGCAGCTCGCCGGGCAACGGTTCATCGGCTTCGACCCTGACATTCCGACGCGTAAGGCGGTCGATCAAATCTTTCGCGAGAACAAGCTCGATATCGATCCGGTCATGGAGTTCGACAACATCGAGACGGTGAAACGGGCGGTGGAAATCGATCATGGGATCGCCATCGTCCCGCAAGCCACCGTGCTGCAGGAGCAGCAGCAGGGTACGCTGGTGGTGGTCCCCTTTAAAAACAAGGAGTTCACCCGGCCGCTGGCGATTTTACACCGCAAGGGCCGGGTGCTGACTCCCGCGATGAAGAAATTCATCGAGACGCTCGGAATGAGCATGAATGGGGCCGAGGACGGGGCCTGACCCTTTGCCAAGGGCGATGTACGCCCACCGGCCTAGTTAAGAGGGCGGGGGGGCGGCCCGGAGCGAATTCTTCAGTCACCCAGCCATGCGGCCAATTCCGCGTTGGTGCTGAGGGTGGCGCCGAATTGATAATCGCGGTCAAGCAGCGCGGCGTAGGCCGGTTCAAGGAAGCGCCGGCAGTGGAGGATCACCTTGGCGCGCTGCCCCGGGGCGCGAACCAGCCGACCCAGTGCCTGGTTCACTTTTTGGATGCCGGGTATTTGATAAACCCGCTGGAAAGCGGCCTCGCGCGTGTAGCCTTCAAGTGAGGCGAGGCGGGCTTTTTGCACGGCGTTGACCTCGGGCAGGGCGGGACCGACCACCATCGCGTGGCTGATGCGCCCTCCTAGACTGTCGATGCCCTCGGCAAAACTGCTGCCCAACACCAGAAATAGCGCGTCGGTGAAGGCGATCGATTCATCTACCCATGCGGTTTGCGCCGCCAGGTCGGAAAGCCTGGGTTGCAACGCGACCCTAAGGTGGGATTGGGCGCTAAGGAGTGCGTTCTCAATGGCTTCGGCATAGGCGTAGCTGGGAAAAAACACCGCAATAGCAGAACCTAGCGGCGCGTCCGGTTTAGTGGCCAAAAAGGTGGCGCTCTTGCGGGAGGCGGCGTGGAGCGCGGCGATGGTGTCGGCGGTGGTGCCGGCATGGCGTGCCCGCTGCTGGTAAGTGGTGTCCACGCGCACGTCGTAGGCGATGTCGTACGCGGCGTCGCGCCAGGGGGTGTGGGCGGTCACGGCGGGGAGCGGGGCGCCGGGAGCGTTGAGCTTTTCGCACTGCGCATGGAGCTTGGAGCGGGGGGCTGAGAGTCCGCAGGCTTGCGCGAAGGCAGTGGCGGGGCCGGGGGTGGCGGTGGCAAACACCACGCCGGCGAATTCATCCAGAATCTCGCCGGTGGGTATCGCGGCATCGAGGCAGGTCAGGCGCAATTCTCCGGGGCGTGGGCTCCACACCAGTTTGGGAAAGGCCGCTGAAAACCACTCGGCCAAAGCCGGAGTTTGCCACAGCAGATCGCGGATCGGGCGCTCCAGCTCTTCGCTGGCCGGTGGATGCAGGCTGAGGGTATCGGCTAGGTGGCGCAGCGCATCGGCGAGATCGTCTTCCGTGGTCAGGTCGAGGGATTCGCCGGGGGGCAGGGTGCTGAGTAGCAGCGTCCACGTTTCCCAGGCTCGTAGAAGCGGAGCGGGGGCGCGCACGTGGTCGAGTTCGCTAAGCACGCGCCGGGCCTCGTCGGCCGAAACGGTGTGGGAGCGGGCGTCCGCAGCCCGGCTGGGCAGGTTGTGGGCCTCATCGACGAGCAGGAGGGTTTCGGCTGGGTTAAAACCGGGCTGGTTGTAGAAAAGCGTGCGGTTGGCCGGGGCGAAAATGTAGTTGTAGTCGCCGACCCAGACATCCTGGAAGGCAAGTGAGGTGCGGGTGATTTCGTAGGGGCAAATTTGCGCGTTAAGACCGGCGGTGCGCAAGGTGGGAAGGTCGCGGGCTGTGTCCTCGAACAGGTAAAAGCGCGACAACCCGGCCTGCGCCCAACGCCGGGCGACCGATTCGGGGTGGTTGAACCCCCGGCGGTCACAAAAGCAGTGGGGCGTCAGGCAGTGCTCATGCTTGGGGCGCACATGCCAGAGCGCGATCGGCGTTCTCGCCTTATCAGGTACTTTCGCCTCACCCGTCTTGGATCCAGTGTCACCTATTAGGTGACACTTTGCTTCGGGGCGAGTCATGGCCTGGAGGGTGCGGATGACTTGGAGTTGGCCGGTGGCTTTGCTTGTCAGGTAAACGAGGCGCGAATAGCGGCCGGATTTCATCGCGCCGAGTGCACACTCCAGCAGGGCGCCGGTTTTGCCGAATCCGGTCGGGGCGGTGAAAAGCACGTGGCGGTGCGCGGCCAGGGCTGCGGCCAGGTCGGCTTGGGTGGTTTGCTGCCCCACGCGCAACGCCGCAAAGGCCGGCCGGTAATCCAGGTGCCGGAGGCGTTCGCGCGCCCTTAGCCGGAGGTTGAGGAACTCCGTCACCCGCTCCAGCTGGACGCGAAAGGGCGTCTCGTCGCTGGCGGTGAACACGATGGTCTGGCTCAGCCCGCTGCCGGCTTCCACAAATACAAGCTCACCCCGGATTGGCTCCAGCGGATCGGCGATGCGGCGCAGCGCGAGATAGGTGGCAAGTTGGGCAAAATAGTCGGGGTGCGCGGCGCGCAGGTCTTCTTCGGGCGCGGGAATGGGATCAAGGGTGGTCTTGATCTCGCGGAGAACAGCCGGGGTGCTGCCGGTGGCGGGTAAAAACTGGTCGATCCGGCCATTGAGCGTGAGGGTCCAACCACCGTGGAAAACCTGGCCGGAAAGGGGGATCTCGAAGCTGGCCGTCGGGGTGGCCGCCGTAGCGGTGGCGCGCAGTTCTTGATGCCAACGGGTGCCCAAACGCGCCCGCCAGAGGCCCTGCGGCCCGGTGTGCTCGGAGGGTTCGCGCGGACCGATGGTGAACGCGGCGAATTCGCCGATCCCCAGCGATGCGGTGCGTTGATCAAGGTCGAAGTCCATGCGGGGGAGAAATTGGAAGGTTCACCCTGAAAGCGCCGAAATACACGAAAGAAAACCGGGGCTCCTGCAATGAACGGGAAAACCCGTTGTGGGCTAAGTTCGCGCCGCCGGAGTGAGGCTCAATCCAGGTGAATCTCGGTGTGCTGCCGCAGGTACTGTTTGAGGGCCGCACTGAGGCGGGCCACGTCAGCGGGCGCAATGGTTTGGCCAACGAGGGGCTGGTTGATCAGGGTCATAGCCAGCGAGCGGTCGGCAGCGGGCAGCGCGGGGAACCAGTGTTGCTTTAGCGGGTGGCCCTCGTCGCGGGCGAAGCAGTAAAGGCTTTTAAGGTAAACGATGTCAGGGCGATCGGTTTTGGCGAAGGCATCAAAGGCGGTGCGCAGGAGCTGGTAGATGGGCGGGTGGCTTTCCTCGGGGCCCGGATTGCGGTTAACCAGGATCGCCAAGGCGGAGGCGTGCTGAAGCGCGTCGTAGCGGCGGCCGATGCCCGCATGGCGGTTGAGCAAGCGCACTTCCTTAACGAACCAGGCATCGCCCGCCGGATTGCCTTCAAGCAAGAGCGTGACCTCGTCAAACAGGTCGAGCGCAAGATGGGGAGACGCGTTTTTTTTGGGGATGCGCTGGAGTATGCGCAGCAGCCCCCGCGCTGGAGTAAAGACGGAGAAAGTTTGAAAGCTGTCGGTCGGCGGCCAGGGGCGAAGCACGAAGGCGTCCGTCGTGAGTGAAGGGCCGGGCACGGGACGGAAGCGTTCGCCTAAGCGTTACCAGCGGTCGGTTTTTTTGGGGCCCGACGGCGGGTTGCCGAGCGCGAACGCGCGGCAGTCAGCGCCGTGGGTCGCTTGGCCACGGGTTTGAGGGTGAACAGGGGCAGGGCTTGGGTGGCGTGCAGCAGTCTCATTGCGCGGGCTTCGGCGGCGCGCATCAGGCGTTTTTTCGGCGGCTGGAGGTCGTCGTATCCAGCCAGATGAAGCCAGCCGTGGACGACGTAGAGGGTGAGCTCTTCGCTGAAATCACGCTCGTGTTGCTGGGCGTAAGCGGCCGCGGTGTCGGCGGAAACGCAGATTTCCCCGGCGACCCCGAAGTCGGGCTGGCCCTCAAAGGTGATCACATCGGTGGTGGTCGGGTCATCGAGGAACTCGGCGTGGAGCTGGGCCAGTTTGGCGTCGCTCATGAAGGCAAGGGAGAGTTCGCCGGCAGGGCAACCGCCGCGAAACTGGTCTGCATGGGCGTCGAGTGTGGCGACGACCCGCGCAATGGCCTTTTTGTCCAGGCGCAGGCGCGGGTGGGAGTTGAGGATGTCGAGGGGGCGGGACATGGGAGGGGAGCGGTTGGCGACTCGTCTGGGCCCTAAAAGCCCGAACGGCTTGGGCGAAGGTTAGGTCGAGGCGGTGTCCTCGGCTGCGGGATAGGCCACGCGGCCGTGGAGCATGTTAAGCAGGGTGACGGTGAAGCTGGTTTTGATCCGGGCGAGTTCATCGAAGGTGATCGGCGCCTCGTTGAGCTGGCCGTCTTCCACGCGGTCGTGAAAAATCTGGTCAATGATTTCGCCAAGGTGCTGCGGGGTGACTTTTCGCAGGGAGCGCGAGGCGGCTTCCACCCCATCGGCCAGGTGGATGATGGCGCTTTCCTTGAAGCGGGGTAACGGGCAGTCGTACCGGTAGGTGGTCTCGCAGACTGGGACCGCCTCAAGGCCGGGGGCATTGCCAGCGAAGGAATCGCGTTGGGAGTTGACCACCATGGCGGCTCCCACCGGCTGGTTCTGGCGGGTGAGGTTGACGGCGCGGTGGTAAAAATAGCGGATCAAACTGGTGCCGTGGTGCTGGCTGATGGCGTCGATGACGGCGCGCGGCAGCTTGTGTTTGATGGCGAGGTCGACGCCGTCTTTCACGTGACTTTTGATGATCAGCGCCGAAAGCGACGGGTTGCTGGAGTCGTGGGGGTTGACCCCGTCGCGCTGGTTCTCGGTGAAATACTCGGGTTTTTCCGTTTTGCCGATGTCGTGGAAAAGCGCGCAGACGCGGGCGAGCAGCGGGTTGGCGCCGATTTCGGCCGCGGCGTTTTCGGCCAGTTGGGCTACGACCAGCGAGTGGTGGTAAGTGCCGGGGGCTTCCAGCTGCATCAGGCGCAGCAGCGGGTGGTTGTAGTCGGTGAGTTCAAGCAGGGTGATGTCGGTGGTGCGTTTGAACAGACCTTCGAGCACAGGTAACAGCCCGACAACGACCACGCCGGTGAGCAGTCCGGTGGACAGGCCGGCGAGCATGTGTTTGCCGATGGTCAGGGTGTCGAGGTTGTCGATCAACCCGATTAAGAGGGCGAAAAGCGCCACGGTCAGCCCGGCGAAAAAGGAGGCGCGCACGACGTTGCCGCGTTTGCGGGTGTGGCTGCCCCAGAAAATCGCCACAACCGAGGACAAGAAGGTGAGCACCAGCAGGTCGAGGCGATGGCCGTAGATCACGCTGGTGAAAATCGAGACGAACAGGGCCATAAAGATGGCCGACCCGGCGTTGATCAGCAGGGCCACGATCAGCGGGGCGATGGCCACCGGCGCCAGGTAGGGCAGCAGCGAGGCGGCCGCCGAGTCGTTGACAAAAAACGGTAGGCTGCCCAGCGCATAGCTGGCCCGCACCAGAGCCAGATTAAAAATGACCACCAGGGCGAGCAGGGCGAGGCGGCCATTGCTGCGCAGGGTTTCCGGATCCTCGATGCGGATGTAGAAAATGCTGGCCGCCAGCATGGCGAGAACCAGAAGCACCCGACCGAACAGCTGGGTGTTTTCCTCCAGGGCGATGTCGCCGTGGGCCAGCAGGTATTGGCGGTGTGCGCTGAGCATCTCGTACTGCTCTGGGGTGACGCGAATGCCCGGTTCGATCAGCGACTGGCCCCGGGCCACCTCGACAATGACCGGCTTGAGATCGCTCAGGGCCTTTTCCTGCAGGAGCCGGGTGGCGGCGAGGTCGAAGATGAGGTTGGGGGTGACGCCGTTTCGGAAGAGTCGATACAGCGGCAGGCTGAGCTCGCGACCACCCACCTCAGCGGCGATATTGATCCGCAGGGTGTTAACGGCCTGTTCCACCGAAATGGAGGCATGGCGGGCGAGCGATCCGTCGGCGTTGACCACTTGGGAGACGGTGAGTCGTTCGCTGCCCTCAGGGCCCAGCGCCAGGTTATCATGAATCCCCCCCAAGTGGAGATCACCGAGGATGCGCAGGCCGGTTTCGATCAAGGCTTCGCGGGTGGCGCTGGGACCGGCAGAAAAGAGGACGTCCACATCGCTGGCTGAGGCCCTGTAGGGGCCGCGGGCGTTAAAGGCCTTCACGAGGCCGGCCAAGTCGTCTTTGCGCTTGGCGGGCAACACCGCGTCGGTCGGGTGGGTGCGCTCAAACTCATCCAGCGCGACGGCGAGTTCGCGCATATGGACTTTGAACTGGTTCAGCGACTCGGAGTCGATGCGGTAAACGGGCGGGAGCCGATCCCGGACTTGTTCGCCGGCCAGGCGGGTTTTTTCAGTACTGGGAAAACTGAAGGGGGCGCTAGCGAGGATGCGAATGTTCGCCACCTGGTTGGGCAGGACCGGCAGGTTGGCGTTGGAAATACCGACGAAGCTGATCGTCGCGAGGGCGGCGGTGGTCGCCGCAAAGATAAACAGGGTGACAAGCGGGTTCGTTTCCAAAAACTCAACCGTGCCGGAAACCGTGGCGGTTTTGCGGGTGCGGGGTTGGTTGCCGTCGATCAGCTTGGCCAGGTAGGAGAGCATTTCGGGTTAGCGGCCGGGGCCGGAGTCCTCGCCAGTGGCGATGGGGTTTTGGTAGCGGTCGTAAGCCTCGATGATTTTGAGCACGAGCGGGTGACGGACCACGTCGGCTCCGCTGAATTGATGGAAGGCGATGCCCGGCACCGCGGCGAGGATCCGCTGGACTTCGAGCAGCCCGGACTGTTTGGCGCGGGGCAAATCGATCTGGGTGATGTCGCCGGTCACCACCATGCGGGAGTCGTCGCCGAGCCGGGTGAGGAACATCATCATTTGCTCGGGCGTGGTGTTTTGCGCCTCGTCGAGGATGATGAAGGCGTTGGAGAGGGTGCGTCCGCGCATGTAGGCAAGCGGAGCGATCTCGATGATGTTTTTCTCGGTCAGGCGGGCAACGTCCTCGGGGCTGAGCATGTCGGCCATCGCGTCGTAAAGCGGGCGCAGGTAAGGCAGGATCTTTTCGTTGAGGTCGCCGGGCAAAAAGCCGAGCGCCTCGCCCGCCTCGACCGCCGGGCGGGTGAGGATGATGCGCTGAACCTCGTTTTTGAGCAGGGCGGAGATGGCGGCGGCCATCGCCAGGTAGGTTTTGCCGGTACCCGCCGGGCCGATGCCGAACACCAGCGCCTGGGACTGGATGGACTGGAGGTAGAGCTTTTGGCCGAGCGTCTTCGCGAGGATGCGCTTGCGGCTGGTTTCAATCACCAAAGGCTTGGCAAAGAGCTCGCGCAACTGGTCGGCCTCGCCGCGGGCGACCAATTCCACAAAGCGCAGCAGGTCGGGCGTGCGGATTTGCAGGCCGTGGGTGCGTGCGTCGTTGAGGAAGCCGAATAGCGACTCGACCTGGGCGATGGCGCTTTCGGGGCCGTCGATCTGCAGCCAGTCATCGCGGCTGACCAAGCTCACGCCAAGGCGTTTTTCAATGCACGCGAGGTTGTCCTCCCGACCGACGTAGAGCAGGTGGAGGTGGCGGGCGGAGGGGAAGCGGAGGATCTTGGTCGCCATGCGACGTCGTGCGGTTAGTTGGACAGGCGGGCGGCCTCGGAGGAGAGGCGCTCCCAGGTGGATTCGAGTGCTTGCGGGAGGATGCGAGTCTGGCCCAGCACGGGCATGAAGTTGTTGTCGCCATTCCAGCGCGGCACAAGGTGGCCATGGAGGTGGGCGATACTCCCGCCGGAGGCCGCCCCGAGATTGAAACCGATGTTGAAACCGTCGGGTTTCATTGCTGCGCGCAGAATTTTTTTGCCGAAGGTGATGATCGCAAACAGATCGGCGCTTTCAGCCGGGGTGAGCTCCTCGATGTCGCTGACCTCGCGGATCGGGATGGCGAGCAGGTGCCCCGGATTGTAGGGGAAGCGGTTGAGCATGAGGTAGGACAGGGCACTGCGATGGACAATCAGGGCGGCGTGATCGTCGCCCAGCGCGGGCAACTCGGTGAACGGCCGCTTTAACTCGGGCATGCGCGGTGCCTCGATGTATTCCATGCGCCAGTAAGGATGAAGCTGCGACATCGGTTGAAAGATAGCAGGACCTAATAGACCGAAGCGGCCAAAGTCAAAGCCCGTGCTGGGCCAGCTCTTCGGGCGGGTTTTTTAGCGGTGCTGCGTTGCCCCGCCGCTCCTCCTTGAGCGCACGTTCAATGCCAGGGTGGCTGCCCCGGGCGGGAGCGCGGGGCTTTTCCTTCGGAGCCAACCGCTCACCGATTGCCCTCAGCGTTTTCAATTGTCGGCGGGGCCGACGTCGGCGTTGATGCTCGGTTTTATCACTCATGCATCATTTCAAGCCATCCGTGCGTCGTCGTGTTGTGGTCACCGGTCTGGGTGCGGTCACCCCGTTGGGGTTGAGCGCGGTCGAGACTTGGGGCGGAATGGTGGCCGGGCTTTCGGGCATCGGTCCGATCACGCGCTTTAACGCCACCGGTTGCACCGCCCAGATCGCTGGCGAGGTCAAGGGCTTCGAGCCGACCCAGCCGCTTGCGCGGCCGCTGCACCCGCGGGGTGCCGGGGGCGAGGCGCTGGTCTCGGTTTTTAACCCCAAGGACGCCAAGAAATTCGGCCGCTTCACCCACCTCGGCGCCACCGCCGCGGTCGAGGCCTACGCTGACTCCGGGCTGGATGCGCACCGCGCGTCGCTCGACCCCGAGCGGATGGGCGTTAATCTCGGGGTGGGTCTGGGGGGCTTGCCGGAGATCGAGGCAATGCAGGAGACGTTCAATGCGGGTGGGTTTCGCAAAATCTCCCCGTTTTTCATCATTCAAATCGCCCCCAACCTGCTTTCTGGCCAAGTGAGCCTGCTGCTCGACTGCCGTGGGCCGAACATGGCGGTCGCCTCGGCCTGCGCCACCAGCGGCCATGCGCTCGGCGAGGCGGCTGCGGCCATCGCCCGCGGCGATGCCGAGGTGATGATCGCCGGCGGGGCGGAGTCGACCGTGACCCCGCTGGCCATCGGGGCGTTTGCGCAGATGCGCGCCCTCTCGACTCGTAATGACGCCCCCGAAAAGGCCTCGCGCCCCTACGACAAGGATCGCGACGGCTTCGTGTTGGCGGAAGGCGCGGTGGTGTTTGTGCTTGAAGAGTATGAACATGCCGTGAAGCGCGGTGCGCGCATCTACGCCGAACTGCGCGGTTATGGGGCTTCGGCCGACGCTTACCACCTCTCCTCGCTGGCCCCCGGCGCGGAAGGCTCGCAGCGCTCGATGCGCGCATCGTTGGCTTCGGCGGAATTGCCGGCAACGGCGATCGACTACGTCTCGGCCCACGCGACTTCGACGCCCGGAGGCGACGGCGAAGAGGCGGCCGCCATCGCCGCGGTGTTTGCCGAAAACAAAGCCACCCTCCACGTCAGCGGGGTCAAATCCATGACCGGCCACCTCTTGGGTGGTGCTGGGGCGATGGGTGCTTTTGCCGCGGTCAAGGCGATCCAGGAGGGCGTTGTGCCCCCGACGATCAATCTCGACAACCTCGACCCGGACATTGCCTCGTTGGGGCTCAACGTCACGCCCAACGTCGCCGTGCGCAAGCCGGTGCGGGCCGCGCTGGCCAACTGTTTTGGCTTTGGCGGCACCAACTGTTCGTTGGTGTTCACCGCAGTGTAATTCGGAACTGCGGGGGCCTGCGGCAGGTCCCTACCGCCTGCTCCCAGCGGCCTTAACCGTTAACTCCAATTTCACGATGGATCGGCGCCTCCTCTTGTTTTTCTCCCTGTTGGTTCCCGTGCTGGTTTGGTCGTGGCTCGCGCCGTTCGACCGGTTTACCTGGTGGCTGGAGGCGGCGCCGGTGCTGGTGGCGGCGGGGCTGATCGCCGGGTTGCGCCTCCGTTTTCCGCTCTCCTCGCTGCTGCTGGTTTTGGCTTGGCTACACGGCGTGATTCTCCTCGTGGGGGCGCATTATTCGTATGCGCGAGTTCCCGCCTTTGATGCGTTGAGCGCGGCGCTGGGCTGGACACGTAACAACTTCGACAAACTCGGGCACTTCGTCCAGGGCTTTGTGCCGGCGATTCTGGTGCGTGAACTGTTGCTCCGCACCTCGCCACTGGGCGTCCGCCACAACGGCCAACTGAGCCGCTGGCTCGGTTTCTTGGTGGTGGCGGTGTGTCTGGCGTTTAGCGCGGTTTATGAGCTGATCGAGTGGTGGGTGGCGGAGTGGAGCGGGGCGGATGCGGAGGCGTTCCTAGGTACCCAGGGTTACGTGTGGGATACCCAGTCGGATATGGTGTTTGCGTTGATCGGCGCGGGGTGCGCGCTGCTGGCGCTGGCGCGGCGGCATGATCGCTCGTTGGCGAAAGTGCTGGCCGGACTCGACCGGCTCGGGCAATGAAAACAATTTATCCGACTATGACGCGTCTTTGGAAATTTTGGACCGCCACCGTGCCCGCCCCGTTTTTGTCCGCGTTGTTCCTGTGCGCAGGTTTCATGGGCTTCGTGGCTTGGGACCAGTCCCATTGGTGGAGCACCAAGGAGGATTACGGCTTCGGCTGGCTGGTGCCGGCATTCGTGGCTTTTGTCGTTTATGATCGCTGGCCGCGCATCCTCGGTGCGCTTCAGGCCTGCGCGGCTCCGGCCAGCCCGCGAGCCACGGGAGGGGCAGGTTGGACGCTCGGGTTTATGACGTACGCGGCGCTGACCGGGGGAGCGTTGTTGTTTTTGATCGGCGCGCTCTACCGCGCCGGAGCGGGTTCTTCCTTCCCCGGCACCCTTGCCCTGTCGCTGGGTACGGGGGCCCTCGTGCTGCCGCTCCTGTTGCTCAATGCCCCTGAGCCCGCGTCAGCGGCAACCGGCGCCGACCCGATGTCCACCCCAACGTCCAAGCCAACACCGTCCGGCGTCGGTCTGGGGGCGGATGCACGGGTGAAGTTGGTGGCGATGTTTCTTTTCCCCGCGCTGGTCTGGCTGGTTTCGGCCCCGATGGTCTCGGTGATCGAGAACAACCTTAGCCTGTTCATGCTCAACCGGGTCGCCTCGGTGGTGTTTTTCGTTTTCGACACGCTGGGGCTTTCCATCGAGCAGCAGGGCAACGTGCTCAAACTCCCGACCGGGGATGTGGGCGTGGCCGATGCCTGTTCGGGCATCCGCTCGTTCACCGCCTGCTTGTTCGCCGGTTCGTTTCTGTCGGCGGTGTTTTTGGACAAACTCTGGAAAAAAGTCGGCCTGGTGGTTTCCGCCATCGGTTTCGCCTTTTTAACCAATCTGGTGCGCAGCCTTTTTCTCACCGCTTGGGCCTACAATTATAGCCCCAAGGCGATCGAGGGTACCGTGCATGACGTCGCCGGGTATGCGGTACTCGGGCTCACCGTGGTCGGCCTGCTCTGCCTGCTGCCGCTCTTCAATCTGACCTTTGTGTCGGGCGGCGATGACCTGCACGCTGAGTCTGTCGGTGACACGCCGCAGTCCGGCAACGGTTCCGCCTCCGGCAACCCGCGCTAAGCCCCGCCGCTGTTGATGATCTGGCTTTACCGTTTTCTGTTTCCGCCGGCGATGTTGCTGGCCGCGCCGTACTACTTGTTGCGCATGCGCCGACGCGGCGGGTACCAGGACAAGTTTACCCAGCGCTTCGGGGCGACCCCGGTGTTGCCGGCCAAACGGACCGGCGTTCGCCGGGTCTGGCTGCAGGCGGTGAGCGTGGGCGAGATGCTGGCGATCGCCCCGCTGCTGGAGTCACTCAGCGCCGACCCGGCCGTGGAAGTTTACCTGACCACCACCACCAGCACCGGTTTCGCCCTTGCCCGGGAGCGTTACACCGCGCTGACCGTGGCGATCAGCTATTTCCCGCTGGATTGGTGGCTGTTTTCGCGGCGGGCCTGGCACCGCATCGCACCCGATCTGGTGATCCTCACCGAGGGCGAACGCTGGCCCGAGCATATCCGCCAGGCGGCGACGCGCGGGGTTGCGGTTTTGGCGGTGAACGCGCGCCTTTCCGACCGCAGTTTTCGGCGCATGCACCCGCTGCGCGTGATCACTGCCCCGCTGTTTCGCGGAATCAGCCAAGTGCTGGCCTGTTCGGAGCATGATGCGGAGCGGTTCCAAGCGATCGGTTTGGCGCCGGGCGGCATCACGGTCACGGGTAACATCAAACTCGATGTTACCATTCCGCCTTTGGGCGAGGCTGAAAAAGCCGCGCTGCGCGGCGAACTCGGTTTCGGTGCTGAGCCGGTGCTGTTGGGTTCATCGACTTGGCCGGGCGAGGAGGCGGCTCTGCTGGAAGTTTTTAAGGCGTTGCGCAGCGAGGGCCGGGCGGTCCGCTTGTTGATCGTGCCGCGCCATGCTGAGCGCCGCGCCGAGATCGAGGCGCTGCTCCAAGCGAGCGGCTTGAGCTACCATTTGCGTTCACGCGGGCCGGCGCCCCTGGGCGTGTCGGTGGAGGTCGCGGTGGGCGATACGACCGGCGAGCTGCGTAAGTTGACCCAATTGGCCGAGCTGGTTTTTGTCGGCAAAAGCCTGCCGCCCCATCACGAAGGGCAGACCCCGGTCGAGGCGGCTGCGTTGGGCAAACCGGTACTCTTTGGGCCGGAGTTGAGCAACTTCCGGGTGATCGCCCGGGATATGCGTGCAACCGGGGCGGCCCGCTCGGTGGCCACGGCCGACGAGTTGCGGCAGGTGGTGCTGGCGCTTTGGTCGGACGCGCCGGCGCGGGCCGCCATGGCACAGGCCGCGCAGGTCTGGCGCGTTGCCAATCAAGGCGCGGTGGGACGCACGTTGGCGGTTATCCGCACGACTCTGGCTGGTCGTTAGGCGGCCGGGGGGGCTGCTGGCGGCAGCACCAAGGTGGCCGTGGCGGCCTGTCGCCCCATGCGTTTGCCCGCGTAGAGGTGCAACTCGTGTTTGCGCTGGTCGTAGGTGATGATCTCGGCGTGCCGGCCCCAAGCCAGCAGGGAGCGGAACAGCGGGCGGGGCTTTTCGTGCGGGAGCGCGGCCTGGAGTTCGCGCAACAACTCCTCCTCGTTGAGAATCTGGTTTTCCTGCACGCGGATCAGGCGCAGCAGCAGTTCGAAGATTTTTAACTTCAGCAGCTGTTCCCGCACCAGGTGTTTCTGCTCGGCGGTCGACGATTCCACCGCCTTTTTACCCAGCTCGGTGAGGACGACGTCCTGGCCGGGCGTGGCGATGAACTCAAGCAGCTCGGCGGCCTTGATGACCCGCACGACCGCGCCGAACTCGCGACCGAAGCGCTCGGCCAAGTCGAACACATCGCACGGGGCCGCGCCGAGCAGGGCAAGCAGGCCGAGCACCTCACCCGGCGTGACGTAGGGCAGGCACACCGGGGCGATTCGGCGATGGGTGGCATCGACGACTTGGGTGACCACTTTGCCGGCTTCAGCCGGCGGGGTGACGTGGTCGGGCAGGTTGGTGTGGGTGAGAATGGCGTGCAGCGTCTCGACCGCCGCGCTGAAGGCCGGTGAATCGGGATCGCGCGGGTAGGGCAAGGTGTTGGGGACGATTTGGGCGATCCGACCGGGTTGGGCGGCCAGCACGACGACCCGGGTAGCGAGAAAGACGGCTTCGGAAATGTTGTGGGTCACAAACACCAGCGTGCGCAGCGGGTGGTTGGGGGCGGCCAACAGCCGGCTGATTTCGTTGCGTAGCGTCTCGGCGGTGAGCACGTCGAGGGCGCTGAACGGTTCGTCCATGCAGAGCACCTCGGGCTGGGCGATCAAGGCGCGGGCGATGCCCACGCGCTGCTTCATGCCGCCGGAGAGTTCGCGCGGATAGGAGTATTCGTACGCGCCCAAGCCCACCGTGGACAGGACGGTTTCCAGCCGGGCCTGTTGCTCGGCCGGCGGCAGGTGTTCGACCGGCAGCAGGATGTTGCCGCGGACGGTCAACCAGGGAAATAGCGCGAAGTTTTGAAACACCATGGCCACCCCGGGCGACACCCCGCTCAAGATTTTGCCCCGGTAACTGACTGTGCCCTGGGTGGGCTGGATCAGCCCGGAGAGAACCCGGATCAGGGTGGATTTGCCACAGCCGGAGGGGCCGAGGAGCGCGACCACCTCGTTTTCCGCGATGGTCAGGTTGACGTCGGAGAGTACGAGATCGTGCTCCAGGGAGTTGGCCGTGTACTCATGGCTGACGCGGGCGATGTCGATGAGCGGGGGAGGCGTGTTCATGGCTCAGGTGCCGAAGCGGCAGCGTTCGTTGGCGAGGGATTGAAGTTTTTTCCAGACGGTCCGGTTGATGCCGACCACGATCAGGGCCATGACAATGGAGGCGGCCGTGAGTACGGGGAAGTTCTTGGCCGCGGTGGCTTGGCTGATCAATGCGCCGAGGCCGGTCGCCTGATAGAGTTTGCCGTCATCTTGCACGTATTCAGCCACGATGCTGGCGTTCCACGCCCCGCCGGCCGCGGTGATCCAACCGGTGACCAGACCGGGGGCGATGGCCGGCAGGAGGTAACGGCTCCAGCGCCGCCAACCGCTCAGGCGCAGAATTTCGGCGCAGCTGCGGATATCGTTCGGAATGGCGGAGGCGGCGGAGGCCACGTTGAATAGAATGTACCACTGCGTACCGAGCATGATCAGCGGGATCGCCCCCCACTCCAGCGGGGTGGCGCTGAAGTGCAAAAATAGCGCGAGAATCCACGGGTAAACCATCGGCGCGGGGAAGGAGGCGGCAAACTGGATGAAGGGCTGGAGTTTGCTGGAAAGCCGCGGATTCAGCCCGATCCAGACGCCGGCGGGCACCGTCCAAAGGGTGCCCAGCGTGACGGCCAGAAGCACGCGGCCAAACGAAATGCCCGCGTCGGCCAACACGGTCCGCCACTCCGCCAGGGTGACTTGAACGAGCAGACGTGCGAGCTGGACCAAGCCCAGTGCTACCGTCCCGGTGATCAGTAAAAGGATTAGCCTGTAGACCCAGTAACCAATGCCCTTGCCGGTTTTCGGTGCAACCGACTGGGTGGAAGACGGCGCCCTATGGGGGGCGTGACTGGGGCGGACCATTCCATCCCAGAGTCGGCCGACTACAACGCCGATGCGCTGCATGGTGGCCGACCTTGCCAGCCACAGGCCGACACTCGATTTGGGGACGCTGGCGCCGGCGAAATCGTCGAGGTTAAACCGTTTTGACCACAGCACCAGCGGCCACCAGACCAGCCGGTCCACCGTGATGATCACCACGCCCATGGCGACCACCCCGAAGAACTGGGCAACGAAGTCATTGCGCTCATGCGCCACGCTCATGTACGAGCCGATTCCAGGTACGCGGAAGTCCTGGTCGCCGAGCTGAAACGCCTCGGTCACGCTGAGGAAAAACCAGCCGCCGGCCATCGAAACCATGCTGTTGTAGACCAGCCCCTGGGCCCCAACCGGGAGTTCCACTTTCCAGAAGCGCCGCCACCAGCTGAAGTCGTAAAGTCGGCCCAACGCGCGGAAGTCGGGCGGCATACCCTTAAGCGAATCATAATAGCTAAACGTCATGTTCCAGACCTGGCCGGTGAAGATCATCAGCACGCAGGCCAGTTCCAAGCCGGTATTGCTGTGGGGGAACACGCTGACCAGTGCCAGGACCAGTCCGGGCAGAAAACTGAGCACGGGCAGGCTTTGGAGCACATCGAGGGCGGGCAGAATAAAGCGCTGCGCGCGGGTGTCGTAAAACGCCCACGATGCCACCACCAGGGCGAAAATCAGCGACAGAAAGTAGGCGATCCAGCCTCGGGCAAACGAGAACAAGGCGTATTTGGGCAACGACCACGGGGAGAGATCGATCTCCATGTTCGGTCTCAGTGGCTGGCGCCATTCGCCGACCACATGGGAAACCCCAAAGACCAAAGAAACCAGCCCCAGAAGCACCACCGCATCGACCAGCAAATGCGGTCGGCGCGGGGCCGAGTTGAGTTGCGCGGAGGCCATCCCAGCAGGGCAAGCTTGGGGGAGGAGGACTACAAGCCTCAATCCCGAGCCAATTTGGGGTTTGGAGTGGAGCAAATTAAGCTGATGTAACCGCCTAATAAAAGGGTTGCCCGACCGGTTCGGCGGCTTACTTTACACGCTTTACGCTGGATGCAAAACCACGGCCCGAAACGAGTCTATACCCCGCAGTCTCTAGAGTTTTGGTTCGGTAAACTCGAACACGACTGGGAGCGTCACTTCAGCGATGTCCAACTGGAGGCGGGCCACCGCATCTACCGCGACGGCGAGGTACGCGAGCTGGAGCTGACGGCTGCCGACGCGATCGTTCACCGGCGGGTGGATAAAAAAGACGAGTACACCGTGGTCGAATGGTCGAAAAACGGCGTGGTGGTTCGCTCCTCCTCCACCGACATCGATCAGGCGCATGCGCTGGCCGTTGCGGGTTTGCACGAGATCGAGGAATTGGTGGCCGACGAGATTTCCCCCTTGCCCGAAGTGGTGGCCCCGACGCCCCCAGGTGCCGTTCCGGCCAATGGTCACAGCCCCGCGACCGCGCGTCCCGGGCACGCCCTGCCGCCCGCCTCGGCACACGACCACCTTCCTGCCCATGCCGCTACCCCAACGGTGGGCAAAGGGCTCGCGCATGCCCAGGCGGCCAAAGTCGTTCCCGTCACCGCCAAGTCGGCCCGCGCACCCTCGGGGGCACGGAGTACCGCCGCCGGGGCCGTTGCCCGCGAGGCCTCCCGCACGCTCATCCTGGTTTTCACCACCACGATCGACGGACTGACGTTTCAGGCCAACTGGATCAACCCAGGCAAGAAGCGCGTACCCGCCTTGGGCCTCGTCTCACAGGCTGCCGGTCACGGCCACGCCACCGTGAGCTCAAGCGAACGCGCCAAACTGATCGGCTTGGCCGCTTACGCTCGCAAGGCCCATTTTACCTACAGCCAACAGACTGGCGTTTACCTGCTGGCTTCCGTGGTGGAGATCCCCAATTTCCTTAAATCAACCCTGGCGGCCTGGAAAAAACTCTTCGCCGTCGAGCTTGATGCCCAGTCGGGCATGTTACTCAACGGCGTGAAGGAAATCTCGGTGGAAGCCGTCGCCACCACGCGCAAGGGGCGGGGGAAGTCGGATGGGCAGGGATTGGATCTGCGCTGGATTTTCAAGGCCGGCGAGCGCCTGCTCAGCGATGACGAGGTCTCGCTGCTCACGCGCAAGGCCACCTCCACGATGGTCATCCCCGATATCGGCATTGTTTCGCTCCCAGTGGAGCGCCTGGCTTCGATCAGTGCCTGGCACCGCGCCGCCGCCGAGTCCCGTACCCACGGTGATCTCTCGCCTTATCTGATTTTTTCTCTCTACAGCGACAATCGGGTTAAGCTCACCCTCTCGCCCGAACTCGAGCTCTGGCGTAAAAACGTCCTCAGCTCCACCGCGGTCAGTCCGAACCTGCCTGAACTGCTCCGACCCTACCAGCGCCGCGGCGTCGAGTGGATGCACCACCTCTGCGATGTTGGTTGTCACGGCCTGCTCGCCGACGAAATGGGTCTGGGTAAGACCCTCCAAGTGCTCACCTTGCTCGCGACCCGGGCCCAGGCGGACTTGCCCAGCCTCATCGTCTGTCCGGCCAGTGTGGTTCCCGTCTGGCAAGAGGAGATGCAGCGGTTTTATCCGCATCTCGCCGTCGATGTCCTTAAAAACGGTCACGATTTCAGCGCCCGCAAACAACCGCTGATCTGGCTGGCCAGTTATACCCAGCTCCGCAAACACCGCGCGCTGCTCGAAAAGCAGGCTTTTGCCTACGCTGTGCTCGATGAGGGCCAGTTCATCAAAAACCCTGACGCCAAGGTGACGCAGACCTGTTTTGCCGTTCGTGCGCGCCACCGGTTGGTGCTGTCCGGCACGCCACTGGAGAACCGCCAGCTCGATCTCTGGTCGATTTTTCGCTTCCTTCTTCCGGGTTTATTGGGCTCGCGGGCGACCTTTGAGGCGTCGCTCAGCCAGGATCGCGCGGGCACGCTTGACCGGCTCCGCGCCCAACTTGCGCCCTTTATTCTGCGCCGCACCAAAAACGAGGTGGCGACCGAACTGCCCCAAAAAGTGGAGATGGAGCTGCTCTGTCCGCTCACCGACGTGCAGCGCACTGAATACGCGAAAATCTGCTCGGATGGCCTTGAGCGACTTGGTGACGACGTGGGCACCGCCTTGCGCGAGAAATCCTTCGGCTTTCTCGCCTTGCTCACCCGGCTGCGCCAAGTCTGTTGCGATCCGGATTTGTTGCCGTGGAAGAAGGCCCCGCTCGCGGATTCCGGCAAGATTACCCTTTTGGTGGAGAAACTCGCCGAGGTCATCGCCAGCGGCCACAAGGTGGTGATTTTTTCGCAGTTCGTGATGCTGCTCGACCGGGTGCGGCAGGCGTTGGCGGAAAGTTTCCCTGAGTTGCCCCGCTATGAACTCACCGGGGTGACGCTCGACCGCCTCAAACCGGTTCATTCCTTCCAACACACCAAAGGCGCGGCGGTGATGCTGGTGTCGCTCAAGGCCGCCGGCACCGGCATCACCCTGCACGCCGCCGACTACGTGTTTCTGCTCGATCCCTGGTGGAATCCCGCCGTGGAGGCGCAGGCGGTCGACCGGGTTCACCGCATCGGCCAGAAGAGCACGGTGTTTGTCTATCGCCTGGTCACCGCCGGCACGATCGAGGAGCGCATCCAGGCCTTGCAGGCCTCGAAGAAGGATCTCTTTGATCGCATCGTGGGGGGGCTGGGTGGCGATTTCGACTTGAGCCGGCATTTTTCCTCCCTGCGTGACTTGGTGCAGCTCACCACGCCCCAGGAGGAAACCGAGACGGTGGGGTGATCCTTGGCGCACCGTGGGGCGCAGCGTTTTTTTAAGGAAACTGAGATGCGCCCGGGTTGAGACCTACCCCTGCCCGTACGCTTGCTTTTTGGCGACGGCTACTCACGGTGACCTAAGTTGCCCGAGACGAAAAAGGCGGCCGGGGTGCAACCCGACCGCCTCATCAAGCAAACCCGCAAGGGCTTACTGGATGTCTCTGTTCAGACTATGCCGCCTTCGCGGGTGTCGTAGTCGATACGTCCGGGCGACGTGCTTTTCTTGCAAAGCGCTGGCTGAGCCGGCTCTTCTGCTCCATCAATCCGGGCACCGAGTTAGGCGACTTCATCACCGTGTAAACCGTCCGCGCGACCCCGTAGACGTCGTTGGCCAACTGATCTTCGGTGTCGGTGATCTTTTCGAGCACCCGTTCCACCTTGCAGCGGATGGCTTCGAGGTTGCCGAGGGTATCGGCTTGGGCCTGCAGTTGCACCAGATCGACCGAGCGTGGCACCAGTCCCGGGTTGTCCAGGGCGATGGCGAGGGCTTCGTCCACGAACGCGCGGGTGCGATCCCCGATCCGGGCCAGGCGTTGCCGTTCGGGCGGCGTCAAGCGGCTAGTGCACTGTTTTTGTGTATAATGTTCTGAAGAACTTCGACTGGCGATTGACCGTCAAGGACGACGCGAGGCCGGTTATTGAGTCTCCACTCCGCTTTGGATATTT
>JBILBW010000126.1:0-7430 GCA_044353465.1 Rariglobus sp. | reverse complement strand
CGCGCAAACTCATCTCCCGCGATCAGGTCGTGGCGTTGCTCGGCGAGGTCGCCTCCAGCCGCTCGCTGGAAATCGCCCCCATCGCTCAGAGCTCGAAGATCCCCATGGTGTCGCCCGCCTCGACCAACCCGAAGGTCACCGCCGTGGGCAGCTACGTTTTTCGCGTCTGCTTCATCGATCCG
This sequence comes from Rariglobus sp., assembly GCA_044353465.1. Lineage (GTDB taxonomy): Bacteria > Verrucomicrobiota > Verrucomicrobiia > Opitutales > Opitutaceae > Rariglobus. The sequence goes on along the minus strand of JBILBW010000126.1, from coordinate 7,248 downwards.
TTCCAAGGCACCGTGATGGCCAAGTTTGCCCATGCGGACCTCGGCCTGCGCCGGGTAGCCGTGCTCACGTCCGTTTCCTCCGCCTACAGTGTGGGGTTATCCAAGTTTTTTAAGGAGCGCTTCCTCGCCGAAGGCGGGGAAATCGCGATCGAGCAGAAGTACGCCGAAGGCGACAAAGACTTTCGCGCCCAGCTCACCGCCATCAAAGCCACCGGGGTGGGCGGCATTTTTGTTCCTGGTTATTACAGTGAGGCGGCCCTGATCGCCAAACAGGCCCGCGAACTCGGCATCACCGCAGCGTTGTTCGGCGGCGACGGCTGGGAAGCCCCCCAGTTGCTGGCGATCGGCGGGGACGCGCTCGAGGGCTGTTACTACTCCACCCATTATTCGGCCGAAGACACCGCTCCTGCCGTGCAAAATTTCGTGAAACAATACCGGGCCCGTTTTGGCGGCGAAATGCCCGATGCCATGGCCGCGCTCGGCTATGACTCAGCCTTTGTGCTGGCCGACGCCATCACGCGCGCCGGAAGCACCGCGCCAGAAGAGCTCCGCACCGCTCTCGCCACCACCCGTGACTTCGTCGGGGTGACCGGGAAAACCACCATCGACGCGGACCGCAACGCCGCCAAGGCCGCTGTGGTCGTCGCGATCAAATACGGCCGAATCAACTTCTTCAAAGCGGTGGCCCCTTGATGGAGTTTTGCCAACAGCTTCTCAACGCGCTGTCCCTAGGCGCGATTTACGCCCTCATCGCGCTCGGCTTCACGATGGTTTACGGGGTGTTGCGCTTCATCAACTTCGCGCACTCCGACGTTTTTATGATCGGCGCGGTGGTGGGCAGTCTGCTCGGTAACCACCTGCCGCTGGGAACGTGGTGGGGCGGGCTGGCCTGCCTGCTTGGGGCCATGGCGATTTGCGCCCTGCTGGGCGTGATCATTGAGCGGGTCGCCTACCGACCGCTGCGAAACTCCCCCCGGCTCAACGTCCTGATCACCGCCATCGGCGTGTCCCTGCTGATCGAATACCTGTTTCAAAACGAACACGTTTTCGGCGCCGCCCCCCGCTCGTTTCCGGCGGTTTTCCCCTCCATCGTCTGGCAATGGCAAGGACTCTCCTTTTCGAGTAGCCAGTTAATCGTCATCGGGGTCGCCTTGGTGCTGGTGGTGGCCCTGGAGCTGATTGTTTACCGCACCCGGATCGGCACCGCGATGCGGGCCGTCTCGCTCAACCCCCGCGCCGCCCAGTTGGTCGGGATCAATCCGAACGTGGTGGTGACCTTTACCTTCGCTCTCGGCTCCGCTCTGGCCGGGGCCGGCGGGGTGCTTTACGCGCTCAACTACCAATCGGTCGAGCCGCTCATGGGGATCATGCCCGGGCTCAAGGCCTTCGTCGCCGCCGTACTCGGCGGCATCGGCAGCATCCCCGGCGCCGCCCTCGGCGGCCTGCTGATCGGTGGGATCGAAACGTTCATCGGCGGCAGCCAGTTCTCCACCTATAAGGACGCCATCGCCTTTGCCCTGCTCATCCTGATCTTGCTGTTCCGCCCCACCGGTTTACTCGGCCGACGCATCCCCGAAAAAGTATGACGTCACCCCGCTCCGGTCCCTCGTGGCCCCACCTCTTTCTCGGCGGCGCCCTGATTGCCTCCTTCCTATTCGCTCGCCTCATCACCGATCCCTATGTCAACGATGTCCTCACGACTGTGGGGATTAACGTGATCCTCGCCGTCTCGCTCAATCTGGTGAACGGCCACACCGGCCAGTTTTCTCTCGGCCACGCCGGCTTTATGTCGGTGGGCGCCTACCTCTCCGCAGCGATCACCCTCTTGATCGGCCCGAGTCTTCTCGGCGAGGACGGCGGGGGGCCTTGGGCGCAAAACGCCCTCTTCCTCGGCGGTCTGCTCGTCGGAGGCATTTGTGCCGCGCTCGCCGGCCTGCTCGTCGGCATCCCCTCGCTGCGCCTGCGCGGCGACTACCTGGCGATTGTGACCCTCGGTTTCGGCGAGATCATTCGGGGGATCTTCCAAAACATTGAACCGCTCGGGGGCGCCCTCGGCCTTAACGGGATTCCCAATTACACCACGGTGGGGTGGACCTTCGCCTTCGCCGCGCTGGCGGTTTTTGTCGTCGGCTGCCTGATCAACTCCACCTACGGCCGCGGCTTTATCGCCACCCATGACGACGAAATTGCCGCTGAAGCCATGGGCCTTAACACCACCCGCTACAAGGTAGTCGCCTTTGTGGTCGGCGCGTTTTTCGCCGGTTTGGCGGGCGGGCTTTACGGCCATTTCAAGATGAGCATCACCGCCGCCGGGTTTGATTTCACCAAAAGCATCGAAATCGTCGTCATGGTGATCCTCGGCGGCATGGGCAACACCCTCGGAGTAATCCTCGCCGCCATTTTGCTCACACTGCTGCCCGAGGTGCTGCGTCCCATCGCCGAGTTCCGCATGATTCTTTACGCGCTGCTTCTGATCGTGTTGATGCTCCTGCGGCCCCAAGGCTTGTTTAACTTCCGCCGCCGGTCCCGCTGATGTCCGCCCCGCTCCTCCACCTCGACCAAGTCACCTTGCGCTTCGGCGGACTCACTGCCGTCAACGCGGTCGATCTCCACCTGCCAGCCGGGCAGCTCCACGGCATCATCGGCCCGAACGGCGCAGGCAAGACCACCTTGTTTAACCTGATCACCGGGGTTTACTCCCCCTCCTCGGGCGCGCTGAGTTTTGCCGGCAACAACCTCGCCGGGCGGCGACCCGACCAGATCGCCGCGCTGGGCATCGCCCGCACCTTTCAAAACATCCGACTGTTCCCCCAGCTGAGCGTTTTCGACAACGTACGCGTCGCCTGCAACCTTCACCGGGCGAGTTCGCCGCTGCAAACCCTGGTGCGTGGGCGCACCTTTCGCGCCGCCGAGGCCGCCGCCGCTGCCCGAGTCGACGAACTGCTTGCGCTGTTCAACCTGGAGCGTTTCCGGGATCACCCCGCCACCTCCCTGCCCTACGGCGAACAACGCCGGCTGGAGATCGTGCGCGCCCTCGCAACCCAACCGCGCTTGCTGCTGCTCGACGAACCCGCCGCCGGCATGAACCCCTCGGAAAAAGTCGAACTCGTCCGGCTGATCCGCGAGATCCACCAGCGCTTCGACCTGACGATCTTGCTCGTCGAGCATTCCATGCGCGTGGTCATGACCCTGTGCGAGCGGATCACGGTGCTGGATCACGGGATGAAAATCGCCGAAGGCGAGCCGGCCGAGGTGCAAAAAGACCGCAAGGTCATCGAGGCCTATTTGGGCGAAGACCACACCAACAACTCCGCCCACCATTAAGACCGCGAACCCACCAATCCCGTGACCCACGAAGCACACCCAACACAGCAAAAAAGAAGCACTCCGACTTTCGTTTTTCCGGTGTGTTTCGGGGCTAAAACCCCCGCCCTCGCCTTCGTTTAACCCATGCTTTCCGTCACCGATCTTTCGGTCGCCTATGGTGCGATTCAGGCCGTCAACGGCATCTCCTTTGAGATCCCGCGCGGGGCCATCGTCACGCTCATCGGCGGCAACGGGGCCGGCAAAACCACGACCCTGCAAACCATCTCCGGGCTGATCCGTCCGCGGGCCGGTTCGATTCGTTTCAACGGCGCCGATATCACGCGGCTTGCCCCTCACGAAATCGTCGCCCGCGGACTTTGCCACGTGCCCGAGGGCCGCCTGGTGTTCGCCAACCTCTCGGTCGCCGAGAACCTCGCCCTGGGCGCTTACCTGCAAAAAGACAAAGCGGTGATCGAGCGCACCCGGGAGCACATTTTCACCCTTTTTCCCCGCCTCAAGGAACGCTTCAAGCAGGCCGCCGGAACGCTATCCGGCGGCGAGCAACAGATGCTTGCAATAGGCCGCGCCCTCATGGGCCAGCCCAAGTTTCTCATGCTCGACGAACCCTCGCTGGGCATCGCCCCCCGCCTCGTTTCCACCATCTTCGAAACAATTGTGGAGATTAACCGTGTCGAAGGCCTGACCATCCTGCTGGTGGAGCAAAACGCACACCTTGCCTTGGAGGTGTCCTCACACGCCTACGTGCTGGAGACCGGCCAAATTAGCGTCTCGGGGCCCAGCGCGGTGTTGCGCGACGACCCCCGGCTCAAGGCCGCCTACCTCGGCGGATAAGTGTTAACCCCACAAGCGCGCCACGCCCCAACCCCTCCGCCACAATCCGGGCCACAGGCGATGTGCCCTAAGCCCGGCGCTCCCTTGCGCGATCCGCTGGAACGATTGCCTCATCGAAGGCCCAAAACTGAGCTGCGCGCCGCCCTCCCCCGGGCCTGTGGCGAGCCGCCAGCGTGGCGGGTGGGCGGCATTTGGCCCGGGCCCGGGCGGACTGCGCGGGCGAAATGGTAGGGGCGGCCCAAACGCGGTCTTGCCGTCGGCGGGCGAGAGCCGCTACTGGTAAATCAGCAACGAGGCCCAATCAGGCTCTCGTCGCCGGTCTTGGAGTGAAACCTCAGGGTTCCACCGGGGTTTGCGCCCGTAGCTCAGTTGGATAGAGCACCTGCCTTCTAAGCTGGTGGTCGTGGGTTCGAACCCCGCCGGGCGCACCCTCCCCTCGTAAGCGCCCCCATTTGGGCGTTGGATCCGATTGGCCCGCCGCAAAAGGCCCCAAATCGCCCCGAATCGAACCCTTGGTCGGGGGCACCCTCCACCCCTTTCTCAGTCGTGCGCCCCCAACCGCACCAGGTGCGCCCGCCGCACCTCAAACACCGTCGGCAGTTCCGCCGGACGCAAAAAAAACACCAGCGAGACGGGCCGGTTGTCGAAAAACCGCCAGGGCAACTCCGCTCGCCCAAAAAACCCCATCGTGAAATTGTCCGCCCGCTCCGCATAACTTTCCCACCCCGCCGTCATCCGCAGCCGCGGCCAGGTCTGGTATAAATTCCCGTTTTCAGTGCGAAAATACACGTCCATCATCGCCCCCATCACGCCCCCGCTGGGACGCGTCTCCCCCGCTCCACCCGCCAGCCGAGCCGGCCTCAGTCGCCGCTCCAACACCACCAGCATCCCCGGATCGAGCCGCAAGCCCGCCGGCAGAGGCAACTCCACCATCGCCGGCCGCAGCGGCTCATCCGGCAGCCGGTCGATATGAAAACGCCACCGCTCGCCCACTTCCTCGACCCGCACCCCCGCCGACACCAGCCACCGTCCCTGGATGCTCAAACCCGGTTCGCCCGCCGCCAGCGACCGCGTTTGCAGACCCGCAGCCCGCTCCCGGTTTTGCCCCGCCGTAAAATCAAATCCGCTCACCCGAGTCGCCGTCAGCCCTGCGGTATCCGGATAGAGCCGCGTTTCCCACTGCGCCCGTGGCCCGCCCGCCGCCTCCGGGGTAAACGTCACCCGCCACGCGTTCCCCTCAAAGCGGTCACCCGGGACGGTTAACTCGACCGGCAACTCCCGCCGCTCGCCCGCCGCGAGGACCACCGCCCCGGCCGCGCCCCCGCCGGTGACTTCCCACCGTCCGGCAATCGCCTTGTCGGCAAAATTATACAACACCACCCGCCCCCGGCCGCCCCGGTGTTTAACCGCCCCGGTCGGCCCAGCCGCCCCGCGCAGCAGGTACCCGCCGCCACTTTTCCAGGCGTCCAGCCCCGACTCGGCGATAAAATCCACCACCACAGGCGAAGGCGCCGGAGCCCGGACCGACCACGAGCGGGGCCGATAGGGATGGCGTTGGGCGTAATCCCACAAATAAGCCAACGCCGGGGACGCAAAATTGTCCCCCAGCGGTTGGCCGATCCGCCGCATCCACGGTTCCGCCGCCCGCGCCCCAAAATCCTCCGGGGTGAAGCTCAGCGCCGCCGACGGGGCCAGCGGGTGCGTACCGCCCAAGTCCGCTGCCGCAGCCCCCGCAGCGGGCGACGTCTGCGGGTTAAAATCGGGTCGGATCGGCTGGGTGAGGCCAAATTCGTTCAGGCCGGCTTCGTAGTACGGATTGACCAAAAACGCCATGGGCCCCGCCGGGCGCAAGGCGTGCAGTTGCCGGGCGACATCGGCAAACCACTGCCATTGGCGCACCCGACCCGCGACCGTTTGCCGGGCTGCGGCGTCGAGCAAACCATAGCCATATTCGGTCATAAACACCGGCCACTCACGCCGCCCTCCCGGCTCCAAGCTCTCAGCTCCCAGCTCCCGAACCGCGGTTTCGAACTGGCGGTAAACCCCGGTGAAATCCGCGGCGTAACCATAATAATGGAAATTAAAACCCTCGGTATAACTCGCCAACCCGTTGGCCCAGAGACGCTCGAAATACGGTCCCGGCGGCAACGCAAGGGGCGCCATCAGCACCAGTGGGGCGCGACGCGGTAAATTGCACTCTCCAAACCACGCCCCCCCGCGCTTACGCGCCAACCAGTCCGAACTTCGCCCCTCCCTCCCCGGGCTTGGGGCACCCAGCTCCGCGTCCCGCGCTCCGCGTTTCAGGCCCAGGTAGATCGCTTTCAAAAACGCGGCATAGGTCTCCGGGTTTTCGGCAACAAAATCGATATCCGGCTCGTTCTCAATTTCCCAGCCGGCGACCCCGTCCCCATAGGTGAGGGCCAGCCAGCGGCCGCGTGCAAACGCCTCGCGCAAATCCAGCGGCAGGCGATGGCCACCCCCGGGCCGGGTGCCTCCGAGCCAGACCTTGGGATCCCAGCGAAGGTGCACCATCGTTTGCACCCCGCGAGCGCGCACCGCCAACAAACCGGCCCGCTCGGCGGCAATTTTTTCGGGACTACGCTCCTCGTTCAACCCGCGCACGCGCATCCAGCCTCCGGCGGAGCCAGTCAGTCCAGCCCCGGCCAATTGAGCTGCATACACGGCTGGCGGCGAACCGACATCAAAGCCATAGCCCGCGGCCAAAGCCGGCACCCCGAGGCCGAAGAGCAACCCAACAAAGACAGAAAAACGCATACTAAAATGAATGGAGAAAGAAGCCCATCGAGGGGCGATTGGCAGGGCTGATCCGATTGTCGGCTGATTGCTTAGCGAGCACCCATTTAGCGGGCGATTGTTATCCAGGGGAATGTCTCAGCAGTCGTTAAAAGGACCGGATGGCTGTTGGTATAAATTGGGCGGCGTCAAGCGGCTCGTGCACTGTTTTTACGTATAATGTCCTGAAAAACTTCGACTGGTGATTGACCGTCAAGTACGACGCGAGGCCGGTTATTGAGTTTCCACTCCGCTTTGGATATTTGGCCTTTAGTGACGGTATTAAAGTCGATGCCT
>JBILBW010000034.1:0-23516 GCA_044353465.1 Rariglobus sp. | reverse complement strand
ATCCTGCAGTTCAGATCCCAATTTTAAGGCGGATTGAATTATCCAATCCACTTCCGCTGTCTGATTTCGATAATTCGAGAGGTGAGAAGTCACCAAGGATGCGAACTCCAAATATTTGGGCAGCAGGGCATCGGCAGGATTAGGGGTCTTAGCGGCGAAAGCAGACGCTTTCTCTGCAGAATAACCGGCATCCAACGCCGCTTCTTCGATGAGCTTCAATCGCCCTTCGCTGTAGTCATCAAATTTAGGTAAACCCCGGGCGCTCCTTAAGGCTTGAAAAGCAGACTCCCCGTCTTGCCGGGTTAGCGCCTCAAAAGAGGCAAGAAATTGCGCCAGTGAGTTGCTGGAATCTGCCGCCTGCAGGCGTTTGATCCAAAGCGAATCTGGACCAGCTCGACCCACGGACAATGCCACCAATGCCACCTCAGGAGTATCGGGCCAGCGCTCGATTGCTTCGTTTAAATACTTTAAATCGTCTAACATTGTGAAGGCTGCAATTAGACTGGGCCCATCCCGCCGATGTTTCAGTAAAAAGCGTTCCACCTGTTCAACACTCAAGCTGGCCGCCGTGAAAGGAACCGATACCGGAGGAATCGGAGCTTGCGCCTCAACAACGGAGTCGTTTTTAGCCTTTTGATTAGCGGCTTCATTGGTGGCGGTGGGCTTCGCTTCAAGTCGTTTGGCGCTTGATAAAACCGCGCTTGCCGGGGAGGGCGCCACACTGGAGTCGCCATCTTTGAATGGAGCCGGATAGCAGAATAACCCTATTAAAACTACAACTAAAAAAACCAATCCTAGCCATGCTCTTTTATAGTGAATCATAATCAGTTTTTGAATTAAACCTGAACCCCCTAAGCTAACCGACTCTAGCCTATGCAGAAACGGGTAAGCCGGGCATTACTTCCTCGCCACGGAATACCAATAGGGATAATAACGCATTCGCTTATCAGCTTGAGCATGATGTGCCCCCTCAGCGATGTTTCCTTAAAGGGTTCAGGTTCAAAAGCCGCAATTTTTCAGGACTTATTAGTCCGATTTGGGGGCCATGGTTTTCAACAGTCGTATCGACGCTTCCTCAGAATTTAAGTTCGCCGAGTTCAACGCTTTACGGGGTCATGGCCTGCAGTAGTTGGATCGATCGCACTCTTTAAGCTGCCAGAATCGATTGTTACACCATCGCCAGCAATTGTTTGCTCCCAATAAACCTCTTTCGAAAACTCTGGGTAGTTTCCAACTTTTATTTTGACCTTAGCACCACAGCGCCCTACGACCTTGCCTACTAGTTCAAACTCTTCCCTGTTTGCCCGGGATCGGTCGGAATTGGGGAAGTTATCCCAACATTGATAGCGGACCCCGCCAAAGAGTGCCAATTTCCCGAAGGCTGTCATCTCACACACAAGACCATTAACGGCTATACCATTGGTTGGCGCATAAATAGGGAGGTCTATCCATTTAAACACAGGCCAACCACTGGAGCTAGTATTTTGATATACGTACTTCTGAATATAGATTTTCGGGGCCACCAATTCCGCGGTAAAATCACAGATTGCACCACCGTTTACTGTTACTTGCTTAGAGGAATCAGTAAAATCTCCCCTAGCGTCTAAAGTGACTTTTCCGCCCGGCTTCGCACTGAACTTAACCCCAACTTCCATCTTGTATCGCATTTTCTGATTACCCACTGTGAACTCTTGCCATTTGACAGATGTCCTCGGGTAAGAAAGCCCAACAAAAAGAGAGAAATTTGCAGCAAGCTCGGCTTCACCAGCAACCTCCCACTCAAGATTTGAATAAAAATATCTACCAGTGGCACTAACCTTAAAATTACCTGGAACAAAGTTACATGATACAAATGGATGCGGACTCCATGGATATTCTTTGTTAAAAAGTTTGGGCATTTCGAAGGCAAAGGCTAAAGCAATAGCCCGCCGATGAACGGGAGGGCCACCTGTTCCACTAGGAGGGGGGCCCAAGGCAGATGTCGCTACAAGGCGCGGCGAAACACTGTAAGTATTGAGTTCATCCTGAAGAGCAATAGCCTGCGAGAGCGGGCTTATATAATCCATTTTAATCACTTCCGCAGGGTGCTGTTCCGCCGCAAGTAAAGTTACCGCGGGAGCGCCCATTAGCGCCAAAATGGGTAACGTTGCGTATTTTAACATTTGCCGAGTTTTCATTGCTATCTGATTATTTTTTATTGGTACCGGATTGGAGACTCCACATTAATTGCCATTTAGGATCAGCAGGGGAGTTAATCCTCAAACCACACTAAACCATTGACGTTACGGTACGGCGTCCGCCATGTGCCAAATTCGAAACGTTTTAAATCGCGGTAATTGGAAACCCAAATTGCGTCGAGCTTGAGATCGCCGAACTCATGGCCAAGGCCGAGCAAGCCGACGCCACGCCGCTGCAAGACGGACTGACCATCCCAGCCAAGATCCAGCGCCGGGCGGAGCGCAAAGCCAGGCTGCCCCGTGCCAAGGCCGAGATCGAAGCCCGCGCCCACGCCCGTTTCGTGGCCGAACAGGTCGACTACGCCGAAAAGCTCGCTCGACGCGAAGCCCTCCAAGCCGAAGGCAAAACTCCCCGGGGCCGCCCGCCCGAGCCGCCCTCGGCCGTGCCCGGCGAGAAAGAAAAGGTTAACTTCACCGACCAGGAAAGCCGCATCATGCCGACCAAGGACGTCTTCCAACAGGCCTATCACGCGCAGGCCGGAGTGGAGACCACCTCCCGGGCGATCGTCGGGGCCCGCGTCAGCCAGGCACCCAACGACAAACAACAACTCGTCCCCACGCTGAACGCGGTGAAGCAGCACGTGATCCCCGCCACCGTGCTGGTGGATAGCGGCTACTTCGGCGCGGCGACGGTGACGAGGGTCGAGCGCGAGACACCTGGCCTGCGTATATTGGCAGCCCTGATAGGAGAACCCAACGGCCGCACCGCGGCGCAGCTGGATAAGCGGGACGATCCTCCGGAGCCCGCCGTCGACGCGCCCTTCGCCCAACGCATGCGCTGGCGCACCGCCACCGCCCCCGGTCGCGCTCTTTACAAACTGCGTCAGCAAACGCTCGAACCGGTCTTTGGAATCATCAAAGAGGCGATGGGCTTCCGCCGCTTCTCCCTGCATGGATACAAAAAAGTGTCGCTGGAATGGAATCTGGTCTGCCTGGCCTACAACGTGAAACGCCTTCACCGCCGCGGAGCCGCCCCCGGCGGCGGCCGGAGTTGCCGAGGTCCCGCAAAACCACTCGCGTCGAGAACTGGCGCGCGGCTTGCCTCCCGAAACCCGGCACAAACCGGCGCTGGCAGCGTTGCGGCATGGTTCCAGCCGCTCGAAAACCCACTCCCCCATTTTTTGGCGCGCCTTTTCTTCCGCATCCTCGGCAACTCCGCAAAAATCCACTCTTCCGGGTGCTTCCTAAGCCCGACAGGCTGCTAGTGCCCGCGCAAACAAGGGCCGCAGTCCAACACCCAGTCCACAGGCTGATCGGGACGGGTCGTAAATGCTGCTTCTAGACAGTAACACCCGAATGGTTTGAACGAAAAATTGGGCTGAAACCTAAAGCCGCATTGCATCTACCCGAGATCGATCCGTTCAGCTCGCGAAGGGTTCGAAGCCGGAAAAAGGACCAAACCAAAGCGGCACGGGCATTTTCGTTCGCTCCCCTCCCTCGTGAGACAACCGCTTTCGATCCGACAAAATCCATGTTAATGCCTGCTAGCAATGAACGCGGGGATCGCGCTGCTAGAGGCCGCCCCCCAATGGCCCTTGAGTTTGACATTGGCCCCGGCTCTACGGTCAGTGAAGGTTTACCACCGCCATGTCCTACTGCGAATCCCGTTTCCAAACTCACCGTCGCGACACCGTTGAAGTCAACGTCGGTCCGGTTGGTGTCGGCGGCCATCACCCCGTGCGCGTCCAGTCGATGACCACCAGCGACACCCAGGACGTCGCCGCCACGGTGAAACAATCGATCGCCCTCGCCGAGGTCGGCTGCGAGATCATCCGTATTACCGCCCCCAACGTGGCCGCCGCCCAGTGCCTGCGGCCGATCCGCCAGCAGTTCACGGCCGCCGGGTTCGGCCACATCCCGCTGGTCGCCGACATCCATTTTCTCCCCTCCGCGGCGATGGAGGCCGTCGAACACGTTGAGAAAATCCGCGTCAACCCGGGTAACTACGCCGACAAAAAAAAGTTCGCCGTGACTGACTACACCGACGCCGACTACGAACGGGAATTGCAGCGGCTCCACGAGTCCTTTTCGCCGCTGGTGTTGCGCGCCAAAACGCTGGGCCGCGCCCTGCGGATCGGCACCAACCACGGGTCGCTGTCCGACCGGATCATGAACCGCTACGGCGACACCCCGCTGGGGATGGTCGAGAGTGCGCTGGAGTTTCTGCGCATCGCCGAATCGCACGGGTTCAACCAGTTGATCCTGTCGATGAAATCGTCCAACCCCAAAGTGATGATCGCGGCTTACCGGCTGCTAGTTGATCGCATGAACGAAGCGCACATGCGTTATCCGCTCCACCTCGGCGTGACCGAGGCCGGTGACGGGGAGGACGGCCGGATCAAGAGCGCCATTGGCATCGGTAGCCTGCTGTACGACGGGTTGGGCGACACCATCCGGGTTTCGCTCACCGAGGACAGCGTTTATGAAATACCCGTGGCCCAAGCCTTGGTGAAAAAAGCCATGTCGCTCTGGACCCCGCCGAGCAATAAGACCGTTTCGCCCCGCGATCGCTTTAGCGAAACCGCTGACGCCGTCGATCCCTTCGCCTACAGCCGGCGAGCCTGCGCTCCGTTGGCGCTTTCCCCCACCCTTCAGGTTGGCCCGCCGCAGCCGCCCCGGGTGATCGTGCGCGTGCCCTCGGTCCAGACCTGGACGACCACCGCCAGCCAGCTCGCCTCGGCGCGGTTTGCCGATACCCCGGCCGAGGCCTTGCTCCTGCCCATCGCCACCCCTTCCGAACTGCAACGCATCAGTCACGAGATAACAGGGTTGGCCGCTACCGGAGCGCCCCCGATTATTGTTTTCGAGCTCGCGGCGGCACTTTCGGCGGAGGCGGTAGCTGAGGCCACCCGGGAACTAAAAACCCCGGCGGTTTTCCTGCGCAACTTTGCTGCGGATGACCGTTTAGCCCTGCAGGCGTTCGCACAGTTCACCCGCAGTCGGGGCCACACCTTGGCCGTCGCCACCACCGCGGCTGATCTCGTCGCCCTGGCCCCGGGGCTCCCGACACTCAACGACGACCGCGTGCTCTTTACCCTTTCCTCTCCTGAGCAGCCCAGCGACGGAGCCGTCGTGGCCCATCCGACCGGAGCCTATCGCGCCCTGATCGAACAACTCCGCCTCGCCGGATCGCGTGCGCCGCTGTGGATTCGCAACACCCCGGCCACCGCGGTCCAGGGTGACCCCTCGTTTCTTTCGCGCTTGCTCGATGCGGCCATCCTGACCGGTTCGTTGCTTTGCGACGGCCTTGGCGATTTGGTTTCCATCGAAACTGAGTTGGATCCCCCCCGCGCCGCCAAATTGGCCTATAATGTTCTGCAAGGAGCGGGCGCCCGCATTTCCAAAACCGAGTTTGTGGCCTGTCCCTCGTGTGGGCGCACCCTCTTTGACCTGCAGACCACCACGCAACGGATCCGCTCCCAGACCGGTCACTTAAAAGGGGTCAAAATCGCGATCATGGGCTGTATCGTCAATGGGCCCGGCGAGATGGCCGACGCCGACTTCGGCTACGTCGGGGGTGCCCCGGGAAAAATCAACCTCTACGTAGGGAAAACCTGCGTTCAATACAACATTCCCCAAGACGAGGCCGACGCCCGTTTGATCGCGTTGATCAAAGAACAGGGCAAGTGGTTCGAACCCGCAGTCCTTTAGCCAATCCGTGAGCGCATAAAGCGATTAAACCCGCGCAAACGCGATTTGGTTAAACTTGGTGGAGCAGATGGGAATCAAACCCACGACCTCTTCATTGCGAACGAAGCGCTCTATCAACTGAGCTACTGCCCCAAAGGCCAAGGAAGGGAGAACTAGAGCGACCGAATCACCTGAGTAAACATCATTTTTGGAAACAGGCCGCTTCTGAACCCTGAAAGAAACCGTCAATTGGACGCAGGACCTCCGATTGGTCTCGCATTTGCTATTGAAGCCAACGGATAGGCGTGAAGAGTCCACCTCCGAAGTTCAATAACCTGCACTTACGCATCACCATGAAGAAAGCCCCGACCAAGACCACCAAGGCAACGCCGGTAACCGCGGTCAAAGCCAAGCCGGCCAAAACCCCGGCGGTCATCGCCAAGCCGACCGCCCCCAAAAAAACCCCGGCCAAGACCGCAAAAAAAACCGCTGTTGAGGCCGTTAAAGCCCCGAGCGCCCCAACTGTGAAACCGCCGGCTGTAAAAGCACCCGCAGCCAAAGCACCCGCCGCCAAAGCGGCAGCGGTCAATCCTCCCGCGCAAAAGCCCCCGGCGACCGTAATCACGGCCCTGGTCGACATCGGCTTCGGCAATACTCTTTTCGTGCGTGGGGAGGGCGCCGGGTTGAGCTGGGACGGCGGCGTCGCACTTGCCAGCGTGGCCGACAACAAATGGGAAATCGCCCTTCCAGCCACCAGTAGCTCGATCGCTTACAAGCTCCTCATCAATGACGTAACGTGGTCGATGGGCGAAGACTTCCAAGTTCAGGCCGGTTCAAACGTAACCGTTTACCCTTCGTTCTAATCGAGGTTTGTTTCAGCGGCTTGTTCGCCCAGGCCGGTGCGCTCAACGCTGCAGCTGAGCCGCACGGGTTTTTCATTCAAATGACCGCTTGGTTTAGGGACGGTCCCGGTCAAGCACGTTCCGGCGAGTCTTGACCTTGATCGCGGGTGAGGTGGCCTGAGTGCGGGCCACCTCACTACCCGAGCTCATCGTGCGAGACCGAGTAGGCGGGCGACATTGTCCCCCAACACCGCCGCCTGGGCTTCGCCCTCCACTTGCTCCTGCGCCTCGGCCAAAAACCCCGGCAACGTCGCAGCCCCTGAGGCTTGGGGATAAAGGACCAAGGGATAATCGCTGCCCCAGATGACCCGCGCCGAGCCGACCGCGACTAGCCCCTCAGCCCAAATCTCCGCCCCCGCCCCATAGATTAACGGCGAGGCGGCGACATCCACCCAGAGGTTGGCTGGCCAAGCCCCGCCGGCGCGCCACAGTCGCCCGCCCCAGTGGGCGAGAATGAACTTCACCGCGGGAAAGGCCGCCGCCAGGTGATAAAAATCCGCCAGTGGGGTCTCGACCCGGCCGGGGTAGGCGCGCCCCTCGGGCTCGGTCACGTGCATATTCACCGGCCAGTTCCAATCGCCCGCCAACCGTAGCACGGCCTGAAAACGGGGATCGGCCAACGCGATGCCCTGCGCGTGCGGGGAGAGTTCGCCTAGGCCCAGCAGGCCCTCGTCCCGGGCGTGGTACATTTCGGCTAAAGCAGCCGAGCCCGCCGCCGGGTGCACGCTGGCAAACGCCGATAAACGGTCGGGGTGGGCCCTCACGCACTCGGCGTAAAATCGGTTTTGGGCGACACAACTGGGGTGCGTTTCCCAGTACCAGCCGAGCAAGACCGCTCGGCCCACCCCCGCCGCATCAAGGTCGCGGAGCAACTCGTCGAGCGAGGGGAAACCCTGCACCGGTTTGCCGCTGGCCTTTCGCAGGCGCGTGCACAGTTGCGCCCACTGCGGCTCGGCATGCGCGGCGGCCCACCCCGCCGGATCGCGGTTCACTTCAGGGGGATACAAATGCACATGGGCGTCGATCACCGGCATGGTGGCGAAAATCGTTCGTTGCTCCGCCGAGGACAACCTGCAAGTTATCGGTCCACACGCCGCGAAACCCGTTATGCCCAAGAAAACCCCGATTTCCCCCGCCTGCGCCGACGCGTCCGCGCCCGATTTCACCGCGCTCATCGCCGAGCTCCAGCATGCGATTGGCAGCGTGGCGCACCCGCAACTCATCGATGAGAGGCCGCTTTACGGGACAACCCTGTTTCTGGCCACCTGCCCGCTGGCCACCCGCTTCGGGCTGTTTCGCGCCTATATTTTCCAAGACCTGATCGACAAACACTACATCATCGCGCTGACCCACGGTGACATTTTACAGGCCAAGACGCTGCACACCCGGATCCACTCCTCCTGCGTCACCAGCGAGACCCTGCGCGGCTGCGACTGCGATTGCGTGCAGCAGTTGGAGGGCGCTTTCAAGGTTATCGCCGAAAAGGGCCGGGGCATTCTTTTTTACCTGATGCAAGAGGGGCGCGGGGTCGGCTACGTGGGCAAGTCGCGCGACCGCATGCTGGTGCAGGCCTCGCTCGACCAATTGTCGACCTTCGAGGCCTATGCAGCGATGGGGCTCAAAAAGGACCACCGCAGCTACGAAAGCATTTCCCACATTTGCCACCTGCTCGGGATCAAAGCCGCCTTCACTGTTTTGACCAACAACCCCGACAAGGTAGACGCCCTCCGCGCCCAAGGTCTTGAGGTGACTGGGACGGAAGCGCTGGAGTTTGAACCCGGCCCGTTCAACCTGGCCTACCTCACCTCGAAGGCCGCCGGAGGTCACATTCTCAAGCGCCCATCCTCAACCAAGGTCAAACGCGCGCTGCCGCCCGAACCGGTCGTGCTGTTCAAACCGCACGCCTTACCCGAGGCCCGCCGCTTCATCTACTCGGCGAGTTACTTCCTACCGATGAAGCCGGTGGACAACGAGATTCTGCTCACCGAGACCCAGTTCCAGACGCTTTTTAAGCACCACGCGATCGAGCACTACATGACAGGCCCGCGCCCGCTCGTACTCGGCTATCAGGTCATTCGCGACCAGCGCTACCTGGTGAAAATCGCCGTCGACCATCTCACCGCATTCAAAAAGCTGCACCCTGCCGATCCGTTGGTCGATCTGCTGACCACCCCCTACTGGTTCCGGGTCCATGTGTATTACGACATCGTCACAAGCGAGGACGTCGTGGTGCTGACCCATGGCACGCCCCGGCCGACCGACAGCCCGGTGGTTCGCATCCACAGCGAGTCGCTGTTTAACCGGTTTCCGCTGTGCATGATGGAGAACCGCGACAAACTCAAACAATCGGTCAAACACATCATCGGCTACGGCAGCGGCGCGCTCCTGCTGCTCCATAACGACGGACGCGGGGCGGGGTTCGGTGCGTTTGCTACCGACGCGATGATGGCGGAAAACCACCAGGCGTGCTCCACGGATGACGCTTACCGCAAGCTCGGCATCGCTTACGACAGCCGCGATTACGACGCCTCACTCGTGCTGCTCAAGCACCACATTCCCAACGAAAAAATCCAGATGGTGATGAACTCGCCCGACAGCTTGGTGAAAAAGCCCGAGTACGCCGAGGCGCTCAATCGCCACAAAGTCGAGGTGGAGCGCTGGATCTTCCTCGATAACGAGACGCCTCACCACGCCAACGGCCACGGGCCGAGCGCGTGAAGCGGGCCGCCCTCGGGTCCAGGTTCAACCCAGGCAGCCGCGGCCAGGAGGCCCTTGGGGAACACACCCTAAAGTTTAAGCCGTGCGCTTGGGTCGTGCCTCATTAACCTCGGGGTCATGAAAACCCGGCGCGCTATCGTCGAAAACTGGTTGCCCCGCTATACCGGGGTGCCGCTTGAGGATTTCGGTGATTACATCTTGCTGACCAATTTTCAGCATTATGTGAAACTCTTCTCCAAGTGGAACCGCGTCAAAATCTGTGGCCGCGACAAGCCCATGAGCAGTGCGACCGCGGGAAGAATCACCATTATCAATTTCGGCATGGGCAGCGCCACCGCCGCAACCGTGATGGATCTGCTCAGCGCGATCCAACCCAAGGCGGTGCTTTTTTTGGGAAAATGCGGCGGCATCAAACACCGCGCCGCGGTTGGTGACCTTATCCTGCCCATCGCCGCGATCCGCGGCGAGGGCACCAGCAATGACTACTTTCCGCCCGAGGTGCCCGCCCTGCCCTCCTTTGCCCTGCAGAAGGCGATTTCCACCACCATCCGCGACTATGCCCGCGACTACTGGACCGGCACGGTTTACACCACCAACCGCCGCGTCTGGGAGCATGACGCCCAATTCCGCAAATACCTCCAGAAAATCCACGCCATGGCCATCGACATGGAGACGGCCACCATCTTCATGACCGGGTTTTTCAATCAGACGCCCACCGGGGCCCTCCTCCTAGTGAGCGACCAACCGATGATCCCCGAGGGAATTAAGACCGCCGAGAGCGACGCGGCCGTAAGCCAGGTTTACGTCGCCGACCACCTCAAGATCGGGATCGATTCGCTCAAGCAGCTGATCAACCAAGGCCTCACGGTTAAACACCTGCGGTTTTAGGTGGCCAGTGTCCGGCCCCCGACCACGCGTATACGGCAAATCGCCTCGTAAGGAAGCCGCTTGCCCGAAACCAGCCGTTTGGACATCAACTCTCGCCACTGTCCGCTCGGCGAGGACTTCTCACAACCCATGCGCAAATAAAGCCCGATCGCCGGGGCGTTGTCGGGATCGACGCTGAGCCGGATCTCGGAAAACCCTGCTGGTGGGTGGGTGACTCACCGGCCCCAACCAATCGTTGCCCAACGCCCTTGCCTCGAGGGGCGTGATCTACGGCAAGTAATTGTCTCCCCTATGATTCCAAGGCAACTCCAGGTGCACAGCCGTGTTTCGCCGTCGTGATGACCGGACGCGTTCTTCGGTTGCACAACAATCGGAGGGCCAATCCCACCCGGCGCCAAATTAAAGACTCAGTCAACAACCACAGGCGGGAGACTAACCTCCAAATCAGGAAACCCGCTTGCTGCCATAAAAAGTGCCCCTCGGCCACATGGCGCACCCCGACAAAGCAAAAGCCCACCAAACTCCCTTGCACGAACGCGCCGACCGCCTCGGGGCGTAGGGGCCGGTCATCAGTGAAGCGCAAGTCGGCGCGACGCTTGCCGCCCGAACCGACTGGCGAGGGTGCGAGGGAAAGCCACCTGATGCACCGCCGCGATCTCCGGCAAATCAGCGAGGGTCAGCCGGCGCAGGATCAGGGAGGGGTGGCCGTCGTCGCGCATAAACCAGATCCACCAACCCCAGGAATCGCATCAGCGCTTCCCCCCGGACAAGCAACCTCGGCGGCCACCAACTGACCGCAGTCCAGCTTTACGAGGCGATCAGCCAAGTGAAAATAACGGTCGTCGTGGGAGATGACGAGGACCGCCTTGTGCCGGGCTCGCAGCTCAGGCAGCAGGCGATTGTAGAAAACCGCCTTAAAAATCGGATCCTGATCGGAGGCCCATTCGTCGAAAAGATAGAAGGGGCGGTCTTCCAGGTAGGCCGTTAACAAGGCGAGGCGCTTGCGCTGGCCCTGCGACAAATCGGTGGTCGAAAGCGCGCCGTTGATGATCTTCACCTTGTGGTCGAGTTGCAACTCGGTGAGGTAGGCACTGGCCCGCTCCTCAAGCCGCAACTTGTCTAGGCCGATAAAAGAATCGAACAAATAGAAGTCCGCGAACACGGCCGAAAACAACTGGCGATAATGGTCGCGATTGTGCTCATCGATCAACTTGCCGTTGAAACGGATCTCGCCCTTGGCTGGCGGATAAAGCCCGGTGATGATCTTGGCCAAGGTTGATTTACCGCTGCCGTTGCCGCCCACCAGAAAAACGATTTCCCCCGGTGAAAAAACGAGATTCACCGGCCCTAAGGTGAAGGTACTGTCCTCGTTTTCGCGCCGGTAGGCATGACTGATGCCGATTAGTTCCAGTCGGTTCATCCCCGAAGGGGCGCAATTGGGCCCCGGGACACTTAGGTCGCTGCAGCGCTCGGTGAGCGAAAGACCCACTTTTTCGATTTTCTGAAGGGCGATCTGGGCACGCCCAAACACCGGAAAAACGAACATGATGGCCGCCAGCGGCCCCATGAGATAAAGCGTCACCACCACATACCCGGTCATGGCGTGTTCACTCACGCCCTCCAGTCTGGGCATGAGAAACAGAATCACCCCGATCAGGGCGAAGAACAAAAATTGGCTCCAGTTTTGCGCCAGGGCGAACCGGGTTTCCGCGGCGACATTGTGGCGCCGGTACTCATCGGTGGCAGCCCGCACGCCCCCGTGGAGAAACTCGTTGCGCCGGTGCCGGTGCAACTTGAGCTCCTTGATTCCCTCAGTGAGGGCCCGAAAGTGGCCAAACAAACGGTCTTCCGCCTCCCGCGCCGATTTCAGCATGGAAAAGCCACTGTGGACCAAAATACGGTAGCCCACCGCGCCTAGCACGATCAGCACGGAAACAATCAAAAGCATCTGCAAGGAAAGCCACCCGAGATAAATCGCCCCTCCCAGCAACACGGCCGAGTTGACCACAAAAGAGGGAATAATCCGCATCGCCTCGGTGATGCTCATCACATCTTCGGTCAGTGCCACCATCAGGCGGGCCGCGCCGATTTCCTCTAATTGCCGCAAGGGGACGCCGAGAATTTTCTCCACCAAATCGTGGCGAAGATTGGCCGTACTCATCTGCGCGAACCGGGTCAGCGTGACCTGGGCAAGAAAGTGGGCCAACAACCGCACGACCCCCAGCAACACAAAACCCGAGATCAGCGCGGTGGTCGCCGTCAACGCTCCTGAGAGCACGGCGTTCACGAGTGCGATCAGGCCGGCGTTGCACCCCCCGGCGACCAACGCGATCAACGCCGCCAAAAGCATGGTGCGCGGTGAATATCGGAAAAAAAAGCGGAGGAGTTTCATGATAGGGAGGAGGCTTCGGCATTAAGTTGATCGAGCAGCGCCTTCAATTCCTTGGCGGCGAGGCGCACCTGGGGCTCTTCGAGCAGGCTCTCGTGCAACCCGGGAAGGACTTTCACCGTTATGCCGCCCTTGGCGTAATCCGCCCAGCCACAGAGCGGGTCGTAATTGCAATCGAATGGGTGCCCCAAGGTGCGCAGCAGGGTGACTTTGCCGTGGTAAACCCCGGCGGTATGCTGCCCGTTGGCCCGCACATGGGCCGACCATAGAGCATGGTCCTCCATCGGCACGGTGGACAAATCAACCTGAGTCTCCACATCGAAGCCATCTGCGGGGCCGCCCCTTGCCAGCAACTTGCCCAAGCGCCTTTGCAACATCTGGAATTTCCAGCGCAGAAACCGCAGCTGCTTGACCCGGCCCCACTTCACAAAGCCGATGAACCAGTGGGTCAGGTTGAGGATAAATCTACCGACGAACAGGGGCGTTATCGCCGTGCAATCGTAGCTGCTGTTGGGCGGCGAAGAGTTAAACAACACCAACAGATCCACTCGCTGACCCTGGGCCATCAGGATCCGGGCCATTTCGTAGGCGATATTGCCGCCAAAGCAGTACCCGCCCAGCAGGTACGGGCCCTCGGGCTGGAAGGCGCGCAGATCGCGCACGTAGGACTCGGCCATTTCGGTGATGGTCAACGGGGTGGCGGGGCGGGCCCGGAACGCGTAAATGGGCTGATTATCGCCGAGGTGCCGGGCGAGGTTAGCGTAGCCCCACATCATCCCCCCGCCCACCCCGTGGACGAGGAAAAGCCGCGGCCGGTTCCCCAGCGGCTGAATCTCGACCCAGGGCGACCATTCGCCCCCTTGACGTAACTGGCGGGCCGCGGCGATGAAGGTCGCCAATCGCTCCACGGTGGCGTTGCGCAGCACGGACTCAATCGGCAGGCGTACACCCGTGCGTTTTTCCACCTCGGTGAACATCACAGCCCCGAGGAGGGAATCACCGCCGATCTGAAAAAAGTCCTCATTGACCCCGATTTCCTTCGTTTTGAGCAGCTCCCCCCAAATTTGGCAAAGCAGCGCCTCGGTCCCATCCCGTGGGCCCACAAACTCCCCTGCGCCTGGCCTCAGGTACTGCGGGGCCGGCAAGACCGCGTGGTCGATTTTTCCAGTCGGGGTCAGGGCAAACCGGTCCACCACCATAAATGCGCCTGGAACCATGTGGTCGGGCAGGCGTTCACGCAGGTGCAAGCGCAGTTGCGGCCCGAGGGGCGGGGACTCGGCCGCCGGCAAGTCGCCGCGGTGCGGCCCAGCCTTGGCCCGCGGCACCACGTAGGCGACCAGGCCCCGCTTGCCCGACTTATCCTCGTGGGCGACAACCAGTGCTTCCCCCACCCCTTCGTGCCTGAGCAGGGCCGACTCGACTTCGCCCAGTTCCACCCGAAAGCCGCGGATCTTCACCTGGCGGTCATTTCTCCCGGCGAACTCCAGCGTGCCGTCTAGCCGGTAGCGGCCGAGGTCGCCGGTGCGATAAAGTCGGGCGGTTTTGTCGTTCGCAAAGGGCGAAACAATGAACCGCTGTTGGTTGATCGCCGGGTTGTTCAGATAGCCTCTTACCACCCCGTGGCCGCCGATAAACAATTCGCCCGTCTCCCCGGTTGGCACCGGGCGCAACTGGGAATCCAAGACGTAGACTTGCGTGCCGTTGATCGGTCGACCGATGTTCGCCGGGGCCTCCGGGGTGCGCAGAGCATAGGTTGAACAGGTCGTCGTTTCGGTCGGCCCATACAAATCGTAGACCCGCTTGAGGTGGGGCAAGGCGTAGAGGTCCTGCACCAACGACGTGGGCAGGTGTTCGCCGCCCATATTAATGGTCTCCACCGAATTGGGTATTCCCCCCATCCGCATCAACTCGCGGATCACCGACGGCACCGAAAAGAGCAACCGAACCTCGGTCGCCGCCGCCAGCCCCGGCAGGGCGAGCGTGTTGGCCGCCAAAATCACCTTCCCGCCTAGGCACAACGGCATAAAAATATCCAGAATCGACGGATCGAAGGAAATCGAGATGCCAGCCAGGACCCCGTCCAGTTCCCGCGAACTATAAACGTGGCTGGCCCAGCTCACCAGGGCGACCGAGTTACGGTGCTCCACCGCTACCCCCTTGGGTTGGCCGGTCGAGCCCGAGGTGTAGATGATGTAGGCTAGGTTGGCGGCCTGCACCTCTGCGGCTGGATTTCCCTCTTCGCGGAGGTCCTGGTCCCCTGGGGCATCCACACAATACACCCGCGCCGATAGATCGGCCCTGGCCCGCAGGTCCTCCCACCGCTCCAACAACGCGGTTTGAGTGAGAATGATCCCGGCCTGGGTGTCTGCCAACATGAAGCTAAGGCGCTCGACCGGATAGACCGGGTCGAGCGGCACGTAAGCGCCACCAGCTTTAAGCACCGCCAACATCGACACGATCATGTGAACGGAACGATCGAGGAATATGCCCACGAGGGTTTCGCCGCCCACCCCGGCGGCGCGCAGGCAATGCGCCAGACGATTGGCCCGGCAGTTTAACTCAGCGTAAGTCAGCCGTTCTTGGTCGAAGACCAGGGCCACCGCCGACGGCTTGAGTTCAACCTGGGCCTCAAACCACTGATGCAAACAATCGGGGCCGCGCCCAGCCAGCCCGGGCGACGACAGTTCGGCGCCCGAACAGGCGCCCGCAATCACCCCGCGCCCAAAGTCGGCTGAAGGGGCTGAAGGCGCGAGGAACCGCTGCTGCGGGCATGAGGGGGACTGCCGTTGGTTGAGGGTACTCATAATTTGAGCCGCTACCTTACAATCCAATGGGGAGAGTTGAGGAGTGGGTATTACCCTGAATAAGTCGTCCGCCTCCACGCCCCGAGACCCGCCAGCGGTAGTCTCCGACCCTATTTCGGTAAGGCCGCCAAGCGCGTTTAATTAGGCATGAGATTCGGGATTGCCTGCATTCGTGCCACCGCCGCCGTTTCGGAAGGGCCGCCTTCCGCCGCCAGCAGCGGGTGCCCAGGGCCGCGGCGCTGGCCGATCGGGCTGCTGGGGGTTCCCTTTGAAAACATCACCCAGGCCGAGGCGGTGGCGCGGGTCGAGGCGATGATTGCCAGTCGGCAGCCCCATTATGTGGTTACCGCCAACGTGGACTTTTTGGTGCAGGCGCGACGCGATGTGGAGTTGCGCCGGATTCTGCTCGCTGCCGATTTGGTGCTCTGCGACGGCACCCCCCTGCTGTGGGCTTCCCGTTGGCTTGGCAACCCCCTGCCGGAACGGGTGGCCGGTTCCGATGTGACTCCGCTGCTAATCGCCGCGGCAGCCCGCAAGGGGCACCGGCTGTTTCTGCTCGGCGCCCAACCCGGAGTTGCTGCCGAGTCA
The DNA here is from genome assembly GCA_044353465.1 of Rariglobus sp. Classification (GTDB taxonomy): domain Bacteria; phylum Verrucomicrobiota; class Verrucomicrobiia; order Opitutales; family Opitutaceae; genus Rariglobus. Next base: position 7,360 of record JBILBW010000034.1, on the reverse strand, counting down.
GCCGCCCGCCTGATCAAACAACACCCCCAACTGGTGATCGCCGGCCACTACTCGCCCCCTTATGGCAAACTTTTGGAGATGAACTTCGCCGAAATCTCCCAGCGGATCAGCGCGACACGACCCGATCTCCTGTTGGTCTCGTTTGGTTGCCCCAAACAGGAAAAATGGATGGCCAAACATTACCGCCAACTCGGGGTTCCCGTCTTGATTGGGGTGGGCGCCACCCTCGATTTTATCGCCGGCCGGGTCAAACGCGCCCCCGCCCTTATGCGGCGGACGGGGACCGAATGCTTTTATCGCCTGGCGCAGGAGCCCAGGCGCCTGATTGGCCGCTATGCGGGTGATTTCATCCATTTCCTGCCGGCGATTGCCCGCCAATGCCTATACCTGCGCGATCGGCATCATGCCGAGGCCGGATTGGAACTTATTCCCACGACTCCCTCACCATATCACCGCAAGTTCCGTATTTTGGGAGACCTGAGTGCGGCGGAATTGAATCAAAGGGCAGCGGCCTTCGAGGAGGCCATCCGGGGGAGTGAGGATTGTCAGCTGGACCTAGCGCAGGTGAAGTTTTTGGACAGCACCGGCGCAGCCCTGCTGGTGCAGTGGCATCGCCGCCTCCAACAAAAAGGCAAAGATCTGGTCATTCTCAACCCCAGCGCGGAGGTGCGGGGAACCCTTCACTTATTACAATTAACCGAGTACCTCAAAATCGCCCCGAACTCTGACACGGCCCACCCACTGATTCCGGAAGCCGTTCACCCCGAAACAGTCGTGCCGCCCTACCCAGGGGGCCACACCGTGGCCTGGCAGGGCGAAATCACCGCGGCTAACGCCGAAGCCGTCTGGGAACTGACCGTGCGCCACTTGAGCGCAAGCGGGCCGCCCCCACGCAATACCCACCTGGTCAATATCGCCCGACTGCAGTTCATCGACAGTTCCGGGGCCGAGTTGATGGCGCGCCTGCGGCTTTGGGCGCGCAAGCAGGACCAGGGCCTGAGTTTCTTAGGCGCCCGATCCGATGTACGCAACGTCCTCGAGTTGGCCGGCCTGAGTAATTTGTTAAAGGCGAACCAGCGTTAAAAAACCGGCGAATCCCATGACCTTTTCGATCTGAAAAACGCTCCCCAAACCAGCCCCATCGCCCCCTGACGGCCCTTAATTCGGTCGTCCCCCTCCAAACATGCCTCCGCCCAAACCCATCGACATTCTCATGCTGGAGGATGATCCCGCACACGCCGAACTCGCCCGGCGGGCCTTGGTCGACGCCGGTGTGGAGGTGCTCATTCTGCGCGTGGACACCCGCGCGGAGTTTGAGCGCCAGTTGAGCGAAACCACGCCGGACGTCATCCTCTCGGATTACAGTCTGCCGACTTTCGATGGACTGGAGGCCCTGCGCATCGTCCAGGGCACTGCACCCGACATTCCTTTTATCTTCGTGACGGGAACGATGGGCGAGGAAGTGGCCATTGAGACCCTGAAAACGGGGGCGACCGACTATGTCCTTAAAAAACACCTGGCCCGGCTGGGCGCCTCGGTGCGCCGTGCATTGCGGGAAGCCTCCGAGCGCAAGGAGCGCCATGAAGCCGAAAAAAAGTTACTCCAATCGAACGAACAGCTCCGCTCCCTCACCGCCCACCTCCAGAAGGTGCGCGAAGAGGAGCGCATTCGCATTGCCCGCCAGGTGCACGATGAACTGGGCCAGGGCCTGACCGGGCTCAAACTCGACCTCTCCTGGCTGGTAAATGACCTGGTCAAAACGGACCCCATCCTCGGGCAAAAGGTGCAGGCCCTGACCGAGCGGATTGACGCCACAATCCAGACGGTGCGCCAAATTAGCACCGAACTGCGCCCGGGGGTGCTCGACAACCTAGGACTGGTGGCGGCAATCGAGTGGCAAGCGCATGATTTCCAGCTGCGCACCGGGGTGCGTTGCACGATTACAACGATGGCGGACGAGACGATGTGGGGGCAGGAGTTCTCGACCACGTTTTTTCGCATCTTTCAGGAAACGCTCACTAACATCATCCGCCATGCCGAAGCCACCGCCGTCGAGGTGCTCATGGCCGTAGATGCGGGGCGACTGGTGCTGATCGTGACCGACAACGGCAAGGGCATACCCGAAGCGGCCATTGCCAGTGCCAAATCGATTGGTTTGGCCGGGATTCGTGAACGGGCCGCCCTGCTGGGAGGCACCGCGGTTTTCTCCGGAGGCCCGGGGCTGGGCACTATCGTCACGGTGAGTATTCCCCTGTCCTCCGACGACCAGCCCCAGAACCAAGCACCATGAGAATCCTGATTGCCGACGATCACGCGGTGGTGCGCCAAGGGCTCAAGCAAATCCTCGCTGCCGAGTTCAAGCAGGCCGTGTTCGGTGAAGCGAGCAACGGGCAACAAGCCATCGAGCTGGTCTGGCGGGAAACCTGGGATGTGCTGGTGCTCGATATCACCATGCCAGGGCAAAACGGCTTGGAGGTCCTCAAGGCGATCAAAAAGTCCCGCCCCCGCCTGCCCGTCTTGATGTTGAGCATGCATCCAGAAGATCAGTTTGCGGTGCGTCTGCTTAAAGTCGGCGCGGCCGGTTATATGACCAAGGAAAGCGCACCGGGCGAATTGGTGGGGGCGGTAAAAAAGGTCCTCGCAGGCGGTCGCTACATCAGCCCCGCCCTGGCCGAAAAAATGGCCGCCTACCTCGCCATGGACGTGCAAATCGCACCGCATGAACGGCTTTCCGATCGGGAGTTTGTTGTGCTCCGGCTAATTGCCTCCGGCAAAACCGTCAGCGAAATCGCCCAGGAACTGTCTCTGAGCGTGAAGACCGTCAGCACCTACCGGACCCGGATTCTGGAAAAAATGGGGATGCGTCACAGCGCCGAATTAACCCACTACGCGATCCAAAACCAGTTGGTTAAGTGAGGCCAACCCACGGCGCCAACCGCCCGTAAATTGGGGCCTACACCCTACTTAAGGCCAGTGCAGATGGGGGTAAGCTGAAGGGGCCAACTTATTCGCCTTCCCCCATGTCCATCGTCGCCGCTTCCGTCCAGGAAACCCGTTACCGCCGTCTCTTCGAGACAGCCTATGACGGCATCGTCATCATCGACCCGGAGACGAGGAAAATCACCGACGTCAACCCCTACCTGCTGGCCCTGCTCGGCTACAGTTACGGCGAGTTTATCGGCAAGGAGTTGCACGAGCATGGGTTTGCCGAACACGTCGCCGCGAGCAAGGCGGCCTTTCAAGAGCTCCAGGCGATTGGGTACGTGCGGTACGAAGACCGGCCGTTACGCGCCAAGGACGGGCGGCGCGTTGAGGTGGAGTTCGTGTGCAATCGCTACCTGGAGGACGAGCGCCAGGTGATTCAATGCAACATACGCGACATCACCGCGCGCAAAAAAACCGAGGCGGCGGTACGCGACTTGCTGGAGCAACTCACTCGCTACACCGTGGAGTTGGAAAATACCGTCCAGTTTCGCACGTCGGAGCTCCGCCAAAGCGTCGCCCAATTGGAAAACTTCGCCCACTCGATCTCGCAGGATCTGCGCGCCCCCTTGCGCACCTTGCAGGGGTTTTCCCAACTCCTCCTGGAAGAACACGCCGATCAGCTCAACCGGCAAGGCCAGGACTACGCCCGCTTCATCCAGGCGGCGGCCCGTAGCATGGATCACTTGCTCGCCGACGTGCTGGCGTTCAGCCGGATCCATCAGGAAAAAATAGAGCTGAGCCCGGTCTGCCTCGAGACCGTGCTCCGAGATGCGCTCGCCGCCTGCGAAACCCCGATCAAAAAAAGCCGGGCCCGGATCGAAATCGTCGCACCGTTGGGTGAGGTCCTGGCCCACCCCGTGACCCTGCAGAGGATCCTCGCCAACTTGATCAGCAATGCCTTGAAATTCGTCCAAGGTCCTCCCCCGCTGGTGCGGATTCGCAGCGAGGATCGGCCGGGCGGATTCCTCCGGCTTTGGGTGGAAGACAACGGGATCGGGATTGCGCCTGAACACCAGGAGCGCATCTTCAACATCTTCAAACAGCTGCACACCAATGCCTACGGCGGCAGCGGCCTCGGGCTGGCGGTGGTGAAAAAAGGGGTCGAGCGCATGGGTGGCCGGGTCGGCTTGGTTTCCGCGCCCGCCCAAGGAAGCCGTTTTTGGGTGGATCTATGCCGTACCCAACCCGGACTGGGCAGCAACCGCACGCCCGTACGTATGCCCTGAACCGCGCCGAAACCGTGGTCCTGTCATCGATAACGGCGAAATCGACCCGTTGCGGCTGCGTTAGTTTTTTAGGGGGAATGCTACCTCCACAAACTGCCCGCGATGGGTAAGGCGCCATCGCCGATTGGCGCGGCGACCCCACCCGCCACCTCAGCCAATTTCCCTTACCGTGCATCCGGTTTCCCGACCTGACAATGAGTGGGAAACGGCGACACGGTGCTCGCTGGGTTCCAATGCCCCGCCCGACTAGAACCGGCGTCCTCGCTTGGTTCTGAGTGAGTCCAATCAGCCCCGAGGACAGCGAGCGGGCTTACGATTTGGGCGCCCCCAGTTAGCAGTTGAAACCCAAGAGCGTGGAAGCCCTCGAGCAGATGGCCAAACAGGGCTTCGACAGGCTCCCTCCTATCCACTTGCCGCTTAAACGGCCACCCGGGGCGGTGGGTCGGCTCCGGTCTCATCCCCGAGGTGCCGACCCAACGGCCGCCAAGACCGCCGGCTGGAGCTAATTTCAGGCCTTAAGTAGGTGCCCACCCAATTAGCCGGACCGCGGATTCGGTGTAGGTTAGCGACTTGTCATAATAACCGACTTTTTCCCGTAAACCCTACTAGCGCTATGCACGACCACCCCGAATCCCACCGCCCGCGCGCCCTAGCCCCCGCGATCGCAGCGGAGCCCAACCCGCCCGGGACCCCATTCGACTTCATGCCCCTAGCTGAAGCCGTCCTCCTTCGCTGGCGCCAATTGCTGGTAGTCGGCCTGCTCTGCGGATTGACCACCGGGTTGGCGGCGTGGGCGTTTTTTCGCCCCAGCTACGCGGCCTCCGTCCAATTGAGCCGCTACGAGTCCCCCCTCGCCTCGGATGACTACCACCCCCAGTCCTACGACACGGGGATGCTCTTTGGGCTCATCTCCGCCCCCGACAGGTTACAAAAGGCGCGCGCCCAGCAATCCCCCGCTTCCCCGGCCGGCCCGCCCCCCGGACGACTGGTCCTGACCATAGATCGGAACAGCACCCTTATCACGGTTACGGCCACCAGCCCAACCCCGGAGGCGGCGGCGGCCCTGGCCAATCTCATTGGTCAAGAATCTGTTAAGTTCACGCAAAGCCTCCAGCAGATCGAGGCCCAGGAGGCGACCCAGCAACTGGATCAGCAACTCGCAGACAATCAGGCCGACCGCCTGCTGGTCCGCCAACGACTCGCTCTGATCGAAACCGAGCGGGGCCAGGCGGAATTGCCGCCGCTGTCCGCAACGGCCAACGCCGTCCCAGCGAGCGGGGGGGCCATCCCTCCACCACGGACAAACCGCCTCTACGACCGGGTGCAGGCCGCGCGCGAACAACTCGATGAACTGCAAACGCGCTTCACTGAAGCCCACCCGCTTGTCCGGGAACAGAAGGTGCGTCTGGCCGCGCTTACCGCCCAATTACCCCAGCCCGCCGCAACCCCAGGAACCAACCCGGTCGCGGCCGAGCCCATAGCCACCTCAGGAGCGCTCCGGCAGCCCCCCACAGTGGCTGCCCTTAGTTCCGGATACGAGGCGTTGGCGATGACCCTCGGGATCCTGGAGAACCGGCACACCGCCCTGGTTACCCGGCAACGATCCATTCTTCCCTTCCTGCACTCGCCCCCGGGCTCCCTGCGCCAGCTCAATGCCGCCAGCCCCGGCAACGTGCTCACAAAACACTCGGCCCCGTTGGTCGTCGCGCTCACCCTGCTCGGCAGCCTCGCCGGAGCCACCGCCTTGATGGTGTTAATCGCCCTGCGGGAACTGTTCGACGACCGGGTCAAAACCGGCGCCGATTTGGCACGGATTACCGGTTTGCCGCTCCTGGGTAGCGTGGGCGATCTCGACGATATGAGCCCGGCGGACAAGGCGCACTGGGCCTTGCTCAGCTGGACCGCGCTGCGCGGCCACCTGAGCGTTATCCCCGGGCAGGGTATTGTCTGCGGCTTCACTTCCGCCGGCGGGGGAGAGGGACGCTCAACCTGGATCGAACTGCTGGCCGGTTCCGCCCGCCAATGCGGATACAACGTGCTGATTGTTTCGGCCGACACGGCGACCGGGATCGTCGCCGAATTAAACACCCCGGCGAAAAGCGCGGCTGTGCCCGTGGTTCCCTGCTGGGGCTCGCCGGAGTACACCGCCATGATCGTGTCCGATCCCTCCCGTTTGGTGGAATCCAGATCCCTCCCCGAGGGCTGGCCAGCCGACAGCCTGCCCCTTCCCCGTGAATGGATCTGGGACCTGGAACGGCGCAACCAGTGGCAACGGGCGCTTCAGGCATGGCGAAACCAGGACAACTTGGTGATTCTGGTGGATCTGCCGTCAATGACGTCGCCAGAAACGCTGCTTTTGGTCGAAAAGATGCCCAACCTCGTTTGGTTGGCCGAGAGCCACAAAACCGAAGCCGGTGAAACCATCGGACACCTCGAAAACCTCCGCCACGCACGCTGCCACCTGGTCGGCACCGTTCTTAATCGCACCCCCAACTCCACGCGGAAACCACGATTCGCCCGGTGGTTTGGCCGACGCTCCCTCCTGTTGGCCACCGCTTTTGGCCTGGCCGGGGCACCGGTCTCAGCACAAACGCAGTCGCCTGACGAAGGTGCCGGCAGCCCGGCGGTACCGCAGGCCGCCGCCCTGGCCCTGGTCGACACCACCGCCCGCGCCCCGTGGCAACAGCGCTTCACCCTCGGGCCCGGTGATCAAATCCAGATCAACGCGTTCGGCCAGGCCGAACCCACCGCCACCTCCGTCTTAATCGGGCCCGATGGCCGGATCAGTTACCTTGAGGCTCAAAACCTCAAGGCAGCCGGCCTGACGGTGGATGAACTCCGCTCGGAACTGAACCGCGAGCTCGGCAAATTCCGCAACACGCCCGAAATTATTGTCCGGCCCGCGACCTATCGGAGCAAACGCTACTATGTGCTCGGGGCGGTCGTCAAAAAGGGGGCCTTCCCCTTGAACCGGCCACTCACCCTGATCGAGGCCGTCGCCCAAGCCCAAGGACTGGAGACGCGGGTCATGGACCGCAGCCTCGTGGTCCAGGCCGATCTGGCGAACAGTTTTATCTCCCGGCAGGGTCAGCATCTACCGGTCGATTTCAAAAAGCTCTTTGCGGAGGGTGACCTGAGCCAAAACATTG
>JBILBW010000125.1:0-7552 GCA_044353465.1 Rariglobus sp. | reverse complement strand
TCCTTGTCGGTGGCTTCGCGCCATTTGAGCGAGCAGGTGGTGCCGAGTAGGGTTTTGAAGATTTTGGAATAGTGGGCGGAGTGCAGCACGATCAGGCCCATGCCCTCGAGGACCCGGGTTTTCACCTTGGCGACGACCTCGTCGTGCACGTCGTCGTGGGCTTGGTGGCCCCACCAGATGAGAACGTCGGTCGCGGCCAAAACCGCGTCGGTGAGCCCGTGTTCGGGTTGGTCGAGCCAGGCGGAGCGCACCGTGAAATCGGTCTGCGGCCGGAGGAAATCGGCGATGGTTTCGTGCATGCCCCGGGGATAAAGGGCGGCAACTTTGGGGTTCTTCTTTTCGTGGCGAAACTCACCCCAGACGGTGACACGGAGGGTTGGGTTCATGGCGGGTAACGGTGTTTGCAAGGCAACCGGCCGACGGATCCGTCGGGGCGACTTCAGGTGTATGCGAACCGGGCGGGTTTTAAATCCCTAAATCCGAGGCGGCGTGAGGAAGCCAGTTGGCCGCAGGGAAGTAGCGCCGACTTCCGCTCTGCTTCGAGCCCGCTCTGAAATCCCCCAAGCAGGCTGGAAGTCGGCGCTACTTTCCTGGGGCCAAGCCGTGGCCGGTGCCGGCTGCGCCGTCTTTTTCCGCGGCGTAAGCTTGCGCCAGCAGGACCACCGGGTGGGTCACCGTGAGGGCCGGGCCCGGGGATTGCGCCAAACCGTTTTGCAGCTGCAGGTGGCAACCGGGGTTGGCGGTCGCCACCACCTGCGCCCCGCTGGCGCGAACGTGCCCGACTTTGCGCTCTTGCAGGCGGGCGGCGGTCTCCGGCTGAGTAATGTTATAAATACCCGCGCTGCCGCAGCACCACTGCGACTCGGCGCACTCGCTCAACACCACCCCGGGCAGGGCGCGGAGGATGGCGCGGGGCTGAGCCGACACCTTTTGCCCGTGGCAGAGGTGGCAACTCTCGTGGTAGGTGACCGTCGTGGTGGCGGCCGGAACCCCGCCTGACGCCGGCGGGTTGCTGCCGCCGGGAGACGACGGAGGGCGGAACTGGATTTCGACCAGGTATTCGTGGATGTCGCGCAGCTTAGCCGACCAGGCGGCGGCTTTTGGTGCGTAGGCGGGATCGTCGTGGAGCAGGTGTCCGTAGGCGCGCAGGTGGGAGCCGCAACCGCCGGCGTTACTGATGATCGCGTCGAAGTCGGCGGGGTTGATTAAATCGAGTTGGCGCCGGGCGAGGGCGAGGGCGCTCGCGTGGTCGCCGTTGTGAGCGTGGAGCGAGCCGCAGCACGGCTGCACCGGCGGGGTGTGGACTTCGCAGCCGTTGGCCAGCAGCACGTCGACGGTGGCGCGGTTGATGTCGGCGAAGGCCAGGTCTTGCACGCAACCGGTGAGCACAGCCACGCGGCGGAGGGGGGTGGTTACCTGGGAGCTGGCGGGGGACTCGACTGGGCGGATGCGTTGGTGGGAAAACTTAGCCAGGACGGTCGGCGCCTGCGGTTCGAGGCGGCGCAGGTTGGTCGGCAAGAGATTCATCAGCCCGCCGCTGCGGGCCAGGGCTTGCAGGCCGCTGGCTTGCCACAGCCAGAGCAGGCGGCCGACGGCTCGCAGTAGGCGGGGTCGGGTGAAGAGCACGCGCAGGGTGACGGTGCGGATCAGGCTGCGGGTGGGCGAGGCGAGTACCCCGGCTTGCTCGACCTCGGTGCGGGCGGTTTCCAGCAGCTCGGCATAGTTAACCCCGGCCGGGCAGGCGCTGGTGCAGGCCAGGCACCCGAGGCAGTAATACATCTCCTCGCCGAAGCTTTGGCTGACGGCGAGTTCGCCGTCGGCGATGGCGCGCATCAGGGCGATGCGCCCGCGCGGGCTGTGGCGCTCGCGCTGGGTTTCCTCGTAGGTCGGGCAGGTCGGCAGGCACAACCCGCAGTGCATGCACTGCTGGAGCACGGAGTAGTCGAGGTCGCGGAGGGATGTCATCGGTCGGTTCGGCGGCGCGCGCGGCGGGCTCAGTCGAAAATCTTGCCCGGGTTGAGCCGCCCTTCCGGATCGAGCGCGCGTTTGACCAGCCGGAGCAGTTCAAAGGAGGCATCGCCCAACTGGGCGCGAAGGAACGGTTTTTTGGCCAGCCCGACCCCGTGTTCGCCGGTGATGGTGCCGCCGCGTTCGAGGGTGGCGGCAATGATCTCGGCCACCGCCAACTCCACCCGGTGCATCTCGGCGTGGTCGCGTTCGTCGGTGAGGATGGTCGGGTGCAGATTGCCGTCCCCAAAATGGCCAAAAGTGGCGATGGTCAGGGCGTGCTTTTGGGCGATCAGACCGATGGCGCGGATCATGCCGGCGAGTTCGCTGCGCGGCACGGTGACGTCCTCCAGAATCGTGGTCGGGCGCAGCCGGGCGAGGGCGGAAAAGGCGCTGCGCCGGGCGGTGGCCAACTGGGTGGCTTCGGTGGCGTTGGCCGCCCGGCGCAGCGAGCTGGCGCCGTGGTGGCTGCAGAGGGCTTCGATCTGCGCGGCTTCGTCGGCCACGGCGGCGGGGTGGCCGTCGGTCTCGATCAATAAAATGGCGGCGGCATCGCGCGGCAGGCCGACTTTGGCAAAATCCTCGACGCAGCGCAGGGTCGTCTGGTCGATGAACTCCAAGGTGCAGGGGATGATCCGCGCGGCGATGATGGCTGAGACGGTTTCGGCGGCGGCCTCCATCGAGGGGAAGGCGGCTAGCAGGGTCTGGCGGGCGGCGGGCCGGGGCAGGAGTTTTAATAACACCTGGGTGACCACCCCGAGGGTGCCCTCGCTGCCGATAAACAGGTCGCGCAGGTTGTAGCCGGCGACGTCCTTGACGCACTTTGAGCCGAGCCAGCAGATCGACCCGTCGGCGAGGATAACCTCCAGGCCCATGACATAGTCGCGGGTGACCCCGTATTTGAGCCCGCGCAGGCCGCCGGAGTTTTCCGCGACGTTGCCGCCGATGGTGCTGATCTTCATCGAGCCGGGATCGGGCGGGTAAAACAGGCCGGCGGCGTCGGCCGCCTCGTAAATCTTTTGGGTGATGACCCCGGCCTCGGCGCGCAGGGTGAGGTTGGCCGTGTCGACTTCGAGGATGCGGTTCATCTGGACCAGGCAGAGGACCAGGCAACCGGCCAAGGGCACGCTGCCGCCGGACAACCCGGTGCCGCTGCCGCGGGTGACCACCGGGGTGGCATAGTCGCGGGCGAGTTTGAGGGCGAACGACACGTCGGCGGCGTCGCGCGGGAAAGCGACGCAAGCGGGTAGTTGCTGAAGCGTGGCGGTGCCGTCGAAGCCGTAGGGCAGAATGTCTTCGCGGGCGGTGAGCACGCGGTGGGTGCCCAGGCGTTGAGTGAGTTGGTCGATGAGGTCGGGCACGGGGGAGTGAACCTTGGGGCGGTCGGCTGCGGTTAGGCAAAATCAGAGTTCATAAATCCACCTGGCTGCGTTCAGAGGAGGGGGGGCACTGGTGCGCCATAAAGGGGGGGGCAGCGAAATCGAGCTAGGTCGTAAGCGGACCTGGTTCTGTTCGATCAATTCGGCGCTAATTATTCAATAATGACGCAACTGTGCCGATGACACCCGCGACGGCTTACACCTGCTTTAACCCCTAATTGATAATCCTAATGAACACGTCGCGTTTTGTCTTACTGCGTTTACTGCCCTGCCTTGGTCTATTAATGGTTTCCAGCCTGAGGGCCGAAAACCCTGCCGTTTCGCCGGACGATGCTTTGGCACGGCTGAAGGAGGGAAATAGCCGTTTTGTCTCCGGGCTGGTGAAGCATCCGGACCAGGGGGCAGAGCGTCGTGTTGCACAATCCAAGGGGCAGACTCCCTTTGCGATTGTGCTGACCTGTGCGGACTCCCGCGTTTCCCCGGAGATCTTCTTTGATCAGGGAATTGGCGATTTGTTTGTGATCCGCAACGCCGGCAACGTGCTCGATGACCACGTGATCGGCAGTATGGAGTACGCCGTTGAACACCTTCATGTGCCGCTGATTGTGGTGGTCGGGCATAGCAAATGCGGGGCTGTCGCGGCCACCGTCGCCGGCGGCCATGCCCCCGGCCATATCGCCAGCATTGTCGAGTCGATCAAACCGGCCCTTGAGGCGGCCCGTAACCAGGAGGGCGATAAGGTTGATAACACCGTGAAGTCCAACGCCCAGCGATCCGCCTCCATTCTTAACAAGGTTGAGCCGATCATCGGAGAGGCGGTGAAAGCCGGGAAAGTTAAAGTCGTGGCCGTTCGCTACGATGTCACCACCGGGCAGGTGGAAATCCTGCCCTGAGCAGTCGCGGCCGAGGGGGCGGCGTTTTGGCGCCGTCCCGGCGGAATGGCGTCGGTGCCGGTTTGGCACAGGGCTGCGCCAGGGCTGACTCACGCTGGCACGGCACCGAGCTGGCAAAGACCCCCCTTTCCCTCGGGCTAAGGTCCCATGGCGGTTTGGCCCGATGCGTGCGATAGGTGGGGCACTATGGATTTTAACCAACTCACCCAGATGTCCCGACAGGCTGTGACCGATGCCCAATCCGAGGCGCGTCGGCGCAGTCACAACGAGGTGGAAACCTGGCATTTGCTCCACGCCCTGCTCGCCCAGGACAGCGGGATCGTGCCCGCTTTGGTGGAGAAAACCGGTCTGACGATCAGCGCCTTGCAACTCGCCGTCGAACGCGAGCTCGACCGCCTGCCCAAGGTCTCCGGCAGCGTGGACACCTCCAAAGTCTACGTGACCCAGTCGATGAACGAAGTCCTCACCCGCGCCGAGGAAGAAGCCAAATCGCTCAAGGACGACTTTGTCTCGGTCGAACACCTGTTCCTTGGCTTGATCGACGTGGCCAAGCCCGACGCCCTCGCCAAATTTTTTAAATCCTTCGGCCTGGAGCGCGTCAAAACCCTGAAGGCGCTCAAGGAGTTGCGCGGTTCCCAACGGGTCACCACGGACAACCCCGAGACGACTTACGCGGCCCTGGAAAAGTACGGCATCGACCTGGTGAAGCTGGCCACCCAGGGCAAAATGGACCCGGTGATCGGCCGCGACGACGAGATCCGCCGCACCGTGCGCATCCTCTCGCGCAAGACCAAGAACAACCCCGTGCTCATCGGCGAACCCGGGGTGGGCAAGACCGCCATCGTCGAGGGGCTGGCCCAGCGGATTTTGCGCGGCGACGTGCCCGAGGGGCTCAAGGACAAGACGATCTTCTCCCTCGACATGGGCGCGCTGATCGCCGGCGCCAAGTACCGCGGCGAATTCGAGGAACGGCTCAAGGCCGTGCTCACCGAAATCAAACAGAGCGAAGGTCGCATCATCCTGTTCATCGACGAGTTGCACACCATCGTTGGCGCCGGCAAGAGCGAGGGGGCGATGGATGCGGGCAACCTGCTCAAACCCATGCTCGCCCGCGGCGAACTGCACTGCATCGGCGCAACCACCCTCGACGAATACCGCAAACACATCGAAAAAGACGCCGCTCTCGAACGTCGCTTCCAGCCGGTGTTGGTCGAGCCCCCCTCGATTGAGGACGCCATTTCCATCCTCCGCGGTATCCGCGAGCGCTTTGAACTCCATCACGGCGTGCGTATTCAGGACAACGCCCTGGTCGCCGCCGTCACCCTGTCGAACCGGTACATCAGCGACCGCTTTTTGCCTGACAAAGCGATCGATTTGGTCGACGAGGCCTGCGCGATGATCCGCACCGAGATGGACTCCGCCCCCCAGGAACTCGACGCCCTCCAGCGCCGCGTGCTCCAGTTGGAAATCGAGGAAGCCGCCCTTAAACTGGAAAAGGACGAGGCCTCCAAACAGCGCCTCGAGGTGTTGCGCAAAGAGCTGATCGACGCCCGGTCCCAGGCGGTCGCGCTCAAGTCGCGCTGGGAGAAGGAGAAGGCCTCCGTCGATCGCGTCCGTAAGGTGCGCGAAGAACTCGACGCCACCCGGATCGAGCTGGAAAAAGCTGAACGTGCCTACGACCTCAACAAGTTGGCCGAACTGCGCCACGGCAAGATCCCGCAGCTGGAGGCGGAGTTAAAGAAAACCGAAACGTCGGCGGCCAAGACCGAGCTGTTTAAGGAAGAGGTGTCGGCCGAGGAGATTGCCGAGGTGGTGTCAAAGTGGAGTGGGGTGCCCGTCACCCGTATGGTGGAGGGGGAGAAAGAGAAGCTGCTACGCTTGGGCGACGCACTGCACGAACGCGTGGTGGGTCAGGACGAGGCGGTGCAACTGGCTACCGACGCGATCTTGCGCGCCCGCGCCGGCATCAAGGACCCGCGTCGCCCCGTCGGCAGTTTCCTGTTTTTGGGGCCGACCGGGGTGGGTAAAACCGAGCTGGCCAAGACCCTGGCCGAAACGCTCTTTGATAGCGAAGCCGCTTTGGTGCGCATCGACATGTCCGAATACATGGAAAAGCACAGTGTCGCCCGGTTGATTGGGGCTCCCCCCGGCTACATCGGCTACGACGAGGGCGGCCAGCTCACCGAGGTGGTCCGGCGCAAACCCTACGCGGTGATCCTCTTCGACGAGATCGAGAAGGCCCATCCCGATGTGTTTAATGTCCTCCTCCAGGTTCTGGACGACGGGCGCATCACCGATTCGCAAGGCCGCACGGTGGATTTTAAAAACACGGTGATTATCCTCACCTCCAACATCGGCTCGCGCTTCCTCTTGGAGGGGGTGACCGGCGACACCATTCCGGAAAGTGTGCGCGAGGCGGTGATGGCGGAGCTGCGCCACACCTTCCGCCCCGAGTTCCTCAACCGCATCGACGAGACCGTGCTGTTTAAGCCCCTTACTCTTGAGGAGATTACGCGGATTGTGGACCTGTTGCTGGCCGACCTTAACCGGCGGCTGGCGGAGCGGCGGGTAACCGTGCGTCTGGATAAAAAAGCCCGCGATTGGGCGGCGGAAAAAGGCTATGATCCGGTGTTTGGAGCGCGTCCCCTCAAGCGCTTCTTGCAGCGCCAGATCGAGACCAAATTGGCGCGGGCGCTGATCGGCGGCACCGTACCCGAGGGCTCCGAGGTGGTTTTTGCGGTTAAAGATGACGAACTGCTGTTGGTTTCGGCCAAATAAGGGTGGGGCGTCCGCTGGCGGTTAAAGAGGGGCCTCACCTCGCGGGTCTGAGTGGCGACGACATGGCCCCGAACCGGCTCTGCCTGAGGTCGATTATCAGCGAGGAGGGTGTGCGCCGGGCGTTGGCTCGCATCGGTGCCGAGCTGGGGCAGGACTGGTTACGGCGTCACCTTAACCAAACCAGTCAGACTAAATACGGCGATAGCGAGTGCGGCCGGCGAATACCGCCCGCCGGCCGCATCTTGTATCGCCGGATTTAGGCTAAGTGCACACCCATCGCCCCCGCCTAGATTACCCCGCTGGCAAAGCGCGTGACCAACCCGTCGGCAGCGCGGCCGGGAATCCACCCTGCCGCCAAATCCAATGCCGCTTCACGCTCCCGCTACCGTTCTGGAGCCAGTCCGGCGACGAGGCGCTGCTCGGTTTCGGGGGGGGGGGGGGGGGGGCGGGGGGGGGGGGGGGGGGGGGGCGGGGGGGGGGCGCGGGGGGGGGGGC
>JBILBW010000032.1:0-23875 GCA_044353465.1 Rariglobus sp. | reverse complement strand
TTTGACCTACTTTTTTAACCTTTTTAGACTTAGTCTTTATTATCCCATTTATCCCACGCCTCTGGCGTTGGATTTCCTTTTCCTGGTGATTATTTGCCGGGGGTTCCACCCGTTCCCATCCCGAACACGGCCGTTAAGCCCCGAGCAGCCAATGGTAGTAGGGCGTTAGGCCCCGCGAGAGTAGGTTGTTGCCAGGTTTATGCCCCGTAGATTGCGAAAGCACTTTACGGGGCTTCTTCGTTTTTAGGCCCCTTTACTAACACTCCACGTGAGCCGATTCGAGCGTAACAGCAGGTGCAATTTGCCGAAGTGAACCTGTCTACCCCGGTGCACTGAGCGTGACGCTGCCCCATAGTTTGGTCGTACCCGGGATCGACGCGGTTGTCATGTGTATGCTGATCAAAGTGTTAAGCCGGGCCAAACCACCATGCTCGGCTTTCCCTCGCACTAAAATCTACCTGGCGACCGGGTCGGTGGACATGCGCAAACAGTTTGACTGCCTGTGGACTCTGGCCGAAGACCGGATGAAGGCGGATCCGCGCTAGGATGCGCTGTTTGTCTTCACCAAAAAAACCCGTGACCGGCTCAAAATGCTCTATTGGGACGGCACGGGCGCGTGGGTTTTGGCCAAGCGCCTGGAGCAAGTTCGGTTCAGTTGGCCACGGGGAGGCAACGGGGTAAAACTCTCCCTCACCCCGGGAGCGGTAACCATTTTTTTTGCGGGCATCGACCTAAAAAATTACAGCCAAAAAGCGTGGTATGAGCGGGTGTCTTGATGGCTGACATATCATTTGCAATAAATAGATTAAGTACAAGAACGGGCCGCGCTCATACCCCCTTTTTGCAGCCATTTTTTAACTCGATGCAAGCGAGCAGCAGGGGCAACGCCTCCGGGGTGAGGGATAGCTTTACCCCGTTTCCGTCTAGCGGCCAACTAAACCGGACCAGCTCCAGGCGCTTGGCCAAAACCCACACGCCGCTCC
Organism: Rariglobus sp.; assembly: GCA_044353465.1. Taxonomy (GTDB): domain Bacteria; phylum Verrucomicrobiota; class Verrucomicrobiia; order Opitutales; family Opitutaceae; genus Rariglobus. The sequence goes on along the minus strand of JBILBW010000032.1, from coordinate 22,892 downwards.
CGTCCCAGTGGAGCATGTTGAGCCGGTCGCGGGTTTTATTGGTAAAAACAAACAACACTTCATGGCGCGGATCCTCCTTCATCTGACTTCAGCCAGAGTCCACAGGCCGTTAAACTGTTTGCGCATGTCCACCGGCTCGATCGCCAGATTGACTTTTAGTGCGGATGGAAACCCGTGCATGATGATTAGGCCTACAAGGCTTTGACCAGTGCTGCCACCGCCGCTGCCTCGGCCCCGCCCACGACCACTCCGTCGGGCAGCGTCACGCGCAGTGCTTCGACGTTCGGGTTCAACTCACGCCGCGTCGGGGGCGGCAGATTCACCTCGGCAAATCTCACCGGTACAACCGATTTACTCTGGCCGACTGCGGCGGAGCGTCGCCTTCCCTCCGACACCCAAGTAGCAAACGTCTGATACTTGACGCCCTCACGCCGGGCAAACGCCGCCTGCGTCAGCCCGCTTTGCTCATAGGCTGAGAGCAATTCCTGGCGCCGCGCTTTCGGCGTAATCCTCCTCCCCTTTGAATCCCGCTTAGTTTCGTCCACCACCAAATCTGCTGTAATCATTTTCATCCAGCCACTTTATCCCAACACCGCCTTCAGCGGTAGTGGGTCCCTAGCCGGACTTTTACGAAACGTCGAGGAGCCTTAAAAAAGCGACCTCGTCGGTAGAGCATGGGCGATTTTTATGCAAACTGACCGCCGTGATCGCTCAAACCGGCCCAGGCCTAGCCGCTTTGGGCCCCCGGCAGCCTGCCGGTGCGGGAATCCACCAGTTGCGAAAGACTTTTTCGAGGATGCTCGAGTTAGTGGCGCTCGTCGAGCTGCCAAGACAGCTCCGTCTCTTCAGTGCTCGTGACCAAACGCACCACCAGTAGGCCTTCGGGTGACGCACCCCGTTGCGGTGTTTCAGCAGCCGAGGTGGGACTTCTCTGGGTTGGAGTTTGCTTGGCGGGGGATGGATCAGGAATCGGCTTCGTTGTTCGCTGATGCTTCGATCAGGGTCTGTTTTAGCACCGCCGGTTTGTTTAGCCAAAAAACAACACCCTGCCGCTTCGGTGGTTTAGGCTTTTGGCGCAGAAAATCTTGGGGCCGGCCAATAAAACCCAAAATTCGCGCTTGCACTCTTCGGTCAAAGACGGCTTTTTCGGTCCTTCACAGCGCAGCCTTAGCTCAACTGGATAGAGCATCTGACTACGAATCAGAAGGTTTGGGGTTCGACTCCCTAAGGTTGCACCACTTTTAAGATAAGCCCCTTATTCATCAGTGAGTAAGGGGTTTTTTTATGCTCCGACACTTTCGCTAGTTAGCAACGAGGTTGAAGTGATTTGACGAGAAGTAGAGCCTCGCAATGAGGTAATCGACTGAACGGAAGCCAAGGGCTTTACGCTTCACCGCCGAGAACGCGCTAGTGAGGGCTTCCATGAAGGCGTTAGTGGTTCGATGAGTCCACGGGGCGAGTATACTAGGCAAGTGGCGCTCTATCACCGCCGCTGTTTTAACAAAAGAAGAGAACCGGTGCTGTACAAGTTTGCCTGCGACCCAACGTAACCAACGGCACCAAGCGCGTAGTTTCCGTCGCGCCAAAGTTAAATTCGGTATGGCATAAATGTCCTCCAAAAATCAGTCTCATTGGGTGGGCTTTAACGCTGGCCAAATTAGTCTTAAGAAGACCGGCATATTTTAGCCCCTGCTAAGCGGTGTGATGGGCGAGATTACTCAGCAGGACCCAGCGCGACTCTTTGAGTAGTTCCCGGTCCGGCTTACTCGCTAGTCGGCACTCCACCCACGGCGGGCTCACGCGGTACACGCTCCCGTCGCCAGCTCGCTCGCTGCCCACGCGGCAAGCGGCAGTGGGGTTCGCAGCGATGCTCGAACCCATTCGTCGCCCGCAGCCTTGCGCAATCCACTTTTGGCCCTCGCCTGCGGGCCCGGGGCGCTTTTGGGTTAACCCTTTCGTTCATGCCTGCCGCCACCGCACCCATCGCCTACTCTGCCCTTGGCCAACGGGCCCAACCGCCGACCATCGCCCGGTTGATGGCGCTGATGCTGGAAAACCCCACGTTGCTCTCGTTGGCCGCCGGGTTCACCGACACACGCACGTTACCCGAGCCTGCAGTGCAGGCCGCGGTTGCCGCCCTCGCATCCCGCCCCAGCGACCCCGAGCACCTGCAATATGGCACCAACCAGGGCCGTCCCAAACTGCGCGCGTTACTCGCCGAGCGCTTGGTCGCCCAGGAAACCCTGGCCTCCCCCGCCGACGCCACGACCGTACGAAAAAACGTTTTTATCACCAACGGCTCTCAACAGGCGCTTTACCTCGCCATGCAGGTGCTGTGCGAGCCGGGCGACATCGTCCTGGTGGACCGTCCCAGCTACTTCGTTTACCTGGAAATGCTCGTCGGCCTCGGGGTGAGGGCGCGCTCGCTTCCCGTCGACCCCGCCGGTCACATCGATGGCCCCGCCCTCGACGCCCTGCTCGCCGACTTGCGCGCTAGCGGCGAACTGTCGCGGATCAAGGCGGTTTATTTTGTCAGCTATTTCTCGAACCCATCGGCGCGGAGTCTCGAGGAGTCGGAGAAAACGCGCATTGCCGAGGCGCTCGCCGCGGCCGGCGCCATCGTCCCGGTGGTCGAGGATGCCGCTTACCGGGAATTGTATTACGAGACGCCGCACGCGGCCCGCAGCGTGTTGAGCCTGCCCGCCTGGGCCGCCTTCCCCAAACTGTACCTGTCGACTCTGACCAAGCCCTTTGCGACCGGCCTAAAAGTCGGCTACGGCACCAGCTCCGACACCGGCCTGATGGAGAAAATGCTCCATGTAAAAGGTCACCACGATTTCGGAACGGCCAATTATAACCAGGCCCTGATTGAGGAGGTCATCGGCCAGGGTGGGCTTGACGCGCAGCTCGCCCGGGTGCGCCCGTTGTATGCGGCGAAAATGCGCACCCTGCACACCGCGCTCGTGGCGGAGGGGCTGCCGGCGTTGGGCTGGCGCTGGGCTGTGCCGGCGGGAGGGCTTTACCTTTGGCTGACCGCACCGGCCGCTCTGGATACCGGCCTGGACTCGGCGTTCTGCCGAGCCTGCGTCCAAACAGGCGTGCTCTACGTGCCGGGCGAACTGTGCTTCGGTGACGCAGCCCCGAAGAACTTCGTGCGCCTGAGTTTCGGCGTGCTTGGCGCGGCCGATTTGGCGGAGGCGGGCCGCCGCTTCGCCGCCGTGGCCCAACGCTTCGCCTAAAACTCAGTCGATCACCACGACCAGCGGGCGGTGATCGCTGGCCTGACCGACCTCGGGCGAATCGTGAATTCGCCCCGCCCCCGTGCGCACCCGGGGGCGTAAACCGGGCGAAACCAAGATGTGGTCCACACGCGAATAGGAATCCTCACGGCGATAAAAATGCGACCACACATGGCCGCGCCCATCGGCCGCCGGCAGCCACTCGGTTAAAGTCGTCTGGCCTCGGGTCAAAAGCGCTTTGAGCGGACGACTGGTGCGACCCTCGTTGAAATCCCCCACAATGAGAAACGCCGCCCCCGCCGGTTGCGGGAAGCGGGTTAAAATGCGGTCGCGGATCGCTACCGCTTCGCCGCTCCGTTGCATCGCCGACGACGGATCATCGGCCCGCTCGGTGAACCGGCTTTTGAGGTGGGCGACGAACACGGTGACTTCACCGCACGCTGAGTTCAGGCGGACCTCCAACAACCCGCGCTTCACCCGTGCGGTTGCCGCGAAATACTTGAAGGTGAGGTCGGCATGGTGGGTGACTTGGGTGAAGGGCCGTTTCGATAAAACCGCGATTTTCCGGTCAGGGTCGGCGCCGTTCAGGACGCTGGCGTAGGGGTAATCGAGACCTTCACTGCGCAAGTCGCGGCGCAGCTCGGTGAGAAACGGCTCACCGCCCACCTCCTGCAAGGCGAGTACGTCGACGTCGAGTTGGTGCAGGACCCGGCGCAGGGCGGCCTTTTCCGCCTCCGGCTTGGGGTAGTCCTGGCGGTAAACGTCCTCCACCAGCCGGTCCGCCAAGGTGTAGTTTTCCAGGTTGTAGGTGGCGAGGGTCAGACCGTCAGCGGCCGCGGTCAGACGCGCCCCGAGCGCCAGGCCGACCACCAGCAAAGTGCTAACTAGGGCTCGGTGCATGCAGAACAGACAACCTGCGGGCGCAAAAGAGTCGCGCGTGGGGGAGCGAGACGACGGTGTCGTTTCGTTTTCGAAACCGCGGCAGTGCTCGGCGCTCCCGCTACGTCCGGAGCGGAGCGCCCCACCGCGGGCACAGTACTTCGCTTGCTGGTTAACGGGAGGGCCGAACCGTCTCGTCTTCGGACGCCTAGTTGAGCCGACCGTGGGGATACCGGCCCGGCGGGTTTAACCCAATTTGGCCAAGGCCGCCTCGCGCTCCACCAGCGTGGGATGGGAATAATAAAAGCCGCTGAACCAGGGGTGGGGCGTCAGGTTGCTGAGGTTTTTCTGGGCGAGTTTACGCAACGCCCCCACCAGCGGTGCGGCTCCGCCGACCGCGTCGCGGGCAAAGGCGTCGGCCTCATACTCGTGCTTACGCGACAACAGATTGCTCAACGGGGTGAACCAGAAGCCCACCGCGCCGCTTAATAAACCAAAGAGCAGAAAACTCGGGGCGAGTTCGTGGGCGGGAAAATGGAAGGTAGGGTTAAACCAATCGCTGCGCGCCAGCCAGGCGATGGCGGCGAAGGCACCGAATTGAACCACCGCGGCCAAGGCCAGGGTTTTGGGAATGTGTCCGCGGCGGTAGTGGCCAACCTCGTGGGCCAACACCGCCTCCAGCTCCTGCGGCGTGAGCTGGGCGATCAGCGTATCAAACAAGACGATGCGGCGAAAACGCCCAAAGCCGGTGAAAAACGCGTTAGAATGCCCCGAGCGTTTACTGCCATCGATGACTTCAATGGTCGCCGCCTTGAAGCCGGTACGTTGGGCCAAATCGAGCAACCGCGTGCGAAGTTCACCTGCCGGCAGGGGCGTGAGTTTATTGAACAGCGGCAGGATCAGTTTGGGATAGAGAACCATCATTAAAAGCTGGAAGCCGAACAGCAAACCGAAGCCCCAAATCCACCAGCTGGCCCCAAACCAATCCACCAGCGAGAGTAGCGCCCAGAGCAGGGGCAAACCGATCACCAGGATTAAGCCTAGGCCCTTGATTTTATCCAAGCACCAGAGCCGGGCCGTGGACTTGTTAAACCCAAAGCGTTCTTCCAACCGAAACTGGTTCCACCACTCAAAGGGCAATTCGGGGATACTCAGCAGCACGCCGGCCAGCAGCACAAAGAGGGCATCATCCCATTTTCCCGCGGGGGCCCAGGCCGCGATGTGACCAAACAGCACCGGCAAAATGTAACTCGAAAGGACCAGCAGCAGCAGCCCGGCATCAAAGACCATCGTCCACGCACCGAAGCGATTCTTCGCCAGGGTGTAGTCAACGGCTTTGCTGTAGGTGGCGGCATCCATGATGGCCGCGACTGCCTCCGGGGCCTGCGCGGCGTGGCGTTTAACCTCAGCGCGATTCAGCGCGGCCAGAATTTGTTCAGCCAGTAGCTTTAAAAGGATGAGCACGACGATGACATAAAAAACCATGCACTCACTCCATCGGCTTCCACACCGACGCCAACTGTGAATTTGGCCAGCCCACACCGTGCTAGGGGAGTATGCCCTTGCTGTTGTCGGTTCATTCGACGTTTCCAGCGACACACCGCGGGGAGTGCCGCCAAAACTGAACTGTAGCAGACAATCAGCGTGCAATTAGGCAGGGGTGGCTGGTTCTGCACGTTGAGAGGCAATTCCCCTGGGCGCATTGGCTAAGACGGAGCCCGAAGTCGAGAGTGGTGACCGTGGGACGCGTCCGAACCCGCGGTTAGCGCCCCAAAACGGCTTGTGACTATAGAGAGGTATTCCGCCTGAAAGAGTGTGGATTATTCTTTTTCGCTAGGGGACTGCCTTGGGGTGAGGACACCCTTCCTCACTCACACCACACAACAGTGTAACCAAAGTCCAACTGATGCAGCCCGTAATCAAGCCGCATGACCCAGGAGCCAATCTTGGCTACCTCATACCGTTGTCGCCATCCCCCTCAAATTAGATGCAAACCGGCTGCTTCCCGGAAGCGTCCCACTGATCGTTAAAAGAAAACCGGGTGGGTGGTGGTTTCGCCGCCAGGAAGGCGGTGGGAAATTCGAAACCCCAAGAACCAGCACCTGTGAAGAAAATCACACCGACAAGAGCCGAGGCGCAAGCCGAGGTTACCGAACCGACTAATCCATTTTTGTTAATTATTCGTGCCGCCTTGCGAGAGGTAGCCGAAAAGATGCTCAGAGAAGAGGTCGATAGGCTCTGCGGCCCGCGATCCATTATCCGCTGGGTGAGTCGCCGTACCGGCGTGACGGGACGGAAGCCGGGGTCTGCTACACGGATGGGCGCAAGGAGAGTGTGCAGCGACCGCGGGTGCGACGATGCAATGCAGAGGGCAAGGAGCGCGAGCAGGTGCTCGCGAGTTATCAAGCGATGCGAGACCCGGACAATAACACCGCCAAAGGGGTCACGACGCTGCAGGCTGGTATGAGTACGCTAAGTCAGCAGTGGGCCACCAACGCCATTGAAAACGACATGCGCAACTACCGGGGGCAGACCGCCAGGGTCACCGGTTGGCGTGCCGAGACCAATCAAATCTCACGTTGGAGCGCCACTGCCTTGTTGCACCTAGAAACGGGCTTTCGCCGCATCAAGGGCCACGCCGATCTACCTAAACTGCTCCACGCCCTAGCCCTCACATCGGTCCCTTCCGGAGCTGGAGGGGCTGCGCCCCTCCAAACCTCCCCGAGCAATATTGCTCTTGTTCAAACCACCAGCCCTTGAAACCAAACTTTATATACCACCATCCATCCAGATCTTTTAACGACGGCTGGGACATCCCCCGACTCCAGTCGGTGTGTTTTTCTTCACGGGTGATTGTTATTGGTTTTTCGAAATTCTCACCGCCTTTCTGGCGGCGGAACCACCACCCACCCAGTTTTTTTTAACGATCAGCGGGACGCTTCCGTCCGTCAGCCAACCAAACCCTTACCTTCGTTCCTTTTGTTACAACCAAAGAGGCTAGGTGAGTGTCCAACTCGCGCTTGAACGCATCGGCTTTGGCCGGATTCTTTTTTGCGTGGCAGCTTTAGCTTAGCTTCCACCCGACGCAGCCATCCCTACACCCCGGGTCGAGACAAGTTTACACCCTGGTTCTGCGCCCAGCTTTGGACTTCTTCAGCCCGCTACCATCGGCCCTCTTTGAGCCCTTCGATCAACCCGGCTTCAGCGCTCGGGGTCACTTGGGTGCTACCCGCCTTCGCGCCCCCTCGGTGCTTAAACACCTGATTCACTCGACTACTCGGCTGCGTCCCATCCCCGTCAATTCCGCAATCCCGTCCAAGCTATGCTGCCCAGTAAACTCCAATCTCACCGTCATCAACATGGCCTTCGGCAATCCCGCCTGCTCCTCCCTGGCCAGCAGCGCCTTCACATCCTGCAGCCCGTGCCCATCCACTAACTTTATTTTTGGTTTCATCGCCTTGCTCCTAAAGCAGCATTCATTTCAAACTGCTCATTTAGAACAATAAACGGTATTAAGCGCTCCTTCCGGCATGCCAGGGGGCAAACCGTAGTGTCACCCATTAGGTGACACTACGGTTTGCCGCTTCGCGGTTTGGGGCGGCGGGCGGCGCTCGGTTTCGACCCGTTACATTTCGGCTTGGCCCGCGCCCTCCGCGGTGGGGCGCTGAAAGTGTCGACGCGATACCTTCTCGTCCCCGCTGCCCGATGTTGTCGAATACGCGTACCGTTCTCGCCGCTTCGGCGCTGCTCGTGAAGAAAGAGTCTCTGTTGACAAAGTGGGTGCACAGAAGAAAAAAACGCTCCGGTCTCCACTCACACCCCATGGAAATCCCCCCGACTCATACCCGCGCGCAGCCGCCTGCTGCCATCCTCAAAGTGCGCGGTCTCCAGCGCCATTTCGGCAAAGTGCCTGCGGTTGACGGCGTGGATCTCACGGTCCACGAGGGCGAGATATACGGCTTCCTCGGCATCAATGGCGCAGGCAAAACCACGACCATCCGCGCGCTCATGGGCATCATAGCGACCGAGGCCGGGACCATCTCGCTGCTTGGCGAAACGACGCGCCGCACTTCAGTCGCGCAAAAACGGAGGATCGGCTACGTCTCCCAAGAGCAGAATTTCTATCCGTGGATGACCGGCCGCGCGCTCGGTAAATTCGTCGGCGCGTTTTATCCGACTTGGGATGCGGCAGAATTTGCGCGCCTGCTTATGGTGCTCGAGGTGCCTTCGGATCGGCGCGTCTCGGAGCTGTCCGGCGGGATGCGGGCGAAGCTGGCGCTGGCTCTGGCGCTGGCACCGGGGCCGGCATTGCTCATCCTTGATGAACCCACCGCAGGGCTCGACCCGGTGGCTAGGCGAGAGTTCATGCAACTCATCGTGGCCCAGGCCCGACAGCATCAGCGGACCACGATTTTCTCGTCGCATCTCATTGATGAAGTAGAGCGCTGCGCGGATCGCGTGGGTATCATTCATCAGGGCCGGATGCGCTTCGAGGGCGGGCTCGAAGATCTGCGCCGACGGGTGCGGCGCGTGCGGCTGCCGACGGGTGTGGAGTTAGTCTTGCCACCGGGGTTTACGCTGTGGCGCGATGAAGAACTGGGTGGCGAGCGTAAGCTCGCAATGCACGCGGAGCCCGCGGCCTGGGACACCCTCGAGCTGCCGTCCGGCGCGACGATCGAGCAGATGTCGCTCGAGGATCGCTTCATTGCCTGCGTCGGTTCAAAGGTCGTGCGGTTATGATGCGCGGCTTGCTCACGAAGGAGCTGCGTCAGCACGGCGTCACCCTCGGGTTTCTCTTCCTCGCGCTGCTCGGCGCGTTGACGCTGGTCCTTTCAAACACCTGGCTGCGCCAAGTAAATGGGGGTGGTCTTTCAGCGGTGAGAAAGCTGCACGTTTTCTTTGTGCCGATCGCCTGCCTGATGCTCGGGCAAGCCCTCATCGCCACGGAATATAGGCAAAAGACGCAGCTCTTTCTGGAATGTTTACCCCTGCCGCGCTGGCGCATGCTGACGGTTAAATTCGCGCTCGGGCTGGTGGTGCTGGTGGTCGGGGTAACGGCGGTACTTTTCGTCGCATGGTGGAGCTCGCGGGGCTCGAATGGGATGACTCCGCGCTTTGCCTCACTTCTGACGCTGAGGTCAATGGGCTGGGTTTGGTTCCTCTATACGCTCTGCTTCGTGCATGCGTTCCTCGGGCGTTATCGCTGGGCGTTGGTGCTCATCCTCATTTTCGGACTTTTCGCACTGGAACAATACGACGTTCCGGTCGGTGAATTTGGACCCTTCGCGCTGATTGATCAGCGATTTGCCACGGAGCGCCACGTCTTCCCCTCCCACGATCTCGTCGTTACCGCGCTGCTGGGGCTCGGGCTGGCGACGCTCGGTTTTGGGTTGGGTCTGGTACGCGACGCCTCCGTGGCCTCGCTTCTCGCGGAGAAAATGTCGGCGCGGGAAAAGGTCGTTATCTCCTTTCTCACGGGGGCCGCGTTGTTGCTTTTGAGCTTCGTGGTTGAGCATCATAAGTCGGCGACCCCGGTGCGGATGCCTGGCGCGGAGGAGGCGCAGCACGGTGTGGTGTGCGTCATGGCTTCTGCCGCGGTCGATGCGCCTACGCCCGAGGAGACGGCGACAGTAGCGCGCGTTACCCAACGTGCGGCGGAGGACCTCGGCGCGCTCGCAGAATATCTCGGCTGCAAAACGTTCCCGCCGATCTTCATCGTGCATCGCCGCGATCTCGCGGCGGGCGAATGGAGCGATGGGTTCCTCAAGCCATCCCAGGGTGTTCTGGTCCGGGCGAATCTCACGACAGAGCCATTTGATGAAACTTCGCTGCACCGCTGGCTCGTGCGTGCGGCGCTGCTCGCGCACACCCGCGAACTTGCCGGGCGGGAGCGAAATGCCTGGGCGCTTGATGGCCTCGTGTGGTGGTGGCCGGTGCGCTTGAACGCGGTACCAGGGCCGGACCCCGCGTGGCTCGGCGAAGCGAAGCAGGCACTGCCCGTGGATTTTTCACCGGAGGATCTCGATCGCTGGTTTTCGCTGCGGAAAAAAGTCGGCGAGGATCAGGCCGGTGCGCTCGCCGCGACGGGGCTTGGCGTCGTCGCGCAAGCCCACGGTGCCGAGGCCCGGCAGCACTTTCTTTCCGCGATGTTCCGCGATGCACGTCCCGCGAATTTGCTCGGCTGGTTCGCCGATACGGTGCGCTCAAGATCGGCGCGCTTTCGCGCCACCACGACCATTCACGAAAAGGAATTCGTGGCGGAGTGGAGCGCCGCGCTTGCCTCAACCGCAGACAGCCAAACCCAACCGAAATGATGCGTGTTCTCATCGCCAAGGAACTCCGTGGTCTGCGCCCGGTGGCCATCTGCATTGTGGGTTTTATCGTTTTCGGTAACCTCTTCATGCTCGCCAGCGAGATGCCGGACAAACAGCTGCTCGATCCCGCTAAATGGTCCGGCAATAGCGGCCCAATGGTGATGGTGCTTGCACTCTTTGGCATGATGATTGGGAGCGGCGTGCTGATCAAAGAAAGCGACCAAGGCACGTTGGGGTTCATTGATGGCCTGCCGCTCTCGCGCACCCGCTTCTTCATCGCGAAGGTCATCGCCGCGTTTGCTGTCGGCGCGCTCGGGATACTGATCGATTTTCCGTTCACGCTGTTCTTCGACTGGCTGTCGCGTAATTCCGTGGACGGCCCATTCCCTTGGCCCTTCGTCATGGCCTGGAAAGGGCTGGCGATCTGCGCCGGCGGATTCCTCTTGGCCCTCGCGATGGCTCTATCTTTCACTCGGAACTGGTTTGCTTTCATTGCCGGACTGGTCCTCTGGGGCTACTTCTGGCTGGGGCAACAGGACCTCCATTACTTTGCGCTTTTCGACCCCGTAGAACTGCTCGCCGGGGTGCTCGATGGCGACCGCGTCAGTATCCCGTGGGTCCATGTGGCCGCGCTCGGCGCGGCGACGCTCGTGCTGCTCGTCGGGGCGTGGGCGGGATTCCTGAGCCTCGGGGACCGGGTGCAGTTTGCCGCGCAACGGATGGGGAAATGGCGGGTGTTGCGCGCGCTGGGCACCGGGCTGCGCTGGCTCGCGCCGGTCGTCTGGATAGCCGCGATTATTTTTTTCGTGGGAAACTCTAAAGACAAGGATGCGGATAATCACTCGCACCCGCTGGGTGAAAAGTCGTTCCGGAGCTACGAGACAGCGCATTACGAATTCATCTTTCGCGAGGCGCAACATGAGCAGGCCCAGCCGCTGATGGACGCCGCGGATGCGGTCCATAATCAAGTCACGGGTTTCTTCGACACCACGCCGACTGCGGCGCGGATCCTAGTGGATCTGGCCAGCCCGGTGATGTCGCATGCTGCCGGTATGGCGAACTGGACGAAGATCCGCATGCGGCTTTCCCCGGGGCTGGAATTGGACAAACTCCGGCGAACCCTCGGCCACGAAACGGCCCACGTTTACATCAGCCAGCTCGGCGAGGGCAGGCTCGAAACACATTTCAGCGCAATCCGCTTTCTCCATGAGGGCCTGGCGACCCACGTGGAGAATCATTACTTCTCCACCGACGTCCAGCGCGCACGGGGGCGGCGGAGCGTGGCCGCGGTATGGGAGCGCGGCCGGGTGCCGTTTGAACTACTCTGCGACGACACAAAGCTAAGCCACATTCGCGATCCCAATCTGGTCTATCCGCTTGGCGAAGTCTTCGCCCGTGTGCTCGTCGAGACGCACGGTCAGGCCTCGCCCGCGCGCCTGCTTCGTGCCTTTGGCCGGAGCAACGCCCCGGTTGGCCTTACCGGGACGGCACTCTGGCGCGACGCCGCTCAGGTGGCGGCCATCGACTTGGATCGCGTGGTGGCAGCCTACGAAGAAGCCTGCGCGCAGATCGCCCGGGATGAATCGGCATTCTTGGCGCGGCTCCCCCGGCTCTCCGCCACGGTGTCGATCGAGGGAGAGGAGGTCGTTATCAAGCCAAAATTCGAAGGTGCCGCAGCGGGCGTTATGGTTTGTCTCATGGAGAAGGACGGCGCTTTCCTCACCGAAGCGCTCGAGCTCGAAACCCGAGCCGATGGCTGCTTCGTGCTACCGCGAGATCGCCTGACCAAGCCAACCATCCGCTACCGCCTCGGCTGGTCCTCGCCGGAGATCGCTTACCCGGTCTTCGAGCCATGGGAGCAGGCCAAGCCGTGAATGCGCACGGTAGCGGGCGGCACCGGAGCGCTCTCAGACAGCAGCCGATGGGGCCGCTCTCTGACGGGGCGCACGGTCGTCGCCGCGCAGGGCCGCGAGGTGAGCGTAACGTGAGTGCCCTTTCCGAATGCGCGCCGGTTACACCGCGTGGGCGTCGATGAAGGCGCGGATCGAGGCCGGGTCGGCTTTAAGCAGGTGCTTCTTCAACGGGCGCCGTTTTAACGCCTCCAAGCTCGGGTCTTTCGGTTCCACTCCGATCGCAGCAATAATCGTGTCGGGGAACTTGGCCGGACTGGCCGTCGCCAGCACCAGGCTCGGGCGGTCCTTCGCCAAGTCGACGAACCCACAGGCGGTGTGCGGATCAACCACATAACCGTAGCGCTGGTACACCGACTGGATGATCCCGGGGATCTGCGCGTCGGTGCAGCGCGAGGCGCTGAACGTGTCGCGGTTGAAGTTCTCGAACCTGTACCCGCCCGTCGTCTTGAACGTCTGCATGACCTCGCGGACTTTCTCCGCGTCGCGGTCCAGACTCAGGTAAAGGAAGCGTTCAAAGTTGCTCGAAACCTGGATGTCCATCGACGGCGCCAAGCTGGGGGCGACGGCCGAGACGCGGTAATCACCGGTGGTGAACAGGCGGTAAAGGATGTCGTTCTGGTTGGTGGCGACCTTGAAACTGTGGATCGGTACGCCCATTTTCTGGAGCATCCAGCCGGCGAGAACGTTGCCGAAATTACCGGTGGGTACCACGAACTCGGTTTCGGCGCGGGTCGCCGCCGGCAGTCGCAGGTAGGCGTAGAGGTAGTAAACGCACTGGGCCAACACGCGGGCCAAGTTGATCGAGTTCACCGCCGAAAGCCGGTGGCGCATGCGGAAATCCTGGTCGGCAAAGATCTCCTTGAGCGAGGCCTGGGCGTCGTCGAACGAGCCATCTACGGCGATCGCGTAAACGTTGTCCGCCCCCGTGCAGGCCATCTGGCGCTCTTGGAGCGGCGAGGTGCGGCCATCCGGGTAGAGAATGAAAATCGCGGTGCCGGGTTTGCCGAGCAGGCCGTGGATCGCGGCCGAACCGGTGTCGCCGGAGGTGGCGCCGAGCACGTTGATCGTCTGCCCGCGCACAGCGCACTGATGGCCGTAAAGGTTGCCGAGGAGCTGGAGGGCAAAGTCTTTGAACGCGAGGGTGGGGCCGTGGAAAAGCTCCAGCACCGAGGTGCGCTCGTCGAGGCGGACGATCGGGGCGATGTCGGGGTGTGAGAACGTGGTGTAACTGCGCGCGATCAGCTCGCGCAGGGTCGTCGGTTCGATGTCGGTGGCGAAGTGCTTAAAAAACTCAAAGCACAATTCGGCGTAGGGCAGGGGCTCGAAGCGCTCTAGGTCAGCCGCGCTGAACAGGGGCAGCGTTTCGGGAAGGTAGAGCCCGCCATCCGGCGCGAGGCCGGTGGCAACGGCGTCGGAAAAGCCGAGGGGAGGAGTCTGTCCGCGGGTGCTGACGAAGCGCATGGTGGCAGTAGCGAGTAGCGGGTAGTGAGTGGCGAGCAGGTACGGATCAAGACTACTCGCTATTTTTAGCCGAAATCAGAGCTTCTCCAGTTCGAAGGCGGCGTGGGCGACGCGGGCGGCCTCGTCGGCCTTGTCACGGTCAATCACCACCGAGATTTTGATTTCCGAGGTGCTGATCAGCTCGATGTTGATCGCGGCGTCGGCCAGCGCCTGGAACAGCGTGGCGGCCACCCCGGAGTGGGTCTTCATGCCCACGCCGACTACGGAGAGCTTGGCGATGTTTTCGTGGATCGCGACCTGGCCGCCGCCGATTGCGTCGAGCACCGGCTCCAAGGTCTTGATGGCCTTCTGGCTGTCGGTGAGCGGAACGGTGAAGGTGAGGTTGGCGATACCGTTGCGCCCCACGTTCTGCACGATCATGTCCACGATGATGCTGGCGTCGGCCAGCGCGCGGAAGACCTTCGCGGCGGAGCCGGGCTTGTCGAGGATGTTAGAGACGATGATCTTGGCCTGGTCCTTGTCGACGGCGACACCGCGCACGACGACTTTTTCCATGTAAGCGATTTCCTGTTTCACGATAGTTCCTGGGTTGTAGTTAAAGGAGGAGCGGACTTCGAAAACGACGCCATACTTGGCGGCGAATTCGACCGAGCGAGACTGCATGACTTTTGAGCCGGAGGAGGCCAATTCCAGCATCTCGTCATAGGAGATTTCGTGGAGCTTTTTGGCATCCTTCACCACGCGCGGGTCGGCGGTGTAAACGCCGTCCACGTCGGTGTAGATCTCGCACTTGTCCGCCTGGAGGGCGGCAGCTAGGGCGATGGCGGTGAGGTCGGAGCCGCCACGGCCCAGCGTGGTGGTCTGGCCTTCGCCGTTGATGCCCTGGAACCCGGCGACGATCACGACCTTGCCCGCCTTGAGGTCGTCGGCGATGGGCTTGGCGTTGATCGTGGTGATTTTGGCCCGGGTGTGGACGGTGTCGGTCAAAATGCCGGCCTGCGCGCCGGTGTAGGAAACCGCGGGCACGCCGACGCCATGCAGCGCCATCGCGGTGAGCGCGATGGTCTCCTGCTCGCCGATGGAGAGCAGTTGATCCATCTCGCGCTCGCTCGGGTTGGCGCACACCGCCTTGGCGCGGGCGATGAGCTCGTTGGTCACGCCGGCGCGGGCGGAGACGACGATGACCAACTCGTTACCCTCTTCGCGGATCGCCTTGATGCGCTCGGCGACTTTGCGGATGCGTTCGACGTCACCGACCGAGGTGCCGCCATATTTTTGGACAATTCTAGCCATGGTTGAGAAACGGGGAGGAGTGAGGCAGGTTGAAAAAGATCAGGCGGCGAAGTCGGCGATGCGCAGGAGCACGGGATCGCCGAGGACGCAGGAAAGTTTTTTGAGGCGCGCCACGGTGGCGCGGATCGCCTTTTCGTTGGACTGATGGGTGGTGAGAATGAGCGAGGCGGCGCCGGCGGTCTCGCTGGGGCGCTGGAGCACGCTGGCGATGCTCACGTCGAGGGTGGCGGTGGCGCCGGCGATCTTGGCGAGCACGCCGGGCTCATCCTTCACCTCGAGGCGCAGGTAGTAGCTGCCGGTGATGTTTTGCAGCGCAGTGAGGGTGGCACGCGTCTCGACGGGGGCGGGCAGTTGCGCGTTGCCCCGCTGGCGCAGGATCACCGCGTCAACGATGTCGCTGATCACCGCGCTGGCGGTCGGGTCCTGGCCGGCACCGCGGCCGATGTAAACGGTTTCGCCGACCACGTCGCCGGTGACGGAGATGCCGTTGTAAACCTCGTTGACGTTGGCCAGCACCTTGGTGCGGGGGATCAGGGTGGGGTGGACGCGCACAAACACCTCGCCGGTGTCGGCCTCGCAGGAGATCACCGCGAGCAGTTTGATCGCGAAGCCGTTTTCACGGGAAAAAGCCAGGTCGGTCTGGGTGATGTGGGTGATGCCCTCGACGAGCATTTTCTCGGTGGGCACCCAGATGCCGTGGGCGAGGAAGGCGAGGATCGAGGCCTTGTGGGCGGTGTCCCAGCCCTCGACGTCGAGGGATTCATCGGCCTCGGCGTAACCGAGCGCCTTGGCTTCGGCGAGGATGGTCGGGTAGGCCAGACCCTCGCGCTCCATGCGGGTGAGGATGTAGTTACAGGTGCCGTTGAGGATGCCGTAGATCAGCTTGAAGCGGTTGGCGACCAGGCCCTCGCGCAGGGCTTTGATGATCGGAATGCCGCCGGCCACGGACGCCTCAAAGAGGAAGTGGCCGCCATGCTTGCGGGCGGCGGCGAAGAGTTCGGGGCCGTGTTTGCAGAGCAGGGCTTTGTTGGCGGAGACAACGGTCTTGCCTGACTTGAGGGCGGCGAGGGTCACGTCACGGGCCAGGGTGGTACCGCCGATCAACTCGCAGACGATGTGGATCGCCGGGTCATTGGCGATGGCCAGCGGGTCGAGGGTGAGCTTGGCGGGGGCGACCCGCACGGAGCGCTTCTTTTTGAGGTCGCGCACGGACGCGCGGGCGAGGTTGAGCGTGACGCCGAGGCGGGATTCAAGGGCGGCGCGGTTGGCCTCGATGTGTTTCCACACGCCCTGACCGACGGTGCCGAGGCCGCAGATGCCGATATTAATGGAGGTAACGCTCATGGGAAACGCACATCTAAGGAGGGCTTTGGGGCACTCGTCAATTGAAGCGTTGCCCCCTCTTGCCTCGGGGGGGGCGCATCCCCGGTTTTGCCCCGTCGTCTCATTCCGCCCGCTTTTTCATAAAATCAGCAGGCGTTCTGTGGCGGTAGCGGATGTGCCTGTCTTAAAAGCGTTACGGATGTGCTGGATCAGGCGCAGGGCCTTTGGAGACCGGCTTTTCAGGGTTAAAACCAAACGGGGGTTCAAGTCAGCGGTGTGTTGTGTCGATAGGAAGAGGTAATTCAACAACCCCAGTTAATTATCCCCTACCTCAAACTAGTTTCCCTTCACAGTTCATGAATCGGGTAATCCGGGCCCCGGTTTAAGGCCAGCTTGGCTGCTGGGCTGATCGTCTCGGGCCAGGGGCTACTTTTGGCATCGATGACTCAACTGGTTTGGCGATTTTTCGGCCCCCTCGATGGCGCGGAAGATCCGGGCTGCTTTATTTCTAATCCGCTCACGTGCAAATGATTAATGTATATCCGGTTTTCGTGCACTCGGCTGGGTCTCAGTCCGAGCGGATGATCGCGGATTTGATGGGGCGGCCGATGCATTACCGAAACAACCTCATACCTCCGCTTGCTGCGTTTTGGATGAACTTTTAGCGGTGTGAAAACCCTCTTTCATATCCTTTTCCCGTTGGGGTGCGCTTTGGCCGCAACGCCGCTTGCGCAAGCGCAAACCTTTACGTCCAGTACGACGACAGGAACTGCCTCCTGGCTTGCCGGTAACGGTTGGGACGTAACGCCGAGCAGCGGCACGGATGTTGTTTTGAACTTCGGCAACGGCACCCTGTTGGCGGCATCGGCGGCGGTGATACAAAACAACGACATCGCTGCGCTGCCCTTTCAGCTCAACGCCTTAAACATGACCTATGCGGGTCCCGCCAGCGGTACAGCCCCCACGGTCACGCTACAAGGCAACCAGTTTGAGTTTGTTAACAGCTCGTTGAGTGTGGCGCCGAGCCTGGTTTTTAATACGACCGGAACGGTCAAGCCGACGGTTAAGTTTATCAACGCCATCCGTTTCACCGCGACCACCGCGATTACCGCCACCTCCGACGGCAACTTGGCCGGAGTTCTCTCCGGCGCGGGAGGCTTCACCAAATCGGGCGCGGGTACGTTGATTATCGAAAATAACGCCACCAGTTCAGGGGGGACCGCCCTGGGTAATATCGGGGTGAGCGCTGGGACTTTGCAAATTGGTAACAACGGTGGCTTTGGTAGCCTTGGCAGTGGGATCATTTCGCTCAGTGGTTCGGGTAGTCTCTCGGTTGCCCGCGCCACGAATAGTTTCAGCCTGGACAACACCATCACCGGAAGCACCTCGGGTGCGGTGACCTTTAGGTTGAATAACTCCGCCACCCCGACTGCGTTTGCGGTGACCTTATCCAAGGCCAATACCTACTCCGCCCCGACCAACCTCCAGCCGCATTCATCGGCTTCCGTTGGCACCCCGACCCTGAAAAACGGCTTAGCTAACGCGTTGCCTGTTACCACCGACTTTACGATCAACACGATCACAGGGGCCACGGCTAAATTGGTCTATGACCTGAACGGCTTTGCGCAAACCCTCGGTTCAATCGCCACGGGTTTGAATGTCGACACGACCAAAGGCGTTATCACCAACTCTGGAGCGGAATCGGTCCTGACCCTGTCCAAGTCTTCCGGGAGCACCACCTACGCGGGCCTGATTTCCGGTTCGATTGCTCTGACCAAGGCGGATGCCAGCACGCAGATCCTCTCCGGCGCCAACACCTACACGGGGGCAACCACGGTTGCCGGCGGCACCTTGCAAGCGGGTATCGCCAACGCCTTGGGCTCCAACAGCGCCGTGACCCTGGCCAATACCTCGGGCGCAACTTTGGCGTTAAATAATTTTAGCCAGACGATCGGCTCACTGGCGGGCGGAGGCAGTACCGGGGGCAACGTCAGTCTCGGTTCGGCCACCCTGACCACCGGGGGCAACGCCAGCAGCACGAGCTACGCCGGGGTGATTTCCGGTACCGGCGGGCTCACCAAAACCGGGGCGGGCACCTTCACCCTCACCGGTGCCAACACCTACACCGGCACGACCACGGTTTCTGCTGGCCAACTCGACCTGAACAAGACCGCCGGCCAGGCCCTGGCCGGCAACCTGACGGTGGACGGCGGCACGGCCAGGCTCTTGCAGTCCAATCAGATCGCCAGTGGCAAAAACTTGGCCCTCAACAGCGGGACCTTTGATTTGCAGGGCTTTGACCAAACCCTCGCCCTTGTTCAAATGTTCGGTGGGAACCTGACCTCTACAAGCGGTGTTTTGACCTTTTCGACGGGTCTTGAATTATATGGTGGTTCGCTCAGCGCGACTCTAGCCGGAACAGGCTATTTGTATAAAGATACCGCGGGTACGCTGACGATGAGTCGGGCCAACAGTTTTAGTGGTGAAACTTCAATTACAAGTGGGGTCATCAACCTTCAGCATGCCGACGGCTTGGGTACCAACGCCAATCGAGTTTTGGTTAACGACTTAGCTGCTTTGCAGCTGCAGGGAGGTATCACCATGGGGGCGAAGCCGCTTCATCTCCTGGGTAACGGTGTGAGCAGTACGGGCGCCCTCCGCAATATTTCCGGCAACAACACGGCTGCCGGTAATATTACCCTTTACGGGGCCACCCGCATCAACTCCGACGCGGATACGCTTTCGCTTTCTGGGGCAATCGCCCAAGGCATGGCGGGAACTAGCCTGTCGGTCGGCGGTGCGGGTAACACGATCCTTACCGGCAATATCTCCCTGAGCAGCGGTTATGGTGTGACCAAATCTGGTGGCGGCACGCTGACTCTTGCGGGCACCAACACCTATACCGGAGCGACCACGGTGTCGGCTGGTACCCTCAAGCTGGCCAAGCAGGGCGCGGTCCAAGCCAGCACGCTGACCGTGAGTGGTGGGAGTGTGGTCTTTGACAGCACGGTGGCCGGCAACGCGTTCACCGCCGGAGGGCTTGCGGGTACGGGTAACTTGGCCCTACAAAACAACGCCGGCACGCCCGCCGCCATCGCCCTCACGGTGGGCAACGGCAACGGTACGGCCAGTTACTCGGGCATTCTGAGCGGCACGGGTGCGATCCTTAAAAGCGGCAGCGGCACACAGACGCTCTCCGGAGCGAACACCTACACCGGTACGACCACGGTGAGCGCCGGCACGCTCACCTTGGCCAACCAGAACGCAGTCCAAGCCAGTACGCTGACCCTGAATGGTGGCAGTGTGGTCTTTAGCAGCACGGTGGTCGGCAACGCCTTTACCGCCGGTGGGCTTGCGGGTAGCGGCAACCTGGCGCTGCAAAACAACGCGGGCACGCCCGCCGCCATCGCCCTGACGGTGGGCAACGGCAACGGTTCGGCCAGTTACTCGGGCAGCCTCAGCGGAGCGGGTTCGCTCACCAAAAGCGGCAGTGGCACGCAGACGCTCACCGGTGCCAACACCTACACGGGCACGACCACGGTAGCCGCCGGCCAACTCGACCTCAACAAAACCGCCGGCCAGGCCCTGGCCGGCAACCTGACGGTAAGCGGCGGTACGGCCAGGCTGCTACAGTCCAGCCAGATCGCCAGTGGCAAAGCCCTGGCGGTGAGCAGCGGCACGTTTGATTTGCAGGGCTTTGACCAAACCCTCGCCACCGTGCAACTGACCGGGGGGACCTTAACCGGCACGAGCGGTGTGTTGACCAGTACGAGCGCCTTTGATCTCCAGGCCGGCACGGTCAGCGCCAAGCTCGGCGGAGCGGTCGGTTTGAATAAAACCGGGGCCGGTTCGGTGACCTTGAGTGGAGCGAATACTTACACCGGGACGACCACCATTTCCGCCGGTGTGGTCAACCTCCAGCAGGCCGCCGGGCTGGGTACCACCGCCGGTGGCACTGCGGTGGCCGCCGGCGCGGCCCTGCAGCTTCAAGGCGGAATCACGGTGGGGGCGGAGGCGCTCACCCTCGTGGGTAACGGTGTGGGCGGTGCGGACGGGGCGCTGCGCAATATTTCCGGCAACAACACCTTTGGTGGCCTCATCAGTCTCGGGTCGGCCAGCCGGATCAACTCCGACGCCGGCACGTTTACGCTCAGCCACCCTGGCACGATTACCGGCACCAACCTTGACCTGACCCTGGGGGGGGCAGGCGATATCCTGATTCAGAGCACCATCGGCACCGGTACCGGTAACCTAGTTAAAGACGGTAACGGCACGGTCACCCTCATGGGTGCGAACACCCACACCGGCGCGACCACGGTGAGCGCCGGTACCCTCACCCTGGCCAACGCGGACGCGGTCCAAGCCAGCACGCTGACCCTGAGTGGGGGCAGTGTGGTTTTTGACAGCACGGTGGCCGGCAACGCCTTTACCGCGGGCGGGCTTGCGGGTGCGGGCAACCTCGCGCTGGAAAACAACGCCGGCACGCCGGGGGCCATCGCGCTGACGGTGGGCAACGGCAACGGGTCGGCCAGTTACGCGGGCAGTCTCAGCGGGGCGGGTTCGCTCACCAAAAGCGGCAGCGGCACGCAGACGCTCACCGGAGCCAACACCTACACCGGCACGACCACGGTGGCCGCCGGTACGCTTGACCTGAACAAAACCGGCGGTCAGGCAATCGCCGGCAACCTGACGGTGAGCGGCGGTACGGCCAGGCTCCTGCAGTCGAGCCAGATCGCCAGCGGCAAAGCCTTGGCGGTGAGCAGCGGCACGTTTGATGTGCAGGGTTTTGACCAAACCCTCGCCGCCGTGCAACTGACCGGGGGGACCTTGGCCGGCACGAGCGGCGTGTTGACCAGTACGAGCGCTTTTGATCTCCAGGCCGGCACGGTCAGCGCGAAGCTCGGCGGAGCGGTCGGTTTGAATAAAACCGGGGCCGGTTCGGTCACCTTGAGTGGAGCCAACACGTACACCGGCGCGACCACGGTTGCCGCCGGCACGCTGACCCTGGCTAACTCGGACGCGGTCCAAGCCAGTACGCTGACCGTGAGTGGTGGCGGTGTGGTCTTTGATAGCACGGTGGCCGGCAACGCGTTTACCGCCGGCGGACTTGCCGGTACCGGCAACCTCGCGCTGGAAAACAACGCCGGCACGCCGGCGGCCATCGCGCTGACGGTGGGCAACGGCAACGGTTCGGCCAGTTACGCGGGCAGTCTCAGCGGTGCGGGTTCGCTCATCAAAACCGGCGCGGGCACGCAGACCTTCACTGGAGCCAACACCTACACGGGCACGACCACGGTGGCCGCCGGCCAACTCGACCTGAACACGACCGGCAGCCAGGCAATCGCCGGCAACCTGACGGTGAGCGGAGGCACGGCCAGGCTGCTGCAGTCCAGCCAGATCGCCAGTGCCAAAGCCTTGGCGGTGAGCAGCGGCACGTTTGATGTGCAGGGCTTTGACCAAACCCTCGCCACCGTGCAACTGACCGGGGGGACTTTGGCCGGCACGAGCGGTGTGTTGACCAGTACGAGCACCTTTGATCTCCAGGCCGGCACGGTCAGCGCGAAGCTCGGCGGAGCGGCCGGTTTGAATAAAACCGGGGCCGGTTCGGTCACCTTGAGTGGAGCGAACACCTACACCGGAGCGACCACGGTGGCCGCCGGCACGCTGACCCTGGCCAACTCGGACGCGGTCCAAGCCAGTACGCTGAGCGTGAGTGGTGGCAGCGTGGTCTTTGACAGCACGGTGTCCGGCAACGCGTTTACCGCCGGCGGTTTGGCCGGTACCGGCAACCTCGCGCTGGAAAACAACGCCGGCACGCCGGCGGCGATCGCGCTGACGGTGGGCAACGGCAACGGTTCGGCCAGTTACGCGGGCAGTCTCAGCGGGGCGGGTTCGCTCACCAAAAGCGGCAGCGGCACGCAGACCTTCACCGGTGCGAACACCTACACGGGGACGACCACCATTTCCGCCGGTGGGGTCAATCTCCAGCACGCCGCCGGGCTGGGTTCAAGCGCCGGCGGCACTGAGGTGGCCGCCGGGGCGGCCCTGCAGCTTCAAGGCGGGATCACGGTGGGGGCGGAGGCGCTCACCCTCGCGGGCAACGGCGTGGGCGGTGCGGATGGGGCGCTGCGCAACATTTCCGGCGACAACACCTTTGGGGGCCTGATCAGTCTCGGGGCGGCCAGCCGGATCAATTCCGACGCCGGCACGCTCACGCTCAGCCACCTTGGGGAGATTACCGGCACCAACGTTGACCTGACCCTGGGTGGGGCGGGGGATATTCTGGTGCGGAGCATCATCAGCACCGGCACGGGTAACCTCATCAAGGACGGTAGCGGCACGGTGACGCTGGCCGGAGCCAACACCTTTACCGGGACCACAAGGATCAACGCCGGCACGCTCAAACTGGGGGTGGCCAACGCGCTCGATTCAAGCGCGGCGATCATCCTCGCCAACGTCGCCGGGGTCAC
>JBILBW010000162.1:0-5248 GCA_044353465.1 Rariglobus sp. | reverse complement strand
GGGCGCGCAAAACCTGCATCCCGAAAAGAATGGCGCCTACACCGGCGAAATTTCCGCTGAGATGCTCCGGTCGCTCTTTGTTAACTACGTCATCATCGGCCACAGCGAGCGCCGTACCTATTTCGGTGACACCGATGCCTTTGTTAACCTCAAGGTGCTCGCCGCCCTCAAAAACCAGCTCAAGCCCATCCTCTGCGTCGGTGAGACGCTGAGCGAGCGTGAGTCCGCGCAGACCCTCAAAGTCGTGCAGACCCAGTTGGAGGCCGGTCTGGAAGGCATTTCCAAGGACCTCGCCACCAGCGTGGTGATTGCCTACGAGCCGGTTTGGGCGATCGGCACCGGCAAGGTGGCGACGACCGAGCAGGCCCAGGAGGTCCATGCCTTTATTCGTTCCCTCCTGGTGAAACTGTTCGGTGACGCCGTGGCCCAGAAAGTCCGCATCCTCTACGGTGGCTCCATGAAGCCGGCCAATGCCCCCGAACTGCTGGCGCAGAAGGATATCGACGGTGGCCTGATTGGCGGGGCAGCGCTGGAAGCGCGCAGCTTCGTTGAGTTGGTCAAGGCTGCGGCTGCCGCCCAGTAATCGCCCGCTGCTTGCCCTTGCGAGACGGCTCCCTTGGGGGCCGTCTTTTTTTGTGGGGCGTAAGAGGGTTTAGCCTAGGGGAGCGCCGGGGTGACAGCGGGTCTCCCTGATTGGGGCGGTGGCCGTGGAGGACCTATTATCAGCTAGTGAGTCGGTCCTGAAAAAGACACTTTAATGCATCACCGCCAAAAACTGATCCCGGGATGCCGGGACGAACAACGAAAGCAGGACGTCGAGCAAACAGCACAAAAAGAAGCCGAGGAGCTTCTGGAAGTTCATGGCGGCGGCACTGAGCAGGGCATTGATCTCGCGGGTCACCCGGCCCAGAAGGCTGCGGAGTTTGCGGGTGCAGGCCCGGGTTCGTTTCTTCTGGCGGCATGGGCTTAGCGGACCTGCGCCATGAGTAAACGCCGGTCCAACCGCTCGTAATTTTGTTTGATACGCAGCCCGTGTTTGTGGGCCGTTTTCACCGGGCTGCTCGCGCGCCCGGTCGTAGCGTCGGGCGTGCGTCGGGAACCGCACTGCGTTGGTCTGCTCTGTGGAGTCCGCGTTCACCCGCTCAACCTGCGCGGGCGTGATCACCTTTATCTTCAGGCACGTATCAAGGGTCGTCTTGAGTAGCGCCTCCGCCCCGGCTTCCCCGGGGCGCTTGCGCCAGCGCGTCATACTCGAGGGATGAATCGGTAGTTCGTACTCAAAAAACGTTATCCCGCGAAATGCTGCCAGGCGGGATTCGCCGCCCATTGGGCCAGGACGATCTCGTCACTGAGATCAGGCCGGTACTGCAAATCATGCAGCGCGAGTCTCCACCTCGGGCTCTCCCCCCGGTACCCCGTGGCTCGGGTCTTAGGTTTGCCCCAGCCGCTCATCGAACACCGCCCAGTTCATCTGCCGGCCCAGCTTCACCAGCGCGTGGCCGGCTTCCCCCAGCCCGTTCAACTCGACCCAGAACAATTCGCGCTGCGCCTGGACGGCCGGTGGCTTTTGGCGTCTTCGATTTTCCCGGTTTTTTGGTGTGGTTAAACTTAACCCAGAAAAAAGGCCGCAACGTATAGCTTTAAGTTAACTTTATTAATCAGGTTATGGATTATTTAGGGGCGGTTAATTTTTGAGAGTTTTGGCAGGCGGGTTCGGATACCCGAAGGCACGCGCCTTTTCAGGCTTTCGGGGTGAGCG
Source organism: Rariglobus sp. (assembly GCA_044353465.1). Lineage (GTDB taxonomy): Bacteria > Verrucomicrobiota > Verrucomicrobiia > Opitutales > Opitutaceae > Rariglobus. The sequence goes on along the minus strand of JBILBW010000162.1, from coordinate 3,489 downwards.
GCTTGGTCAGCAGAACCGTGCTCAAGCCGGGCAGCCGTTCGGAGAACTCCTCTTGCGCGTTGGCTTGGCGGAGCGCGCGCTGGACCATGCCCATTTTGGCGTCGAGGTTGTCGATCATGGAGACGAACACCGCCTCCGGGGTGGCCGCGTACACCGCCGCGCCCCATTCGGGTTCGCCCTGGTGGCTGAGGACGATGTGCTCCAGGCGTTCGAGGCGCTCGGCGTCGAGCCGCGACTTGATCCCGTGTTTGCGCGCCAGTTGGTAACCCAGGACCACGTGGCCCTGGAGAATGCCCTTGCGGCTGCGTCGGGTCGCGAGTGCCCCCTCGTATTCGACGGTTTTACCGGTGTCGTGAATGAGGATGCCGGCCATGGCGAGGTCGGCATCGACCTCGGGGTAGAGGGGCAGGAGCGCTTTGCAGGCGCGCGCCATGCGCAGGGTGTGCTCGAGCAAACCGTGGCGGTAGGCATGGTGCATGGAGACGGCCGCCGGCGTCCATTTGAACACCTCGCCAACTTCCTCAAAAACACCGCGTACCGTCATGCGCAGCTCGTCGTGGCCGATGGCGTCGATGAAGTGCTGAAACTCGGACCACAATTCGGTGGCCGGTTCGGGAGCGACCTCGACCAGGTTGTCGAGCAAGCCGGGCACGGCCAGTTCGGCTTCGGAGAGTTCCACCACTTTGAGCAACTTGGGTGACAGCCGGCCCTGGTAATAATCGACGCGGCCTTCCACCCGCAGCACGCCGCCCTCGCCGACCGCCTTGACCGTGTCGAAGACGACGCCATCGCTAAACAGGGTGCAGCCAAACGAGCCGGTGCGGTCGCCCAGATCGAGGATGAGGAACGGGTTGCCGTTGGAGGCATTCTTGGTGGCGAGTTTTTTGACCACCAGCACGCTGGCAAAGGGCCGCCCGGAGGCATCGGCCAGGGCCTTGAGCTCGCGGACGGAAAGCAGGGGAAGTTCGTCGGACATGGGAGGGGGTTACACCAACGGCAGGATATTTCTAGTCTTTCCGTGCGCGGAGCGAAATCGCCTCGGACTTAGGGGGCTTTCGCGAGCGCGCCGAGTCTTAGCGGGGCGACGAAGTCGGTTCGAGCCGGTTGCAGCCTCAACTCCACCCCAGCGTCGGACTCAGCTGTATTTTTTAACCAGCTGGGTGTAGCCCTTGAAAAAGGGGTGGGTGGCGTCGTGGAGCAGGGCGTAAAAGACGCTTTCCGCCGGCAGCAGGTGGACGCCGGCGCGCACCAGGGCGCTCAGGCAGAAGGCGGCGTCCTCGGTACGGCGTGCGCCGATCGCATCGCTGAGCACGGTGACCTGCAGGTTGGCGTTAATCGCGCCCAGCGCGGTCTGGTAAACGCAGATCGGGGTCTCGATGCCGCAAATAATCAGGTGGTCGAGTTCGAGGTTTTGGAGGGTTTCGGCGATGCCGTCGTCGCCGAACGCCGAGAAGGTGCTTTTGGCGTGGACTGGGGCGCCCGGGGCGAGGGCGAGCAGTTCGGCCGCGGTGCCGCCAAGCTTGCGTGGCAGTTGCTCGGTGAAGGCGACCGAAATGCCCAGCCCGGCGGCTGCCTCGATCGCGAAGGCGCAGCGTTTCTGCACCGTCTCGGTCTGGTGGATGCCTTTGAGGAAAGCGGGTTGCAGGTCGACGACGAGCAGGAGGACACCGGCAAGGGGCGTGGGTTGAGGCATGGTGGTTTTAGGGAAAGTAGCGCCGGCGGGCCTTGACCTGCACGAACCGTTTTTCGGGAAGAAGGTAGGCGGTGAGCTGGCCGCCCATCACGCAGGCGGTGTCGATGCCCACCGACCACTTGCGTTTATACACCTCGGGGCGCGGGGTGTGCCCGTAGACGACAAAGGGCGGGCCTGTCCACAGATCGGCCCAGGCAGGGGCCGTGGGTTCGTCGGCTCGTTTGCACGGGCGACCCTGGGCGTTGATCGACTGGATGCGCGTAACCACCTCGGCGGGTTGCTGCCGCCACGGTTGATCGGGCAAGAAGCCGCCGTGCACAAACACGGTGTTGAGCTCGGGCTCGAAGTGGGTGAGCGGCATGGCCGCGAGGAACTCCCAGTCCGACGGGCGCAGTTTCACAAACGTGTCGGCGTCGGTTTCCCGGCTGATGGCATCGAGCGGGGTTTTGTTTTTGCGGTAGTCGAGCAGGCGCAGCTCGTGGTTGCCCAGCAGGGCGATGGCACGGTGTTGGCGCGCCAGGTCGATGACCTTGCAACTATCGGGGCCGCGGTTGACCAAATCGCCGACCAGGATCAGCCGGTCGTTCGGGGTCAACGCGAGCTCTCCGATTAAATCGGCAAACTCGTGGTGACACCCATGGATGTCGCCGATGGCGATGATACGACCGTTCATGCGTGCAATAGCGCAATTTGCTAGCCTCCCCCCTCCGGCAAAGTAAACAAGAAACCCTATGGATTTGAACCTGCAGCCCCTCGCCAACTCCTGTTTTGTCACCGGGAAGCCCTTTGGCGACGGCGAGCGCGTGATCAGTTTTTTGCTGCGCAGCGAGGCGACCGAGGAGGTGGTGCGCTACGATGTGGCGGCGGCGGCGCGCGACGGGTTCTCGGTGGCGGGGACGGTGGCCTGCAGTTGGGTGCATGGGTTCAAGCCGCGCAAGGCCGGCGAAAACCCAGAGCGCGAACTCAAGCTAACGGCCGAAAACCTGTTTGTGACCCTGGCCGATCCGGTGATCGAAATCGCCCCGGAAAACGAACGCCTGGTGCAGTTTTTGGCGCTGATGCTGGAGCGCAAAAAACTGCTGAGGCCGAAGGGCCGGGCTGCGGACGGCACCCGCAACCTGTATGAACACGCCAAGACCAAGCTGATCTACGCGGTGCCGGCCGGGGAGTTGAATCCCGAGTTTTTCCTGGCGATCCAGGACCAGTTGGCTGCGCTGGTCGGGAGCGGGGCCAAGAAGCCGGCAACCGTCGACAAGGGGGCAGCCCCGGAGCCGACAACCCAAGGCTGAGGGGGCGACCGACCGCGTGCGGCCGCCGATTCTGGCTGCAGCGGCCCAAGCGCTGCAGCCCGCAATCAAATGGAGTCAGACTGAGGGCCGTTTTTGGGGTTTTAACGGCTTCGGTTCTCGCCGTTCCCTTGATCATTAACTCCTTTTAGATAAACTAATTCAGATTGGGTCTTGCGTGGCCCGGGCCTTCATTGGAGGCCCTTCGGGCTGAGGCTTTTTTAGGGAGACAGACCCTGCGCGAGCGGGTGGCTTACGTTAAGCCGCCGCCCGATGTCCGTCCTCGGGATGGATTTCATGCTCTAGGCTTTCGTACTCATGGCCGGTGATATGGTAATGCAGCCGATGGTGCGAGGCGTGGGAGGGAATGTTGGTTTCCAAGCAGGCCTTGGCTTCAAGCCAGTTCTCAAGGTCATGGCCGGGTATTCGATTGCTCTGCTCATAAAGGTGATAGGCGTAGTCGCGGATATCACTCTCGCTGGGTTTATTGAGGACGAGGGGGCGGGTGGC
>JBILBW010000051.1:0-18617 GCA_044353465.1 Rariglobus sp. | reverse complement strand
TTGTCTTTGGGGGCTAGGAGGGCGGAATACCGGCTAGCCCAATATGCTTGAGACCAGTCATCGGTGACATGGGGTCTATCCCGAAACCAAGGTTGACCCGGCCGCAGGCGTGTTGAGCCGGTGCGCGGCGGAGTTATCTGGCTAGGGCTTAAGTGGCCGGAGAATTACCTGTGCCCACTGGCGAAGGGGCGCATTGCGAAATAGCTTGGCACTCGCTCCGTCACGGTTGGCCCAACCCCCTCTTCCCCATGTCTGCGAAACAACTGATTTTCCGGCAAGACGCCCACGCCAAGCTTTTGGCTGGGATTAACACTTTGGCCCAGGCGGTCCGGGTCACCCTCGGCCCGCGGGCCCGCACCGTTGTCCTCGAACGCGCCTACGGCCCGCCCGCCATCATCAATTCCGGGGTGATTGTGGCCAAGGAGATCGAGTTACCTGACCCGTTTGAAAACATGGGGGCGCAAATTGTCCGCGAGGTGGCCACCAAGACCTCGGATATTGCCGGCGACGGCACCTCCACCGCCACCGTGCTGGCTCAGGGAATCGTGGTGGAGGGCATGCGTTATGTGGTGGCCGGGCTCAACCCGATGGATCTCAAACGGGGCATCGATCAGGCGGTCGCGGCGGTCGTCGGTGAGTTGAAGAAACTCGCCAAGCCGTGCGCCGGACGCACCGAAATCGCCCAGGTGGCCGCCCTTTCCGCCAACTCCGACCGGGAGATCGGCGAAGTCATCGCCACCGCCTTCGAGAAAGTGGGCAAGGACGGCACGATTACGATCGAGGAGGCCAAATCGATCGAGACCACTCTGGACGTGGTCGAGGGCATGCAATTCGACAAGGGTTACCTATCGGCCTACATCGTTACCGATGCCGAGGGCATGGAGGTGGTTTTGGAGGACGCCTACATTCTCATTCACGAAAAGCGGATCACCAATCTGCAGGATTTACTGCCGCTGTTGCAGCTGGTGGCCAAGAGCGGCAAGCCGCTGCTGATCGTTGCCGAGGAGGTGGAGAGTGAGGCGCTGGCCACCTTGGTGGTGAACAAGATCCGCGGCACCCTCAACACCTGTGCGGTCAAGGCCCCCGGCTTTGGCGAGCGCCGCAAGGCCATGCTGGAGGACATTGCCATCCTCACCGGCGGGCGGTGTTTGTCGGAAGACCTCGGGGTCAAACTGGAGAACGTGACCTTGGCCGACCTCGGCCGGGCCCGCCGCGTGCGGGTGGCCCGCGACAGCACCACGCTCATCCAGGGCGAGGGCAAGCCCGCTGAACTCCAGGCGCGCGTCCACCAGTTGCGCCGGCAAATCGACGAGACCACCTCCACCTATGATCGGGAGAAGTTGCAGGAGCGTCTGGCCAAACTGGCCGGCGGGGTGGCGGTGGTGCGGGTGGGAGCGGCCACGGAGACGGCGATGAAGGAGAAAAAGGCCCGGGTGGAGGACGCCCTGCATGCAACCCGCGCGGCGGTGGAGGAAGGGGTTTTGCCGGGTGGCGGGGTGGCCTTGTTGCGGGCCCGCAGCCAGTTGAGTGAATTGCGCGGGGATAACCCCGATCAGGATGCCGGCATCAAGATTGTCCTCCGGGCGCTGGAAGACCCGTTGCGGCAAATCGTGGCCAATGCCGGGGCTGATCCCTCGGTGGTACTCAACCGGGTGGTCGAAGGAAGCGGCAATTTTGGCTTCAATGCCCTGACCAACGTTTACGGGGACCTGGTGGCAATGGGGGTGCTCGATCCCTGCAAGGTGACGCGGATCGCGCTGCAAAACGCGGCCTCGATCGCCGGACTGGCCCTGACCACCGAATGTATGATCGCCCGCTTGCCCGAAGAAAAAGCGCCCCGCGAGCCGAGGGAGACAGCGAACATGCTGTAGGCGCTCTCGGTGGTTTACCGCGGTAGCGAGGGCGGGAGTGGGGGAGGGACGCTCCGAGGCGTAGCGGGACGACGGAGTCGTTTCGATTCGGAGGTTGATGGAGGCGTGTGTGGCGACTGCGGAGGGCGGCGGGCGGGCGGGCGCGGGGCGAGTGCGGAGGGGGAAACGGATTACGAAATGGCTGCGCCCTCCCGCTACGTCTCGGAATGTCGGGAGAACTCCGAGGCGCAGCGGGACGACGGAGTCGTTTCGATCCGGTGGGGTGGTGAGGAGTGAGGTTGCGACTCCCCCATCTGGGTTACGCGGATCACTCGCTGCGGAGCTGCTCACGCCAAAACCTCCCCCAAAAGTCGTCGTGGCGGGGGTCGAAGGGATACACCCCGGGGTAAATCGCCCCGAGGTAGGGCCAATCACCCCAAGCTGATACCAGTCCTGCACGTACGGGATTGTGCTGAATGTAAGCAGCGATGCTCGCGAAGGCCTCCGTTGAGCGTTCCGGTGCGCGTAAAACGTGATCGTAGGCCTGACAGTGGAGCCGGCGGGTGGGTGCGAGCAACGCGTTCCAGTGCCGGCGAAACCAAGAGGTCGCGAGGCTTTGGTCGCTTGTTGCGTGCAGGCCTACCCAGAGGAAATGGGCGTGATCGGGCATCAGGCAATAGATGGGGCAGGCGAGTTGATAGCGCTGGCAGGTGTGGAGCAGCAGTTCGCGCAGCGCGGCGTGATGACCGGGTGTGAGCCAGCCGCTGGCGCGGTCTTGCATCCCCATGGTCCAGTGAATGCAGGCGAAGCCTTGGTAGTTCTCGGCGGCCAGTCGTGGCAGCCGGGCGTGCAGTTGGGGTGTGCGGAGATACATGGGACGGGGGCGACGTTGATTACACGGGGGGCGAGGGGAGTAGCGGGACAACGGAGTCGCTTCGGGAAGGGATTCGTCCAGGTTTACGGCGCAAGAAATAGAGCCGGAAAACCGTGGCTGGTTACGAAATGGCTGCGCCATCCCGCTACGTCCCGGAAAAGGAGAATGAGAAGGAGTGCTCCGAGGCGTAGCGGGACGACGAAGTCGTTTCGATCTGGGGGCGTGGCGCTTAGGGCGAAGGAAGGGCGGGCGCGCGGGCGCGCGGGCGAAGGCTGGCGGCGGAAACGGATCTCGAAATGGCTCCGCCCTCCCGCTACATCGGGGAACACCGCTATATCGCCCCCGCTTGGAGCGTTGCCCGCCCGCGCGCAGGCTTTGACAGCCACGGGTGGGTTGCTTCTTGCTGCTGCTTTTCGCGTCTCTTCCCGCGCCCTCTTTTAAAATTACCATGTCCAACGTTCGCGTTCGTTTTGCCCCCAGTCCGACCGGCTTTTTCCACATCGGCAGCGCCCGCACCGCGCTGTTCAACTGGCTCTACGCCCGCCACACCGGCGGCACCTTTATCCTCCGCATCGAGGACACCGACCAGGCCCGCAACAGCGAGGAGTTCCTCAACGTCATCTACGACAGCCTCACCTGGCTGGGTATGACCTGGGACGAGGGCCCCAAGGTCGGCGGGGCCTTTGGCCCTTACCGCCAGAGCGAGCGCGGCGACATTTATAAGGACTACCTGGCCAAACTCACCGCCGCCGGTCGCACTTACGAAAAGGACGGCGCCATCTGGTTCAAGCTGCTCGGCGAGCGCTCCGAGGTGTTTGACGACCACCGCAAGAAAACCGTCACCAAGGTCGCCACCGCGCCCACCGTGATCGACGACCAGATCCGCGGCCGCGTCGAGCGCGTCGAGGACGAGGACTTCGTGATCTTCCGCTCCGACGGCAATCCCGTGTTCCACTTCGTCAACGTGGTCGACGACATCGCCATGCAGATCACCCACGTGATCCGCGGCGAGGACCACCTCTCCAACACCAGCAAACACGTCGAGTTGTTCAAAGCCTTCGGCGCGCCGGTGCCCGCCTTTGCCCACATCCCGCTGATTTTGAAGCAAAACGGGCCGGGCAAGATGTCGAAGCGCGACCAGGGCGCGCTGATCGAGGAGTACCAAAAGCGCGGCTATCTGCCCGAGGCGCTGGTCAACTTCCTCTCGCTGCTCGGCTGGTCGCCCAAGGACGACCGCGAAAAGATGCCCATCGCCGAGATCATCCGCCTGTTTGATTTTCCCGGGATCAACCAGAGCAACGCGCGCTTTGACGACAAAAAACTCGCGCACATGAACATGGCCTACCTGCTGGAGCTGCCCGCCGACGACTTCGTGGACCGGGCGCGGGTGTATTTTGAAAAGCAGGCCACCCCGGTGACGGCGGCGGCGCTGGCGGCCGAGCCGGCCTACCTGCGCGAGGTGCTGCTGCTCAGCCAGCCGAAGATCAAATCCCTGGAGGAGTTGCCCGCCTACACTGCGTATTTTTTCACCGAGGATTTCGCGATCGACGCCAAGGTGCGCGACAAGGTCATGGGCAAGGGCGAGCCCAAGCTGCGTCTGGCCGAGTTAACCGAACTGCTGGTGACGGCGGATTTCTCGAGCGACACGGTGATCGAGGAAGCGATCAAGGCGCTGGCGGCGGCCAAGGGGCTGGGATTTGGCGACTACCAGTCGGTGGCGCGCCTGGCGGTGAGCGGCACCAACGTCGGCCCGAGCCTGACTGGCCTGTTTCGCGTGCTGGGCCGCGAACGCGTGCTGGCGCGCTTTGCCCGCCTGGCGGCAGCCTAAGGGCGGCGCCCCCGCCCCGTTTCGGCGCTAACGCCGAAGCGGGGCTTTTTTATGGGTAGCGCGGCAACGCGCTATGTCGAGTTGAGCGGCTCTCCGAGGCGCACTCCGAGGCGTAGCGAGACGACGGAGTCGTTTCGATCCGGCTTGGGGGAGCGAGTGAACGCACGGAGCGCCGCGGTCTGGCTGCGTTTCGCAACGCGAGTGCGCGTAGCCTGATCTACGGATTACGAAATGGCTGCGCCATCCCGCTACGTCCCGGCGGACTGGGATCGCTCCGAGGCTTAGCGAGACGACGAAGTCGTTTCGATCCGGCTTGGGGCAGGCGAGTGGAGCGGGGCGCAAGCGCCGCGGTCTGGCTGCGTTTCGCAACGGGAGTGCGCGTAGCCTGATTTACGGATTACGAAATGGCTGCGCCATCCCGCTACGTCCCGGTGTACTGGGATCGCTCCGAGGCGTAGCGAGACGACGGAGTCGTTTCGATCCGGCTTGGGGGCGCGAGTGGAGCGGGGCGCGAGTGCGCGGGGCGGCGGCGGAAAACGGATTACGAAATGGCTGCGCCATCCCGCTACGTCCCGGCGGACTGGGATCGCTCCGAGGCGTAGCGAGACGACGGAGTCGTTTTGCCCGCCGAAGAGTTGCGGGTCTGCGTCACGCGTGTCGGCCCAAAGGGCAAAAAATAAAGCGGTGGGGTGGGTTTGTCACCGGAACGTAACGGGTTTGGGACAAACCTGACGCCAAAGCGTAACCTGAGGGTGGTTTAATGGTAATTCTTCTCGTTGCCACGAGGGGTTCACCAATCGCCTACGCCATCCTCAGAAAATCCACATGAAACACCTCAAGTCCTGCGCCGCCGCTGTGCTCGCGCTCCTCGCGGCCGATGCCGCTTTTGCCCAAACCACCATCCGCGTCACCGGTTCCACCGCGTTCCGCTCCGCCACGATCACCTCGATCAAGAACATCATTACTGTCTCGGATTCCGCTTACACCGGCAGCACAGAGTCCAGCGCCCAATACGCTACCTACATCGGTACCTTCTCCGGCCAGCCCGTCGTGATCCAAACCTCCTGGACCGGTTCGGTCGAGGGTGTTCGTGACGTCTCCGAGAGCCTGAACCAGAACTTCATCAAGGCCTCCTACGTCACCGGGACCGCCACTGTCAGCGGTACCTCCACCACGACCTCGAACACTGCGATCTACGAAGCTGCTATCCCCCAGATCTCACTGGCTGACAACACCCAGGGCGCCACCATCTACACTGCCAACAGCCTGACCGAGTTCAAAGTCGGCGTGATTCCCTTCGTTTGGGTCAAGGGCCGCGTGGGTGCCTCCCACCCCGACAAAACCGCTTATGAAAGCATCACTAACATCACGAACCAGATGGCTCGTGCCCTCCTTTCCGGTGGCGCCCCTGTCTCGCTGTTGAGCGGTACACCCGATGTTGCTCCGTTCACCAAAGTTTACGCCTTGGGTCGTAATCCCCTCTCCGGCACCCGTTTGGTTACGTTTGCTGAGGCTGGTTATGGCTCAGCGTCCGATGCCGTTCAATACACCCCCGTTATTTCGGGCAGCAACATCACTGGCGTAGACTTTACTGCTGAAGATACGGTCAACGGCTTCGCTGCCGGTAACAACGGTTACACCAGCGGTGGCACCCTCGTTGGTGATCTCAGCAAGCCGGTTTCCGATACCGATGGTTCCGGCAATCTCGCAGACAGCACGCCCTTCGCGCTGGTGGGTTATGTCGGTGTTGGCGACGCAGCCACCCTGCTCAAAAACATCAACACCACGACGGCTACCGACACCAGCTACGTCTTGTCTTACAACGGTGCCTCCCTCGGCGTGGCTTACAACTCCACCACTCAGGCCACCACCTGGGACTTCACTGCCATCAAGGAAGGCAAGTACTCCCTCTGGTCCTTCGCTTACTTGGCTTATAAGCCGACCCTCAGCGGCTTGCCCAAGACCTTCGCTGATGCCCTCAAGGATAACATCATCCTCAACGTTCCTGCCGCCTCCGGCGTCAAGCTCGCTGATATGAAGGTTTCCCGCGAATTCGAGGGTTCCCCCATCGCTCAATAAGCTACGGCTGCACGTCCTAATCCTGATTCAGGAGACGGTGGGTTTCCACCGTCTCCCCATTTAATAAAATGAAAAATTTACTTAAGACCTTGTTACTCACGACTGGCGTTACGGCGTCGGCTGCTTTCGCCGCGACCACCACTGATACGTTCACCAACGGTGACATCATGCTCGGTTTTTTCGCTAGTTCCGGCACCGGTGCCGGCCAGAACTTGATGGTCAATCTCGGTTCGTTCCAACAGTTCGACAACAACAATGGAGGCACGATCAGCTTCAACAGCGGCATCATCGCTGACTTGGATGCCACTTACGGAAACGGCACCGAGCCCACCACCAACTGGCGTACCTCCGGTCTCGTTAAGTGGTCCTTAATCGGTACGACCGGTTCCACTGCCGCGATCGATGGCATTAATCGCAAGACGATCTTCACGACCATCGAGACGGGATCGGCTCCGATTGCCGCCGATACTGACTCCATTCAGGGTGGCAATGTGACTAACATCACGTCGATCGCTACTGGTTACAATGCGGCTACCACCACTGGCAACAGCACCGTTTCTGTGGTTTTGGCTAGCAGCAACAGCAACTCCATGCAGGCCCGTTTGACCACCGCTAATTCGGTTCGTTTCGGCCCAACCAATCAGATCGTCGCCTCTGGCGCTGGCTCCGCATTGGACTTCTACGCTGTGATCCCGACCGGTGTCACCCCGAGCGGGCTGGCAGTCGATGGCACTGAGTTCCTGTACGCCTCCGGCGCCAATCTGCTGGGTAAGGTCTACCTCGACGCCTCCGGCCTGAGCTACCTCGCTTCCGGATCACCGGCTTCCGCTGTTCCTGAGCCCTCGACCTATGCTGCCCTCGCCGGTGCTGCCGTCCTCGGCCTCGCCGCTTACCGCCGCCGTCAGGCGCGCGCCTAAGCCGTCGGGGATTTAGCCTAAAACCATAGTTATTAAAGGTTAATGAGTCGACAAGCCTCCCGCCCTCTTGGGCGGGGGGCTTCTTTGTTCATCCGAAGAACCCTTTCGCGTGCCGTTTCATTTTTCCGTTTCCTGCCTGTGCCGGGCCACTGCCTGCGCCGGTTTCCTGGCTTTACTCGGGCTTGGTTTGCGCGCCACCGAGTCCGCCACTCCAGCAGCCGGCACCGCCACTCCCCGTTTCCTCATTCAGGAATTCCGGGTCGAGGGCGTGCATTCGCTGAAGTCCGAGGAGGTCGAGGAAGCGGTGTATCCGTTTCTCGGGCCCGAGCGCACCGCCGACGATGTCGAGCGGGCGCGTGTTGCCATCGAGGCGCTTTACCGTGCCAAGGGTTATCAGGCCACCTTCGTGCAGGTGCCCGCGCAGGACGCCGCCAACGGCGTCATCGCCATCACCGTTACCGAGGGTGTGATCGCGCAAACCCGCGTGCGTGGCTCACGCTACTCCTCGCCCGCCCAACTCAAGAAGGACGTGCCGTCGCTAGCCGAAGGGCAGCCGCTTAACTTTAACCACATTTCCCGCGACCTCGCCCGACTCAACCAGGTCCAGGACCGCCAGATCACCCCTGAAATCAAGGCCGGTGCCGAGCCCGGCACCCTCGAAGTGGACCTCAAGGTCGAGGAGGCTAAACCGCCACTCGCGGCCAACGTCGAGCTCAACAACCGCAACAGCGCCAACACCTCGTCGCTGCGGCTCAACGCGGGTGCCAGCTACGGCAACCTTTGGCAGCGCGGCCATACGCTCGGTTTTAGCTACCAAACCGCCCCGGAGCAGCCCGCCGACTCCAAGGTCTTGTCCGGCTACTACCTGTTTCGTCCGGCGGGGGTGGAAAACCTCACGCTGCAACTGCTCGCCACCAAACAGGAGAGCGACGTCTCGACGCTGGGCGGCAGCGCCGTCGCCGGTCGTGGCACGACCCTCGGCACCCGCGCCATTTTTGCCCTGCCCGGCGACGAGAGTTTTTACCATACGCTGGCGGCCGGGCTGGATCATAAGCAGCTCGATCAGGAACTGGTCACCGGCTCCTCGGTTTCGCGTGCGCCGGTGGAGTATTACGCGGTGAGTTTTAACTACGCGGCCACCTGGCTCACGGCCACCGGTTCGACCGAGCTTACGCTCACGCCCACGCTCAGCCTGCGCGGGCAGGGCAGCGACGACACCGATTTCGGCACGCGGCGCTTCGGCGCCTCTGGCAGTTTTGCCTACCTGCGCGGTGAGCTCGCCCGCACCCAACAACTTCCTTTCGGCTTCGATTTGTACCTGCGCGGTCAGGCCCAGGTGGCGGGGCAACCGCTGATCGACTCCGAGCAGTTCAGCGGTGGCGGTCTCGACACGGTGCGAGGTTATTTTGAGTCCGAGGTGGCGGGCGACGACGCGGTCGCGGGCACCATCGAGCTGCGTTCGCCTCCGCTGTTGCCGCTGCTCAAGGCGACGCGGTTGGGCGACTGGCGCGTGCATGGGTTTGTCGATGCCAGCCAGCTGGTCATCCAGCAGCCGCTGCCGGCGCAAACCGCGCGCTTTAACCTCATCGGCGCGGGCTTCGGCACCCGTCTGAAACTGAAAGACCATTTCACCGGTTCGCTCGACGCCGGTTGGCCGCTGCTCGACGAGGGGCAGACGACGGCCGGCGACCTGCGGGTTAATTTCTCCCTCGGCGCCAGCTACTGAGCACCAACTTCCTCCCGTCCCTTTTTCAATTTTTAAAAACTTTTCCAACGACATGAAATCGACCTCCTTCACCTTCACACGCCGTCTCCTTCTCGGTGCTGCGCTCTTGCTGGCCGCCGTCAGCCCCGCGCACGCCTGGTGGAACGACGACTGGTCCCTGCGCCGCGAACTCACGGTGGACGCGACCGCGCTCGCCGCCACCGCTCCGGCCGGTGCCGACACCAGCGACGCCCGCCCCGTGCTGGTGCGCCTGCACGATGGCAACTTCCAGTTTGCCCAGGCCGCGGAATCCGGCGCCGACATCCGCTTCGTCGCCGCCGACGAAAAAACGGTGCTTGCCCACCACATCGAGCGCTACGACTCGTTGCTCAACGAGGCGTTTGTGTGGGTCAAAGTCCCCGGTCTCAAGTCCGGTGCCAAGGTGAGCTTCTGGCTCTATTATGGTAAAGCTGCGGCTCCGAAGGTCGCCGATGCGAAGGCCACCTACGACGAGGCCACGCGGCTGGTTTACCACTTCGGCGAGACCGGCGCGCCCTTCGACGCCACCCGAAACGTCAACAACGCTGCCAACGCCGGAACCCCGGTGGTCGGCTCGCTCATCGGACCCGGCTACCGCCTGATCGGCACCGGCCCGGTGCGTATCCCGGTATCCGAATCGCTCAAGCGCGCCAACGGCGAGGCCTACACCTGGAGCGCCTGGATCAAGCCGACCGCCGAAGCGGCCCGCGCGGTGATTTATTCATGGGGCGACCGTGACAACGGTTTCGAAATCGGCTTGGCCAAGGGCGTGCCGTACTTCGAAGTCCATGACGGCGCCGCCTCCGCTCGCAGTGCGGCAGGAGCGCCGCTGGCGCTGGGCGCGTGGAAGCACCTCGCGGTCGTTTCCGCCGATGGTGTGACCACGCTGTTTGTGGATGGCGCCATTTACGCGAAACTGGATCGCCCGGTGCCCTCGCTCACCGATGGAGCGCTGCTAGGTGCCGATCCTACCGGCGGCAACGGCTTGGTGGGCGAAATCGACGAGCTGCAGATTTCCAATACGGCCCGCAGCATCGGTTGGGTTAAACTCGCCGCGGTGACCGAGTCGGGTTCGCCCGAAAGCCAAAAGGTGTTCGTCTACGGGGCTGAGGAAGCGGCCGGCGGTGGCGGCCACAGTGAAATGCTCGAGCACGTGATGCTGTTTGGTGACATCGCCAAAAACATGATGTTCGACGGCTGGATTGCGGTGGCCTGCTGCTGCATCATGATGGTGGTCGGCTGGGTGGTGGCGTGGAAGAAATTCGCCTACCTCAAGCGCACCGAAAAAGGCACCGCCGAGTTCCTGCGCCGCTGGAAAACGGTTTCCTCCGACCTGACCGTGATCGACCACGGCGATGCGGCCAACGTGAAGAGCCTGGGCGGCACCGTGGCCGACGAGGAGTTGCAGGAGCTCATGCAGGAGAGCCCGCTTTACCACATTTACCACATCGGCTCGGAGGAGATCCACCAGCGCATTATCAGCAAGCGCGGGTTCAACGGCTTGTCGGGGCGGTCGATCACCGCGATCAAGGCCAGCCTCGACGCCGGCCTCACCCGCGAAGTGCACCGCCTCAACTCGGGTCTCGTGTCGCTCACGATCGGCATCGCCGGCGGGCCTTATGTCGGTCTGATGGGCACGGTGGTGGGCGTGATGATCACCTTCGCGGTCATCGCGAAAACCGGCCAGGTCGAGGTCAACTCGATCGCCCCCGGTATCGCCTCGGCGCTTCTCGCCACGGTGTTCGGCCTGCTGGTGGCGATTCCGGCTCTGTTCCTCTACAGCTTCCTTAATAGCCGCATCAAAGACGCTGTCTCCGACATGCAGATCTTCATCGACGAGTTCATCACCAAGATGGCCGAGTTCTACCCTGAGACCAACGGGAAAGCCGTAGCCGAAACCAAGCAGGAGAACGCCGCGCGATGAAGGCCGACGACAGCAAGTCCTACGACGACATCAACGTCACCCCGATGGTGGACCTGTACCTGGTTCTCCTGCTGATCTTCATCATCATGACGACGGCGGGCGTGCAGGGCGTGAAGGTCGACCTGCCCCGGGGCGGTGCCGCGCCCGCGCTCGGCGGACCCAAGAGCAAAGCCATAACGGTGAATAACGAGGGTAAAATCTTCCTCGATACCGTGCCGGTGACGCTGGAGCAGCTCGAACAAAACCTGAACGCGCACAAGACCAAGAGCCCAGATTTCCCTGTGGTCGTGCGTGGTGACCGTGGCACCCAATACCAGGGTATCATGGACGTGCTCGATGTGCTCGGGCGTGTCGGCGTCACCCAAATCGGTCTGGCCACCCAGCCGCCTAAATAATCGCAATGGCGACTGTCTCAAAGAAACGCAAAAGCTCCACCTCCCCGCTGCAACGCGGGCTGATGGTGGCGGGCGGCTGCGTGCTCGTCGGCGGTTTGGTTTATCTCGTCGCCGGCAAAAGCGACGGCGGCAAACGCCGTGCGCCCGCGCCGCAGGTGGTGAACATCACGGTGCCGCCGCCACCTCCCCCGCCGCCGCCTCCTCCGCGCCCGAAGCCACCGGAGACGACCCCGCCGCCGGAAATCGCCCAGCAGATGGTCGCCGAGACCGCCGAAGAGCCCACGCCCGCCCCTGCAGCCGCGCCGAGCAACGACGGCCCGCTGGGCACCGGCATCAAAGGCGATGGCGGCGCGGACGGCTTTGGCCTGGGCACTGGACCGGGTGGCGGCGGCGGGACGGGCACGCGTTTGGCGGCCTCTGGCGGTGGCACGCGCTGGGCCGGTTATTCGGGCACGGTCAAAAAGCGCATCAGCGATGCACTCAGCGCCGACCCGCGCACCCGATTCGCCGACGGGCGTGTGGAGTTGGGGCTGTGGTTTGATGCGGGCGGCCGTATTACCCGGGTAGCGCTGCGCAAAGCCACCCTCGAAGCCGAGGTGGAAGCGGCGATCAAAGCCGACGTGCTGGTGGGCCTGCAAATCCAGCCCCCGCCGAGCGACATGCCCCAGCCCATCTGGATGAGCACCACCCTGCGCCGCGCTAACTGATTTTCACTCTCTCAATTTTTTCAACGAACCATGTCCGCATCTCTTAAAAACAAACGCCGCCGTTCGGTAGCTTCCTTGGCCGCCGTCTGCTGCACGCTGGCGGCAACAGCCGCCTTGCACGGCCAGACCGCTGAGGCTCAGCCGACCCCGATCCCGGGCATCCCGACGGCGCCCACGGCCAACGTGACGATTAACCTGATCCGCCTGATGGTGGAGCAGAAGCTGTTGCCCGCCGAGGCCGCCGCGAAGTTG
This sequence comes from Rariglobus sp., assembly GCA_044353465.1. Lineage (GTDB taxonomy): Bacteria > Verrucomicrobiota > Verrucomicrobiia > Opitutales > Opitutaceae > Rariglobus. The sequence goes on along the minus strand of JBILBW010000051.1, from coordinate 6,047 downwards.
ATCGCCCAAGCCGAGGCCGAGGCCGCGCAGGCCAGCGCCGCCCTCGCCGCCGCTGCCGCGCCCAAACCCGCCCCGGCCGCCAGCGAACTCGCCGCGTCGGCTCCGGCGGGCGCTCCCGGCACGGTGCGCGTGACCTACATCCCGCCGCACGTGCGCCGCCAGATGGTCGAGGAAGTCCGCGCCCAAGTGATGAGCCAGGCCGTCGACGAACGCTGGGCCGACCCGCAGGCGCTGCCCGAGTGGGCGACCCGTTGGAAGTTCAACGGCGACTTCCGTTTACGCTACGAAAAGCAGTCGTTTCCCTCGGGCAACGCGATCATCACCAATGTAAACTATAACGCGATCAACAACAGCAACGGTTTGCTCGTTCCACCGGCTAACCCTTCAATTCCTGCTTACAACGTTGATCAGCCACGTGAGCGGGTACGCATCCGCGCCCGTTTGGGCGCCGAGGTTAACTTGGAAGAGGGTTTCTCCTCGGGTATTCGAATCGCCACCGGCGACAGCAATTCGCCGGTCTCGCAAAACCAGTCGCTTGGCGGCGGCACCGGTAATTTCAGCAAGTACAACCTGTGGTTGGATCGTGGTTATCTGCGCTACGAGACTCAGGTTGAACACGCCCAGCTCAAGGCGACCGGCGGCCGGTTCAACAACCCGTTCTTCGCCACTTCGATGATCTGGGCCAACGATCTCGCCTTTGACGGTATGGTCTTGGAAGCCCAGCGCCCAGTTGGCGAGGCTTTCCGGCCCTTTTTCACCACCGGCCTTTTTCCGGTGTTCAACACCGATTTAAACTTCGCGGCCAACAGGTCGGAAAAATTCAAAAGCACCGACAAGTGGCTCTACGCCCTGCAAACCGGCACCAACTGGAAAATCAACAAGGACTTCGAGGCGAAGTTAGGTGTGGCCTATTACCACTTCCAAAATGTTGAGGGCGAGTTATCCAGCCCGACCGACGGTACTACCGACGATCCGGGTGACACCGATGCGACACGGCCGCTTTTTGCGCAAAAGGGCAATACCTACAAAGAAATCCGTAAAATCCCCGTGCCTATTACAGGCTCGTCCCAGTATTACGGCCTGGCTACACCTTTCCGCGAGGTCGCGCTGACCGGTCGACTTGATTACAATCACTATGACCCGATCCAGATCTCGCTGATAGGTGAGGTGGTGCAAAATGTGGGTTACCAAATCGAACGCCCGGATAATAATTTAAACACCTCGGGCGATCTTGGGTTTTTCACGGCTGTTCAGGTTGGCCACGCTACTCTAGAAAAACGCGGGGATTGGAACGTAAACCTTGGCTACCGCTACGTGCAGACCGACGCGGTGGTGGATGGGTTTGCTGACTCCGACTTCGGCGGCGGCGGCACCAACGTCAAGGGCTTCACGCTCGGAGGTAATTACTCGCTGTCCACGCGGGTCTGGCTCGGTGCTCGGCTCATGAGCGCCGATGAAGTCTCCGGTCCGACCTACAAGAACGACACGGTTCAATTCGATATCAACGCCCGCTTCTAATCCCATGACTCGTTTTATCTCCATCACCCTGCTCGCTGGGCTTTTCGCCACGGTGGGCAGCCTCAGCGCCCAGGAAGCCGCCTCTCCCGAGGCCCGCCTACGCGAGACGCTTCGCGCGACCACCCTGCAACTGCGCACCGCCCAGAACGACCTCTCGACGGCGCAAGCCGCTCGTGACGCCCTCGCCAACGAAAAAACCGCAGTCGAAACCGAGCTGGTCAAACTACAAAAGCAGCTCGTCGCCGATCGCCTCGATAACGACAAAACCATCGCGGGGCAAAAAGCTGTCGCCGCCGCCCATGCTGCGGATCTCAGCGCCACCCGCGCCGAGCTTGAAAAGACCCGCGCCTCCCTCGCCAAGGTCGTTGACTATGCCCGCAAAACCGAGACCGAGCGCAACGCGCTGACCTCCCGGGTCGCGCAGTTGGAAACCCAAGGCGAAGACCAGATCGGCCGAAACATCGCCTTGTACGAGTTGAGCAATGAGATCCTCAACCGCTACGCCAAGTTCGGGCTCGGCCTGGCCATCATCGCTCGCGAGCCATTCATCGGCACCACGCGGGTGAAATTGGAAAACCAGGTGCAGGACTACGGTGATCGGATCCGCGCCATGCGTATCAAGACGGCCGCCGTCGCTCCCGTGGAAACCACCGCGTCCGCCAACCCGTAATCCGCCCCGGCGTCCTCCGTCTTCCGTCCGTCCTCCCTCGATCTAGCCGTCCGTTTTAACTGTTATCGCCATGTCCCGCTCGTTACCTACGCCGTCGACTGCTCGTTTTGTACTCAACTCGCTTACTGCGGCAGCGGTGTTTTATGCGCCCTTGTCGGCCTATGCGGTTACGACTGCTGAGAGGGCCGCCGTAGCACGGGCGTTATACCATCAGGGTGGGGCGGCGGGTACTCCAAGCGGAACTTCGACTACGACCAGCGCAGGTTCCCTAGCGGGCTTAATGGCCGCACAGGCGCGTACTCAAGCCGCAAAGACCCTGGAGCAGCGCCAGTCCATGCAGGCTTTGCAATCCGCAGCCCGTGCCGCCGCCCAGGCTGCCGCCTCCTCGGTACCCAACGGTCTTGGTGCCGGTGGTCTCTTGGTCGCCCCCGGCGCCACCGTCGGCTCGGCGTTGTGGACGGGTGCCCAGTTGCCCACTCAACAGGTGGCCGGCGGGCTCACCACCGTCACCGTCGAACAGAATGACGCCAAGGCGATGCTCACCTGGCAGAACTTCAACATCGGCCGCGAAACCAAGCTGCGTTTTAATCAGGGCGGCGGCGACTGGATCGCGTTTAACCAGATCGTCGACCCGTCGGCCAACCCGACCCGCATCCTCGGCTCCATCGAGGCGCCTGGTCAGGTTTATGTGATCAACCCCAACGGCGTGATTTTTAGCGGCACCGCGCAGGTCAATACGCGCACGCTGGTCGCCTCCTCGTTGCCGCTTAACACCAGCCTGGTCGCCCGCGGTGTAACCAACAATCCCGACGGACAATTCCTGTTTTCCGGTTTGACCGCGCCCAAAGGTGCCCAGACCAACGCCTTCACCCCGCCCCCACCGCTGGCCGCCAACGGCCGCTACGGCGATGTGCTCGTCGAGGCGGGCGCGATCCTCAACTCGCCCACCAGTGCCGACAAATCCGGTGGCCGCGTCGCCCTCATCGGGCCCAATGTCACCCACGCCGGTTCGATCTCCACGCCCGATGGCCAGACGATCATCGCCGCCGGGTTACAGGTTGGTTTGGAGGCCAGCGCCGATGCCTCGCTGCGCGGTTTGCTGCCGAGCGTCGGATCGGTGGGCGATTATGCCGGCACCGTTCGCAACACCGGCCAAATCGACGCGCCCCGGGGTGCCGTGACCGTGGTCGGCAAAACCATTAATCAATCCGGTCTGATCGCTTCGACGACCTCGGTGTCGCGCAACGGCCGTATCGACCTGCTCGCCCAGTACGACGCGGTGCCGGTCGGTGATTATGCCGCGTTACCCGACTTCTTCGCCAAATCTACGGGGTTGGTGACCTTGGGCGCGGGCAGCCGGATTTCGATTCTGCCCGAGACCAGTAGCAGCGAAAAGGCTTTGGGCACCGCGCTCGCGCTCGGCTCACAGCTCAACCTGCGGGGTCTCGCCCTTCATATGGAGTCCGACGCCTCGGTTTTGGCTCCGTCTGCTGCCGTGAATTTCGATGCAGGCCGCTGGACCCATATCGGGTTGGGTTCTGCCCAGGCCAAAGCCGTGTTCGTGTATCCCGAGGGCCAGATCTATTTGGACTCCGGCGCATCCATCAACGTCGCCGGTTCAACTGGTGTGACCGCTTCGGTGGCCGACAACATCATCGAAGCCTCGCTCAAGGGTGACGAGCTGGCCGATTCGCCGCTGCAGCGACTTGGCAGCCTCAAGGGCGAGACCATCCGCTTCGATGTGCTGCAGACGGGCACCTTTAACGGCGTGAATTGGGTGGGTACGCCGCTCGCCGATGTCTCTAAATATGTGAACAACATCAAGCGCACCGTGGGCCAGCTCACCACGGGCGGCGGCACGGTTAACTTCAAAGCGGGCGACTCCGTAGTGGTGCGCTCTGGCGCGTCGATCGACGTCTCGGGCGGTTACATCGACTATGCCGGGGCCAAGGTTGAAACGACCAAGGTGATTTATCAGGGCCGATACGTGGACATTGCGCAGGCAACACCGGACCTCGTTTACGAAGGCATCTACAACGGCGTGTTCACCCCCGTCACCAATACGGCTAAATGGGGTGAGGCGGCGGCCACCTCGCGTCAAAGCCGCAGCCGGCTTTTTACCGAGCGCTTCGAGCCTGGCTATATTCAGGGCGGCGATGCCGGTACGCTCAATATCCAGGCCGCCTCGGTCGCGCTGGATGGCACATTGACGGGCAAATCTGTCAGTGGCCTGCGCCAGCGGACCACTCCGGCCCAGTCGGGCGGGCTCTCGCTGAGTTTCCAAAACCAAGTGGCCAATACGGAGGCCACCAATGGCTTTCTTGCCCAGACACCGAAGCCCCCCGCGTTGACCTTTACGAAGGCTGCGGGCGCAGGCGCGCCTTCGGCGTTTTCTCTCGATGCCACCGGATTGCCTGCCGATATCGGCGCCGAGCGCACGTCCAGCGTGGTGCTTTCACCGGAGCTGGTGAGCAAGTCCGGTTTTGGCCGCATCACGGTCGACAACCGCGATGGCAATGTGGTGGTCGCTGCCGATGGCGGTCTGGCGCTGCCCGCAGGCGGACAGCTTACCTTAACCGGTAAAAACGTGAGTGTGCTGGCCGACCTGTCGGCGCCGGGCGGCAAGATCGCGCTCACCGCCAACGGGGTTTCCCTCGACGAGAGTAACACCTCGGACTTGTTGAACACCGCACCCGTGTTGGGCGAGAATCGCGGTCTGTTACACGTGGCCTCCGGGGTGACGGTGAGTGCGGCCGGTTTAATCCAAAACGATGCGGTCGGCAGCGCCGAAGATCCGCTGGTGACCAAAGGCGGCACGGTTACGCTGACGGCGTTTGGCTTGGATTTGGAGAGCGGCTCCACGCTCGATGTTTCGGGCGGGGTGTACGCCTCGTCGGGTGCACGTTTGGCCTATGGCAATGGCGGCACGCTGAGCCTGTTCTCGGGCCGCGATGCGACCGAACCCACGGTTCTCGGAGGTAACCTCAATCTAGGCGCAACGCTGAAGGGTTTTTCCGGTGCCAAGGGCGGGTCGTTGGTGCTGATGGCACCGGCGTTGCACATTGGCGGAGGCACGGCGGCGGCCAACGCCACGGTGCTGGACCCTGAATTCTTCCAAACGGGCGGGTTTACCTCGTTTGACCTGCGCGGAATCGGTGACGTGGCTGATGCTGCCCTGGATCAATACACTTCGGCGGTGCGGGTGAGCGCAGGCACGGTGATCGCGCCCCGGGCTTCGTCCTACTTCGTGCAGGCCGATGCTAACGCAACCGAGCGCCTCGGCTTTGGCGTGAGTTTACTCGACGTCGGCCAGCGCAGCGCCACCAGCTTGAGCCTGACGGCACTGGGCAGTCGCGATGCCTTTAATCTGCATCCGATTCGGGGCGACCTGGCGGTGCGCGGCGACCTTATCGTTGAGGCGGGCGCTTCGATCACGACCGATCCTGCGGCGAAAATTTCGCTCACCGGTGACACCGTTATCCTTCAAGGCAGTCTGGTGGCCCGCGGTGGGGCCATCACGCTGAAGGCCGGGAGCAACTCCAATACGCTCATCCCCTCAACGCATGAATTTGAGCCGCAGGCCACGCTCGTCGTGGACTCCACTGCCCGCATCGACGCCTCGGGTGTGACCGTGCGCCAACCCGACAGCAGCGGGCGCGGCCTGCGCCTCGGCAAGGTGTTGGCCGGCGGCACCGTCAGTCTCACGGGCAACATTGCGGCCGCGCCCGGCGCAGTCATCGACGTGTCCGGTGCGAGCGATACGCTTGATTTGAATCCGGTGTTTTCGGGCCGCGCCTCACGTTTGGGTGGATTTTCGACTACCCCAACTCAAGTCGACTCAGCCGGCGGCACGCTCACG
>JBILBW010000124.1:0-7578 GCA_044353465.1 Rariglobus sp. | reverse complement strand
CCTCATCGAGGTTCTGCTTGAAGGCGAAGACCACCAGGTGGGAGGCATCGACGACCTGGGTCTGGCCCCAGGACGCGGGCACCAGTTTCGCGCGCAAGGCGGGCGTGTCCACCACGAGGAACTTCCAAGGCTGGGCGCCGAAGGAGGACGGGGTGAGCACCAGCGATTCCTCGAGCGCCTCCCAGGTGGCGGCGGGGATCTTCTGGGCGGGGTCAAATTTCTTGGTGGCGTAACGCCATTTCAGGGCTTCGAGCAGTTGGCTGGTGGTGATTTGGTTCATGGTGTTTTGGTTGGAGTGACTGAAAGTAGCAGAGGATTAAAAAACGGGAAAGCCGCGCCGGGTCAGGCCAGCGCGGGATAGTCGGTGTAGCCCTTGGCGGAGTCGGGGCCGGGAGCGCCATAAAAGGTGGCCCCGTCCGGGGTATTGAGCGGCGCGCCGCGTCGCAGGCGGGCGGGCAGATCCGGGTTGGCGATAAACAGCTGGCCCCAAGCGACCGCATCGGCGTTGCCGGCGGCGATTTCCTGCTGGGCGCTTTCGACGGTGAAGCCCTGATTGGCAATAAACACCCCGCCGAACGCCCGTTTCAACGCCGGGCCCAGGCGGGGCTCGGTCAGCCCCTCGCGAGCAAACAAAAACGCGATGCCCCGCGCCCCCAGCTCCCGGGCCACATAACCAAAGGTTTCCGCCGGCGTCGCGTCGCCCATCGCATGCATGTCGCCGCGCGGCGACAGGTGCACGCCCACCCGGTTCGCTCCCCACACCCCGATGGCCGCATCGGTGACCTCCAGCAGCAACCGGGCGCGGTTGGCAATCGAGCCGCCGTACGCGTCGGTGCGCACGTTGGTGGAGGAGTCGAGGAACTGGTCGAGCAGGTAGCCGTTGGCCCCGTGAAGCTCCACGCCGTCGAAGCCGGCCTCCTGGGCGAGCTGGGCCCCGCGCCGGTAAGCGGCGACAATCCCGGGGATCTCCGCCAGCTCCAGCGCCCGCGGCACCGGGTGGGGTTGCAGCGGACGCAGCAGACTGACGTGACCGGGCGCGGCGAGGGCGCTCGGGGCGACCGGGGTGGCGCCATTGAGATAAAACGGATGGGAAATGCGCCCGACGTGCCAGAGTTGCAGCAAAATCGTGCCGCCAGCGGCATGGACGGCGGCAGTGACGAGTTTCCAGCCAGCGACCTGCTCGGCCGACCAGATCCCCGGCGTGTCCGGATAGCCCACGCCCATCGGATCCACTGCGGTGGCCTCGCTCAACATGAGCCCGGCCGAGGCGCGCTGCCGATAGTACTCGGCCATCAACGCGTTCGGCACCCGGCCCGCGCCGGCCCGGCAGCGGGTAACCGGAGCCATCACGATGCGATTCGGCAGGGAAAAGGCGCCAGCCTGGAGCGGGTCAAATAAGGTAGGCATTTTTAAGGTAAAAGCGGGCGGGTTCGAATGGATGGGGGGGAAGCGATAGTTAACAGCCGGCCGAGTGCAAATGCGCGGGGCCGAATTGGCGCTTTATTTTTTGGCGCCCCACCGCCGGGTTGGCCCGGAGCCCCCGGCCCCCCGCCGCCGCCAGCCCGGAATCAGCCCCGGCCCAGCCGCCGGCGAACCATCGCCGCCAAGTCGTCGCGGCCCTCGATCCGGAGGGCCCAGACCCCGCCCGCGTAGACCGCGATGCCGGCGCCGATCAGCACGACCAAAGCCGCGGCATCGGCCAACCGCCCCGGGGCGACCTCCCGCTGCCAGCCCCACCACCCGCCCGCCACCACCGCGCCCATCAGCAGGCTGGCAACCAGCACCTTGGCGACGTCCAGCGCGAGGTGGTGAAAGGCCAGACCGGGGTGTTTGCGCGCCAACTTGACTTGCAGGTAGCAGGCTTGGACCAGCACCGCGACGTTACTGGCGATCGCCAAACCCACGATGGAAAACGGGGCCATCAGGAGCAGACTGAGCGCGAGGTTAACCACGAAACTCAGCGCGGCGGCCCGCACCGGGGAGGCCGTATCTTTTTGCGCGTAAAAAGCACGCAGCTGAAGATTAACAAAAGAAAAAACCGGTAGGCCGAGGGCGAAAACCACCAACACCGGCACCATCAAGCGGGTGGCCTCGGCATCGAACGCCCCGCGCTGAAACAGCAGCCGGATGATCGGCTCGGCCAACACCACCATACCCACGGCCGCCGGCATGTTGATCACCAAGATCAGCCGCATGCCTTTGCGGTAGGCGGCCGCCAGATTGGTGGAATCACCCTGGGCGGCGTATTTGGAAATGAGCGGAAAAACGACGGTGGACACCGCCACCGCAAACACCCCGATGGGCAGCTCCATTAGGCGGGTGGCGAGATTCAAAACCGAGGCCGCCGCGTCGTTGAGCGACAGCCCGATCAGCCGGGAAACCGCCATGTTCACCAGGTAAATCGCCGAACCGAACAAGGTCGGAACCATCAGTCGAACGATCGCCTTAAACGGCGCACTCGCCCCCAAGTCGAAGCGCGGCCGCCAGCCCTCGCGCATCAACGCCACAGCCGGCACCGCCATCTGCAAAAAACCGCCGAGCAACACCCCGGCGCACAACCACCGCATCGCCCCCGGCTGATCCTCAGACCAGCCCAAGTAGGCCGCGCCGCCAAGCAGGCTGATCATCGACAGGTTGAGCCAAATCGGGGACAGCGCCGGCTCCAGAAACCGGTTCAAGGTCTGCAAGGTGGCGCTGAACGCCGCCGCCAGACACACGAAAATCATATAAGGAAACAAAACGACGGCGAGGTCGGCCCCTTGCAGCCAACGCCAGGTGGTATCCGCCGCCACGCCCCAACCGGCCGCCACCTCGGCCAGACGCCCCGCTTGCCCCAGTGCCGCCATCGCCAGCACCACCACGCTGGTGCTGACCACCAGCAGCCAGGAGGACACCTGGCTGACCAGGGCGAACGCGCCCTCGCGCTGGCTTTTCTCCATCTCCTCGTGAAGCGTGGGCACCAAGGCGGCGGTCAGCGCCCCCTCGCCAAGCAGGCGGCGAAACAAATTGGGCAGGGTGAAGGCGGAAACGAAAGCGGAGTTGAGCGCCCCGACCCCAAAGACGGTGGTGGTGAGCATGTCGCGGCCCAAACCGAGCACCCTAGAGACGAGCGTCGCCGAGGCCACGATGCCGATGTGTTTGAGGTTTTTGGACACGCGGGCCGTTTTTCGGCGCGGCCCGCCGGCTTAGCAAGTTCATTACCCTCAACTGGCATTGACGCTGCTAGTTGGCCCCGACAATTTCCCCCATCCCCTATGCCCATCATCCCCAAGCTCATTGAGCGGCTTCAACGTCATCCCAAGCGTATCGTTTTTCCCGAGGGCAGCGACCCGCGCATCCTCCAAGCCGCGCGCCAGTGGGTCACCCGCCGCATGGGAGCGCCCATTCTTCTCGGTGACCGGGCACTGATCAAAGCCGCTGCCGCCAAACTCGACGTCAACCTCCAGGGCATACGCATCATCGAGCCCGAACGCAGCGAAGAGTTCGACGGTTTGGCCACCCACCTGGAGCAAATTCGCCGCCTCAAGGGCGTGCGCAGCACCGAGGCCCGTGAGGCGCTCAAAAACACCAGTTACTTTGCCACGATGATGCTGGTCACCGGCCAAGCCGACGCCCTCATTTCGGGAGCCACCATGAGCGCGGCCAGCGGACTGCGCCCCATTTTCCAGATCGTGCCGCGCTTCGAGCACGTCCAAACCGCCTCCTCGCTGATCGTGCTCGATTTCGACGAGAAAAAGGTGGGGAGCGACGGCGCGCTGTTTCTCGCCGATTGCGGCGTCATCCCTGAGCCCACCGCCGAGCAGCTCTGCGACATCGCCATCTCTACGGCGATGATCGCCCGCCACCTCACGGGGGAAATCCCCCGCGTTGCCATGCTCAGCTACGCCTCCAAGAGCGCCTCCAACCACCCCGCGCTCATCAAGGTACGCCAAGCCACCGAACTGGCCCGCGCCAAAGCCCGCGGCGCCTTCCTCGAAATGGAAATCGATGGCGAGCTCCAAGTCGACGCCGCCCTCGACGCAACCATCGCCGACATCAAAGGGGTGACCAGCTCGGTAGCGGGCAAAGCCAATGTGCTCGTGTTCCCCGACCTGAACTCGGGCAACATCGCTTTCAAACTCATGCAAAACCTGGGCGGGGCCAACGCCTACGGTCAGATTCTCACCGGCCTGACCAAGCCGGCCGCCGAGATCAGCCGCGGAGCCAGCGCCCACGACGTGTTCGGTGCCGCCGCAATTGTCGGCTGCCAAGCGATTGATCGCCGCTTGCTCTTCGGCTCCGCTTGAACCGCCCCACCCCCGCCGCTTCGCTGCTCCCCCTCACCCCTCCCCTAGCGCATGACCACCACCGGTTCCGCCAACCAAAACCCGTTCCTGCAGCCCGGCCTGCCGCTTCTTCCCGGCCCGACCAATCGGGATATCAAGCGGGTGTTTGTGGCCGCCACGCGCATGAACGACGGCAAGACGACCACCTGCCTTGGTCTCTACGCCGCGCTTCAGACGATCTTCCCTCGGGTCGGCTTTATCAAACCGGTCGGTCAGCGCTTTGTCAGTGTCCAAGGCGCTCAAGTGGACGAGGACTCCTTCTTGTTCGACACGTTCTTTAACGTGAAGGTGCCGATCAAGAGTATGAGCCCGGTGACCATCGATCCGACCTTCACCCGCCGCTACCTCAAAAACCCCAACGAACTGCTCCCCGAGTTAAAAAACCAAATTTGCCGGGCCTTCGACCGGGTTTCTTGGGAAAAGGATTTTACCCTGATCGAGGGCACCGGCCACGCCGGGGTCGGTTCGGTCTTTGACCTTTCGAATGCCAGCGTCGCCAAGTTGCTCAAATCGCCGGTCATCATGGTCAGCCCCGGGGGAATCGGTCGGCCCATTGATGAGATCGCCCTGAACAAGGCGCTCTTTGACAAGGCCGGGGTCGAAGTGGTCGGTGCCATCCTCAACAAAATCGAACCCGACAAAATCGACTACGTGCGGGAATACGCCGGCATCGGTCTCAAACGCCTCGGCGTGCCCCTACTCGGCCTGCTTCCCATCGAAAAAACCCTCTGCGCACCCAACCTCACCCAAATAGCCGAGGAAATCGACGGCCATTGGCTCAACGGTCGCAAGGGGGGCGCCAAACAACGTGTGCTCCGCGTGATCATCGGCGCCATGACCGCCAAGGGCATCGTGGACTACCTCACCCCTGGCACCCTCATCATCACCCCCGGAGATCGCGATGACATTATCCTCGCAGCCATCTCCAGTGCCCGACTTGCCGGAAGCAGCACCATTGCAGGACTCATTTTGACCAACAATATCCATCCCAACCCCAAGCTGGTCGAACTGTTGGCCCAAACCGATATCCCGGTGATTGCCGCCAAGGGCGAAAGCTACACGGTCACCTCGAGGATCAATCGCATGACGGTGAAAACCCAGCCTCAGGACACCGACAAGATTCCGATCATCAAGAACCTGATCACCAACAACGTCGATTTGCCCAGTTTGATGGCTAAATTGTAGCCAGAGGTGGCGGCAAGCTGATCACAACGATCCAGCCCCGTCGCCGGGTTAACCACGCGGGGCGGTGTCGAGAATCGCACTTACGGTGTCTTCCAGTTCCCGCCCGTCGCTTAAATCGCGTTCGAATTGGGCCAAAGCCGCTTTTGCGGCCGACGCTTTGCCCTTGAGCGCCGCCTCGTAAAGCCGCCCCAGTGACAACAAGGCGTTGCTGTAAAACGGATGGATTACCGGCAAGGTTAAGCGGGTCTGCTGGCTGCGTTTGCCCAACTCGTCGCGGAGCCAAGCTTGGCGGCTCAGGCGGGACAATTCCGCCAGCGCCACCACCTCCTCCTTGCCGTGCCGCCACGCCAGCCATCGGCTGCGGTCGGCCAACCACCGCCGCGATTCGGCCGCCGTCATCGTCATCAGCGTCCGGTTGCACGCCTGGTGATAGAAGCTGGTCTGCCACCACAGCTCCAGCGCGGTGGCATCCGCCCAGAGACCCGCGTAAACCCGCGGCAGCGTATCAAGCGCGTTGGCCCCGGAAATCAAACCACTGAGCCAGCGCCGCCAGCGGTCGCTATCGCCCGACTCGACTTGCAGTTGTAAAAACAGCCAGAGCGCGGCCTGTTCCCGTTCACGTAACTCTCCCTCACCGCTTTCCCCCCGCAACAGCGAGGCCAACGAGGGCGGCACGGACACCCGCGCCGATTCCTGCCGAAACATATCCATCACCGCTGGTCGCTCGAGCCCGCGGCTTAAGGCGGCGCCAGCTTGCTCTAACCACAACGGCACGGTGAGGCGTGCCGAAACTCCATGCCAGCCAACCGCATGCCGCAAAATCAGGCCGTTGACCATGGCCCGTCTCAACGCATTGGGCTCGCCCGCGGCCGACGACCGCACCCTCACGGTGACCAAGCCGGGGGGCACCACCTCCACGGTGAAATCGCTCGCCGCAGTCCATTCTGCAGGGGGCACCAAGCGAACGCTCACCGGGGTGTTAAAGCCGTCCGCGGGCAATCCCAACGGAACGTCCAGGGCAGCCCAGACCGAGCGGCCGACCGCCAGAGCTCGACGGGCATCGACCGCGTCCTTAACGATGACCTCAAACTGACCCTTTCCGGTATAAAACAGGCTTGCTCTCGGTGCACTTAGCGGCGGCAAAAAGGAAGACTCGTCCTCCTCCGTGGCCGCAGTCGCTCCCCCGGCGACCAGCAGGCACAGAAGGCCTAAACTCAGCCCGCGGATACTCACGGGACTATGATGTGCAAGGCGTTGTCCTCAACCGCAACCAACCTGAGCTTCCGCCACATCGCCGAAAGCCCCTCTGGCACCTGCTGGGCCGCCAGTACGCGGAGCAGAACCCACTGCGGCAAACCCGGCACCGAATGCAGGGGCAACGACCCGATGTAGAGCTCCTCGGCGGCGAACACAAAGCCGGCCGAACCCGGCGTAAACTTTCCCCTCATCTGAATCACCAGGGGCAGGCTGAGGTCAAAAACATGCACGTTACCCAACAAGCCGATCTGCAAAACCCCGCCAGTGATGCGAAAATTGAGCGATTCCGGGGTAACCAATGAAATGAGGCCGGGCGGGGTTTTGGCGATGGCGCTGGCCGCCCAGGCGTTGAGTTCCTCCTCGCAGAACAGGATATCGGCCGGCCCGCCCTCCGACAGCAGTTGATTCTTGCGCGACCACTGGCGGGCCTTGGCGCTGTTAACCGCCCCAGGCACGAAATAAACCTCGGAGTTAGCAGCAAACTCCGGTGGAGTAGTCGACTGGGTGACCGGCTTCAAAGCCAAGTAGACTGCGGCCAATACCACGCCTAAAGCTACGCCTAAGACAGCGCCCAACGTCACTGAAATGAAACCGGGACCATCGCTGGCACGATCAGAATGAGGGTAATTGGCCATGTAAAAAGGGGGTAATTTTTAGGCAATTTTCAGGCTATACGCGGTCCGCGCAATAAGCCACAGCTCAACTACGAATCCGGCCCCGGCGCGACTCTTCGACGAAGCGGTAAGACACCGCATAATAGGACCAACTGGCCGCCAAGCCGACAAAAACAGTGAAGGTCATCAAGGGGTAG
>JBILBW010000031.1:0-24598 GCA_044353465.1 Rariglobus sp. | reverse complement strand
GTTAGGGCTTAAAACGATGGGGCGGCCTACGGGATTCGAACCCGCGACCCCTAGAATCACAATCTAGTGCTCTAACCAACTGAGCTAAGGCCGCCGTGAAGAGTGGAAGAAAATCACGAGCGCGTTCGCATCTGTCAACTCCTTCTTCCACGGCTTTCACGTTGCCGCTAAGCCCCTCGCGAAACACATTAAACTTATGCCCCGGGTTCGGATCATCACCTACAATATCGCGCACGGCCGAGGCCTGGCACCGATTCAAGGCATGACATCCCGCCGCCGTATTCGGGCCACCTTGATCAAGATCGCCAACCTGCTCGCCGAACTCAATCCGGACGTAGTGGCACTCCAGGAAATCGACGAAAACTCCCGCTGGGCAGGCAACTTCGACCAACTCGAACTCCTGCGTGAGTTTGGCGGTTTTGAGCACGCGGTGTTCGGCATCAACAATCGCCGCAGCGGCCTGCTCAACCTTTGTTACGGCAATGCCTTTCTTTCCCGGCACCCGATCACGGAGTGGGAAAACATCGCCTTTGGTCGCAGCAAAGTGGGCGAGAAGGGTTTTCTTTATGCGGAGATCGATCTGCACGGCCGCCGGATACCGGTGGCCAATATGCACCTGCACTATGGCTCTCGCCTGCTGCGCATCCGGCAACTGGACCGGTTTCTCGCCTACCTGCACAACAAGCAGCGCGACCGGCGCCACCACTGGGCGGTGTCGCCCGTGGTCTGCGGCGACCTGAACAACACCCAGCATGCCTCCGATGCTACGGCCACGTTGCTCAGTCACCTGCACGATTATGGCGATTACTCGCTGCATCCGCGGGAGGGAAACACCTTTCCCTCGCCCTTGCCCAGCCGCACGCTGGATTTTGTTTTTCTGCCTCCCGAAGCCGTCCACCGCCAAAGCCTGATTCCCCGCATTTACTTCTCCGATCACCTACCGGTGGTGGTCGACTTCGAATTGGCCTGAAGGCTCAACGCCGGGGTTCGACTTTATTCAGGCTTTTAATCAGCCCCTCGATCAGCGCATCCAAACTGGGCTTCTTGGCCTCAAAGCCAAGCGCCATGCCGACCTTCCGCATCGTCTCGGTGGTTTGCGGCCCGATGCTGCCAATAAGGGGCAGCTTCGCGCCGGGCGATAGGGCCAACGAGGCCGATTGCTCGCTGAAGGACTGCACCGCCGACGAACTCGCAAAGAGAATCGCATCCACCCCTTTTTCGCGGAACTCTTCAGCGACGGGGTCGCGGGTTAGGTCGGTTTTCTCGGTTTTGTAGAGGATTAAACTGTCTACAATCGCCCCCGCCGCCTCCAGTTTCCGCACAAGGACGTCGCGATTCAAGTTGCCAGTCACCACGATCACCTTGGCGCTATCGAGGCTTTCGGTGGCGATGAGGGCGTCGGCCAGGGACGCGCCGGTCGCGGTGTCGGGCATGCACTCCACCTTGATATGATAACGCTCGATTTCCAGGGCGGTGGCCTTGCCCACGCAGGCAAAGCGCAACATGCCGAGCGCGCGGATGTCGGGGAAGCCCTTCAGGAAGTCCTCAAAGAAGAAGCGTACTCCGTTGGCGCTGGTGAAAACGATCCAGTCATAGCCGCCGAGTTCGGTGAGGATTTCCACGAAGCCCAAGCGATCGACGTCCTTGCTGATTTGAATGAGCGGCAGCTCCAGCACCTCGGCGCCGAGGGTTTCAAGTTTGTCGCGCAGCTCGCTGTTCTGGTCGCGGGTGCGGGTGATGGCCACCCGGCGCCCAAACAGCGGGAGGTGCTCGAACCAGTCGATCGACTCGTGATCGCGCACGACTTCGCCGATAAAAATGATTGCTGGGGCGGCAAGACCGGATTGGGCCACCAGGCCGGCCAGATTGGCAACCGTGCCCGTCACGCTGCGCTGGCGTCCCAGCGAGGCCCATTGGACCACCGCGGCCGGGGTGTCGGCGGATAGTCCGCCGGCCTGCAACTCGGCCAGGATAAACTCGAGCCGGCCCATGCCCATGTAGATCGCAAACGTGGTGTTCTTCAACGCGCCGTAACTGCGCCAATCCACCTGGGTTTCGGTTTTCGCGGGGTCCTCATGCCCGGTGAGTAAGACGAGCGCGGTGCTCAGATTCCGGTAGGTGAGAGGTATCCCGGCGTAGGCACCGGCAGCGATGGCTGCGGTGACCCCCGGCACGACTGCGAAAGGGATCGCCGCCTTGGCGAGGGCACGAGCCTCCTCCCCTCCCCTCCCGAAGATATACGGGTCGCCGCCCTTCAGCCGCACCACGATCTTGCCGGCCTGCGCTTGGCGAATGAGCAGCGCCTCGATTTCCTCTTGGGGAACGGTGTGGCAACCGGCTTTTTTACCCACGTAAACCACCTCGCACTCGGACCGGCACCACTTCACCAACTCCGGATGCGCGAGATAGTCGTAAACCAAGACGTCCGCTTGGGCGATCAGCTCCTTCGCACGGAAGGTGACCAGACCGAGATCGCCGGGACCGGCGCCGACTAGATGAACAAAACCAAGGGATGAAGAGGACATGGAAAAAAGTTACCGTGAATTCACTGGAAGTTAGGCCGAACTCGCACGCGAAAGGCGGGCTGGCGCTAGGGTGGCATTCGGCACTCACGCAGGTGGGCGGGCGCGGGCGCAAACGCACGCTGGGAGACTAAATCTGAAAACCAAAATCATTGAGAATCGCATGCGCGGTTTCAACCGGTGCATCGATTTCGGGGTCGCTGAGCGGGCGGCTGCGCTGGCCGATTTCGTGGTGGTAAAACCAGAGGGTGTCGGCGCTGACATGGGCCGCGAAAGCCGTTTGGCACCCCCCGCCCAAGGCTGCCTGAAAGGCCCGCTCCAGGGTGACGGCGCGGGACGTGCGGTGATCAAGCACTGCGGTGAAACGGCCAGCGTCGGCGGTACGAGTTTGGATCGCGATGGCCGCCTGCCCCACGGCGGGCACCATGTGCTCGCAGGCAAGGGAGTGGAACTCTGCCCCGGCCCAGCCGCCAATCCCCAGACGGCGAAGACCCGCGGTAGCGAGCACGGTCCCATCGGCGACCGCGTCCTGGGCGATTTTCCGCAGGCGCGTGTCCACGTTACCGCGGATCTCAGTGAAGGTGGCGTCGGGAAAGAGCATCGCCAACTGGAGGCGGCGGCGCGGGCTGCTCGTGGCAATCAGTTTGGGTGAGTCGACGCCGGCGCGCAGCACCAACATGTCCCGCGGGTCCTCGCGCGGCATGTAGCCGGCAACCGCAAGGCCCAAGGGCATGTCTCCCGGCAAATCCTTGCAGCTATGCACCGCGAGATCGGCCTGACCGCGCAGAAGGGCGTCTTCAAGCTCCTTGGTAAACAGCCCTTTGCCGCCTTGTTTTTCCAGGGACCACTCGGTGCGTTGGTCGCCGGTGGTGACAATCCTCAACAACTCGACCTCGACGCCCAAGGTCATGCGCAGGTGAGCGGCGACCTGCTCGGATTGGGCGATTGCAAGGGGGCTTTTGCGGGTGGCGAGACGAAGCAAAGATGATTTCACGAAATCGGGGACGCTGAGATTTGAAGAGGGTGAATTACCGCCCGCGGGCAAGAACCCAGAAAAAAGGCCGGGGACACCATGTGCCCTCGGCCTTCGGAGTCCTGACTGGGGAACGATTACGAAGCGTAGGAACCAGCAACGCCGCTGATGTCACGCTTGGGCATCCAAGGCATCAAATTGCGGAGGCGCTCACCAGTCTTCTCGATCTGGTGCTTTTCGCCGGCCTTGAGGAGTGCGTTGTAGTTCTTGAGGCCACCCTTGTATTCAGCAACCCACTGCTTAACGAACTTACCATTTTGAATCTCGGTGAGGATCTTCTTCATTTCCTTCTTGGTGTTCGCGTTGATCACGCGGGGACCACGGGTGATATCGCCGTATTTGGCGGTCTCGGAGATGGAGAAGCGCATCCCGGAGATGCCCTTTTCGTACATGAGGTCGCAGATGAGCTTCAGCTCGTGCAAGCACTCGAAGTAGGCCATCTCGGGCTGGTAGCCAGCCTCTACGAGGGTTTCAAAACCAGCCTGAACGAGAGCCGAGGCGCCGCCGCACAGCACGGCCTGTTCGCCGAACAGATCGGTCTCGGTCTCTTCCTTGAAGGTGGTCTCGAGCACGCCGGCACGGGTCGAACCGATGCCCTTGGACCAGGCGAGGGCGTTCTTCTTGGCCTTCTTGGACTTGTCCTGGAACACACCGATGAGAGCGGGCATACCTTTGCCTTCAACGTAAAGACGGCGGACCATGTGGCCGGGGCCCTTGGGGGCGACCAAGATGACATCGATGTCGGCGGGGACCTGGATCAGGCCGAAGTGGATGGCTAGCCCGTGGGAGAAGACGAGGGTCTTGCCCTTCTTCAGGTTGGGGGCGATGTCGGTGGTGTAAACGTCAGCCTGCTTCATGTCGGGAAGACCGACCAGGATGATGTCGGCCTGCTGGACGGCCTCGGCGGTCGAGACGACCTTGAAGCCGTGCTTTTCAGCGACGGGCTTGGACTTGGAACCCTCGTAAAGGCCGATGATGACCTTGACGCCGGAGTCCTTCAGGTTGAGGGCGTGCGCGTGGCCTTGGGAGCCGTAGCCGAGCACAGCGATGGTCTTGTCTTTGAAGAGGCCGAGATCGGCGTCTTTGTCGGTGTATACTTTAGCGGGCATAGTGTGGGAAAGGGATGAGGGTTTTGCTAAAAGGACGGTCGCTTTAACGCATCTGGGCCAACACGCCGGTGCGGGCCAGTTCAAGGATCCCGAACGGCTCGACCAGCTTAAGGAAGGCGCTGACCTTGCCATCGTCGCCGGTCATTTCGATGATCACCGAATCTTGGGCCACATTGACGATCTTGGTACGGAAGATGTCGCTGATCTGCATGATCTCAGAGCGAGTACGGGAATCGGCCTTCACCTTGATGAGGACGAGTTCGCGAACGACGGCTTGACCCTCGGTGAAATCGATGACCTCGACGACATTGACCAGCTTGCGCAGCTGCTTGATGCAGAGATCCAGCGCGGCGTCGTCGCCCATGAGCACCGCGGTGATCCTCGACAGCGAGGCGTCGTGGGTGGGCGCGACGTTGAGCGAGTCGATGTTAAAGCCGCGACCGGAAAACATGCCGGACACGCGGGCTAGAACGCCGAACTTGTTCTCAACGAGGACCGAGATCGTGTGTCGCATTGCGAGTGGTGGGGGGAGAGAAAATTATCTGGTGGACGCTGAGGGACTTGAACCCCCGACACCCTCGGTGTAAGCGAGGTGCTCTAACCAACTGAGCTAAGCGTCCGAACCAAAGTTAAGAGATAAGTGGGCGGTGTAGGCGGCTGACAAGGATTTATTCGTGGATACGCACGGGTTTGTCGTCGCGATTGCCCGCGTCGCCAAAAACGGGGCGCGCCGGGATCGTCGGAAGCGCGCCGCCAGGGTGAGGGCTGAACTCAGGCGCGGAGGTCTTTGGGTTGCAGGAGGCCTTCGCGGATCATCAACTCGGCATTCTGGACGGCATTGAGCGCGGCGCCCTTCCAGAGGTTGTCGCCGCTCACCCAGAACGAGAGGCCGTTGTCCCAGGCGGTGTCGATGCGCAGCCGACCGACGCCGCATTTCACTTTTTCGGCGAAATCGAGGGGCGTAGGATACTTTTTGTTGGCTGGGTCATCGACCAGTTCGGCGCCGGGGAAAGCGGCGATAGCAGCGCGGGCCTGGGCCAAATCGACCGGGCGCTCAAACTCTGCGCTGACCGAGACGGAGTGGGCGCGCACGACCGGCACGCGCACGGTGGTGGCGGAAACCTTCAGGTTGGGCAGACCCATAATCTTGCGGGATTCGTCGGCCATCTTGGTTTCCTCGCCGGTGTAGCCGTTGGCGCCGAAAGAATCGATGTGCGGGATGCAGTTAAAAGCGATCTGGTACGGATAAACCGTGTGCGTGAGCGGCTGACCGGCAACGTGAGACTGGATCTGGTCGGCGAGCTCGCGCACCGCCTCGGCACCCGTGCCGGAAACCGACTGGTAGGTGGAGACGATGATGCGCTTGACCCCGAAGGCCTGGTGCAGGGGCCACAGGCCCATCAGCATGACGGCCGTCGAGCAGTTAGGATTGGCGATTATGCCGCCGTGGTTGCGCAGCTTCTCGGGGTTGATTTCGGGGATCACCAAGGGCACGCCGGGCTCCATGCGCAGGGCGGAACTCTTGTCGATGACGACGCAGCCCGCCTTGACGGCATCAGAGGCGAGGGCGCGGGTGACCGAGCCGCCGGCGGCGAAGAACGCGAGATCAACACCGGCAAAGGCGCCCAGCTTGGCCTCCTCGATCGTCCATTGCTTGCCGAAACGCTCCACGACTTTGCCCGCCGAGCGCGCCGAGGCGAACAGCCGCAGCGAGCCCATGGGGAAGTTACGCTCATGCAACAGGCGCACGAGCTCTTGACCGACGGCACCCGTGGCGCCGACGATACCGATGACGTAGTTGTTACGCGTATTCACGATGAAATCCTTATTGGAATCAGCCACCGAAACAGGCTCGCGCCTCGGCATCAAGCCCGCAGACCGTTGCCTCGTCGTGAGCATTTCCCGGCAGACGATGCAGTTCTTTCGCCAGGGCGAATGCGTAAAAACCTACGTCATCTCCACCTCTCTGCGCCCGCCCTCCAACGTGAAAAACTCCCTTGGCACTCCGTGCGGTCTGCACGCCATCGCCGAACGCATCGGCGGGGGCCAACCGCCTGGCATTGTCTTCAAAAGCCGCGTGCCCACCGGCTACCATTTTAATGAACTGCCCGATGCGTCCACCCACCCCAACCTGATTACCAGCCGGATTCTCTGGCTGCGCGGACTTGAGCCGGGCGTGAACCAGGGTGGCGAGGTCGACACCTATGAGCGCTACGTTTACATTCACGGCACCAACCACGAAGACCGCTTGGGTACCCCCCAGAGCGCCGGCTGTGTGCTGATGAACAATCGGGAGATCATCGCCCTTTACGAGGATCTGCGCGCCGGAGATTGGGTGTGGATCGGCGTGTAGCCCAAGCGGCTAAACCACCCCGCCCCGGCCCCATGAAAATCACGTCATTGCCCCCAAAAGGGGATGCGCTGCTTCGCTCGCGCCGGTCCCAGCAGAAAAGCAATGCGTGACGTTTGGTCGGTGCGCCAGTCGCAGATCCCCGCACCCAGTATCACGCAACAGATAGGGTTTCGGATAAAAGATGAATGAGTTGAATCCGAGCTCGCTTGGCCGTGAATGACCAGTGAATGGCGGCACCGCAGTGGATTTGCCACTGCGGCCAAGCTTCGTGAGCTGACCCCGTTCAGCTTGTATTAGCGTGACGTGGTAGAGGTTAACCCTGCGGACTAAAACCCGTTCACAGCCGAGCCAATCAATACGGGGAAGAGCGTGTTGCGAGATCCCGGTTTCGATTAAAATCCGCAAGCAGGACCGCGCCGGTTAAAATCGGGCGCGCAGGCCGAAGAGCAGGTTTCGTCCAGGCAGGCGGGCGCGGTCTTTTAAAAAGGAGGTGCTCAGGCGGGCCTCCTCGTTGGCGAGGGTGAGGTCGAACCCGGTGGAGGTTTCCTGGTCGAGTTCGGAAGTGCCGATGTCGTAGGCCCAGGTGCCCCCGTGCGGGCCGTTGGCAAAGCGCTCCTGCGCGGTCGGTAGGCGCTGGGAGTGGGTCACCGACAGACCCAGAGAATAGTTTTGTGCGGATAATAGACCCCGCCGGTCGACAGGCTCAGGCCATGGTCGCGGTGCTGTTGGCCGCTGGTGGCGGAATAGCCGGAATAGGCGGGCAGCGGGTCAAGCTCGCCCAGCTCGATCGTTTGCCGCTCGTAGCGCGCGTCGAACTGCAGGCTGAGCGCGGGGTGGAGCTAGTACTCCTCCAGCACGAACAGGGCTTGGTTTGCGGTCACCGAGGGCGGGGTGACGACCTCGAACCCAATGGCGGAAAAATCACTGCGCGCGGTTTGCAGGCCGACGGTGCCGCTGAGTTCACCCAGGTCGTTTTGCATAAACTCGACGCGCCCCTCTTAGGCTTGGTTGCTAAAGGTGGTGTTGGCCTGGTCGCTGGGGGTGTCGATCTCGGCGTGCGAGTAGTCGGCAAAACCGAGCCGGGCTTTGGCGCCTTTGAACAGGCCAAAGGGCTGGGTGATTTCGGCGCGGAAGTCGGCCCGGCGTTGCTGCAAATCGATGGCGATCGGCTCGCCGCCGGGCACCCCGTAGACGCTGTCGTAGTTGCTGACCGCGAGCCCGGCGTGCCCGGCTTTCCAGAAATAAGTTTCCCCCCACCGAGACGCTCTCGGTGACGATGGCACTGTTGGTCAGCGTGCCCTTGTTGAGCGGATTGGCTGGGTCGGCAAAGCCGGGGATGCTGACGTCTTCGGCCTCGGTTTTCAGGCCGTTGACTTGGACGGCTAGCGTCTCGTTGCCGGCGGTTGCGACGACCACCCCGGTGCGTTCGTTGGCGGCGGTGCCGTAGCGCACTTCGCTACGAGCGGTGACCGGCTGCTGCGGGGCGCGGGCGGGGATGCGGTTATCGATGACGTTGACCACGCCACCGACCGCAGAGCTGCCGTAAAGCAGGGTCGCGGGACCGCGTAGCACCCCAATCCGGTCGACGAGGAGCGGTTCAACACGGACGCCATGGTCCGGGCTAACGCTGGACGCATCGACCGTGCCGACGCCGTTGTCGAGCATGCGCACGCGGTCACCGCCGAGTCCGCGGATCAGCGGCCGGTTGCCTCGATGCCGACTTTATCCCCTCCAGCCCAGCAAGAGGATCGGCCGCCCCAGTCATTTCAGAGGAATGCAGACTGGGCTCTTACGCAGCCGTGGCGGCTGATTCCGCGCTGGCGGCGTTGGCCTGGGTTAATTTATCCAACTGGCTGAACGCCGGAGTTGATTTGCGCCAAACCTTGGCGATGCCTTCGGGCAGCGGCGCCCAACTTCGTTAATCAGGCGGTCGAACTCGCGGTTATTTTCCCGAGTCGGCTGGAATCCTGCGGTATCCTATCTGGTGCGTTCGCCCGTGAGTACTGTGAGTGGCGGCGGCGGCGATCTTGGCGGCGGTTTGCTTGGCGGCGAAGTTTGAGCGCGTAACGAGTGAGCGCAACGCGTCGGCCACCACCGCGAGGTGCGGCTCCGACCGCACCGGCGCGAGCGGCTGCGATTGCGGCGTTGAGCGCCAGGATGTTGGTTTTGCAGGCGATCGCGTCGATGGGTTGGGTGATCGGGGGAGGATTACTGAATCGCCCCCATGGAGGCCTGCAGGCGCTCCATTTCAGCGGCCCCGGTTTCGGAGGCACTTCGCACCTTGTTGAAGGAAACTTAACCCGAGTGCGAGTTGGCAGTGTTGCGTTTGGTCATGCTGGTGCGCCGCACGGTTGAAGAACCGATTTGCTACAAAGGAGCCTGTGGGCTGGCCCCTTCCGCAAACGTTGGGCAGGAGGCCGAGACCTGGCAGGTGGCGGCCAAGTGAACGTCTTCCGGGCTCACCTTGTTAATTTACTCAGCGACCAAAACGCGCCGCGACCAAGGCCTCGACTTGTGCCTTCGATCGAACCACATCCTCCACCGGCACGCGCGGACTCAGCTCCAGGGTGAGCAGGTGGTCGGGCAGCCAAAACCGGCTGATCATTTCAAAGTCGATCCGACCGCCCCCGATCGGTTGGTGATCTTTGCCGTCGGCGGTGACGTCATGGAGATGGAATCCCAAAAGTTGTCCTGCGTTTTTCTCCAAGTGGGCGCGATGGTCGAGCATGCCCATGCTTTGTTTGATAGCAGCGTGGCCGGTATCGTGCCAGTAACCCGCGGCGTGAGGCGCGGGCAAACCGGCCAACAGGGAGCCGAAATCTTCGTCGAGCGGCAGTTCCTCAAACTTCTCCCGGTTCTCAAAACCGAGTTTAATGCCACGGTCCATCGCGTAAGAGAGCACCTCGTCAATGCTGGCCTGAACCTGCTGCCAGAAGGGGCCCATCTTTTTCCTCAGACGCGCACAGGCCTTGGCCAAAACCAGCTGGTACTGGCGATCAGCGGGGATTGCGGCAGTGGGGTTTTTGCGGACAAAATCCTTGATTTTAAGCGCCGGATTGAACCAGAAAAACTGCACACTTCCGAGGTGCAGGACCAACACCCGGGCTTTGACCTGTTCGGCGAAATCGAGCGAGCGTTTGGTGTGGCGCAACCACTGCTGATGTTCGCGCTGATCGCGGGCGGACGGCTCAAATAAATTCGGGGCCGACTGGTTAACCCCGGTGGGCAACGGGCAGAAGTTGTGGGTCGAACTGATCTTGATTACCCCCTCTTCGACCGCGCGGATCACCCCTGGCAGCAAGACGATGCGGATGCCATGGCTGAGTTCGGCGTGGGTGAAGCCCAGGTCCGCAATCTCACGCAGCATGGCGTAGCCGTCGGTATGGCGGTACGAGTTCCAGCAGGAGGAAAGGGCGAGCGAAGGCTTCAACAAAGGGAATTAGATGTCACCAACCGGGACCGCCGGCTGCAATGAAAGGGGCACGAAAAAAACCGCGCCGCCGAAAGTTCGGCCGGCGCGGTAAACCAAAACAAAACCGGCCGAGGCCGGTAATTATTTGGAGTGGCGATCGCGAAGCATCTGGGTGAAGGCCATGACCTTAACCTTGCGACGACGGCGCTCGGTGGGCTTCTCATTGTAGCGCTTGGCGCGGACATCTTTGATGATGTTTTCACGCTCGAGCTTCTTTTTCATGCGACGCAGCGCGCGGTCGACAGGCTCGTTTTTGCGGATCTTGATTTCGATGGACATGATGAAAGCGGCGTAAGTTACGGGGAAAAGCCGAGGACTAAGCCCAACGAGATCGTGGCCGTCAATGGCTATTTTGTAGGAATCCCACCCAAGAATAACGGCGCGCCTCGGTCCCGGCGCATGCGACCGAATTGGGGTGCGGTTCGCACCTACACCGACAGTTCGCGCGTTGCCGGGAGTCTTAAGAAGGGATGCGCACATTGAGTGGATTCAGCGGAGTTGATTTTCCGCGCGTCACCCGCACGCTTACCGGCATGGACATGGAAATCGTCATCCCCGAGGAACTACCGCTGATGACGCTGCCCCGCCTCGCGTTCTTTCCCCAAGCGATGCTACCGCTCCATATATTCGAGCCGCGCTACCGGGAAATGCTCCGGGATGTTTTGGCCAGCAACCGCCTGTTCGCCGTAGCCGGGCTCGATCGGCGCCAAAGCGGGAGCGTGGAGCCCCCGCACCGCATCGCCACACTCGGAATTGTGCGGGCCTGCCAGGAAAGCCAAGACGGCACCTCCAATTTGCTGCTGCAAGGTCTGAGCCGGGTGGAGATTCAGGACATCCTCCGCGACACTCCCTACCGAACCGTGCGCGTCCGGGCACTCAGCAGCGAACCCGGAGCCGATCACGACGAAAACCTCAAACTGCGCGCCCGCCTCTCCCGCCTGATCGCCACCCGGTTACGCTTGAGCGGCGAGCCGACCAACCAACTCACGCGATTTTCCAAGTCAGTGGAGGACCCCGCGACGTTTGTTGACCTGGCGGCCTTTAATTTCTGTGAAAACGTGCGACTGAAACAAAAGCTGCTCGAAACCCTTAACGTCCACAGTCGCCTCGAGTTACTCAGTGCGGAGATCCAAGCGAACATCGAGTTGATCAAACTCCGACAAAAGTTGCAGGGCGGGCTGGCCGACGACGGCATCGTCAACAACTGAGGGGCGGGGTGGCTGCACCTGAAAGCCCTTCAACCGTTGGCCAAGAACGGCCAAGGGTCACCCAGCCCCGTCCTCGGTGATGGCGATTTCAGGACAGCAGTTAAGGCGGACGACGACCAAAGAAAGACGGAGTGCGGATAGATCGGCGGAGGCGAGGGCTGAACGAAGAGGAGCAAGAGTTACCCAACGGTTTCTGAGGATAAGCCTTTCCACCTTACGCAACGACTTCGTCGACCCGCTACGCGCGCTGGACTCCGAACGTAGTGGGGACGCGGAGTGATTTTGAGAGAATGAGTCGGCCGGGAAAACGTGAGGCGGAACCGAGCTGTCGGCTTGGGTTCCAAAGCACCAGCGTCTTCATTCGCCCTACGGCTGCCCCATGACCTCCACCGACCTTCTTCTGGATCCTGCCTGCCCCCCCCTCCCCGACAGCCGCAGCCGCGCCTTGCCAGCAGCGGCAAAACGCGGGCTGGTCATCGGCATCGCCGGAGGCTCGGCCTCGGGCAAATCCGCCCTCGCCACTCACATTGCCCAGACCTTAGGCCCCGCCCACTGCACCGTACTCGCCCTAGATCGTTATTACCGTGATCACCCCCGCCTGACCCCAGCCGAAAGCCGCCAACTCGACTATGATCACCCCAACGCCATCGAGTCCTCCCTGCTGCTGAGTCACCTGCGTAATTGGCATCAGGGCCGGGAGGTGGAAGTCCCTCATTACGATTACGCCACCCACCGGCGCGCCCCCCACGTTACCCGGCTGCACCCCACCCCGATCCTCATCATCGAGGGCCTGTTTGTGCTCGCCGAAGCCCGCCTGCGACGGGCGCTCGACCTGAAAATCTTCGTCCACACCGCCTCGGACCTCCGGCTGTTGCGACGGATCAAACGGGACACCACCGAGCGCGGCCAAACCCTGGCTGAGGTTCTTGAGCGCTACGAAACCCGCGTGCGGCCCGGACACGAACGGCACGTCGCGCCCACCCGCCGCCACGCCGACCTGGTTTGGGATCAGGGCAACGACGAAACCTTTCCCGATCGCCTGATTGCCCGGCTGCGCCAAAACCCGTGACGCCCTCGATTGACCTGTTTGTATTTGTCGACGCCCTCGGCTGGGAACTGGCCGAGCGACGCCGCTTCCTCGCCGACCTACTTCCTCACCGCCGGCCCTGCGACACGCTGTTTGGCTACTCCTGTACCTGCGACCCGAGCATCCTCACCGGCGCGCTCCCTCACCAACACGGGCACTTTTCTTTTTTCACCTACGCCCCCACCCGCTCGCCCTTTGGCTGGGCGCACGCCCTCGCCTGGCTACCCGAATGGCTCGCCGGCCATCACCGCCTGCGCCATCCGCTAAGCCGTTGGGCCGCCCGCCGTCTCGGCTACACCGGCTATTTCCAACTCTACAGCACTCCGTTTAACCGCCTGCCGCTACTCGATTATACCGAGAAAAAAGACCTCTACGAGCCCGGCGGCATCCTCGGCGGGCAACCCGCCATCTTCGAACATTGGCGCGCATCCGGCGTGCCCTGGGTACGCTCGGATTGGCGCGCCAACGACGCCGCCAATATGGCCGCGATGGCCGACCAGTTGCGCGCCGGCCAAGTCCGCCTCGCCTACCTGTATAACGGCGCGCTCGACGCCACCATGCACGCCCACACCACCACCGGCGCACCTACCGACGCCGCATTCGCCCGTCTAGAGCGGTGGATTCGCGGCTTGGATGCCGTGGCCCGCAGCCGCTACGCCGAAGTGCGCTGGCATTTTTTTAGCGACCACGGCATGGCCGACACCCACAGCATAAGCCGGATGCTACCCGACTTCGAAAAACTCGGCCTGCGTTACGGCCAAGACTATGCCGCCGCCTGGGATTCGACGATGGTGCGCTTCTGGTTTCCCGGCGGCGCTGCCATCCGTGCGCAGATCGAGGCCTGGCTTGGGGAGCGGGCCGAGGGCCGCATCGTCACCGAGGCCGAGCTGGAGCGCTGGGGCTGTCGCTTTCCGGACCGGCGCTACGGCGAACTGTTTTATGTGCTCAACGAAGGGGTGATTTTTACCCCCTCCTTTATGAACCAGCGCCAGGTGCCCGCCATGCACGGCTACGACCCCGATTTACCCCAATCACGGGCGTGCTGGCTCACCAGCCACGAGGTGCCCCACCCGCCTACCCGGATCGAGGGCATTTACCATGTCATGCGCGCCGCCGCCGACCGCGTCGCCGCGGAATTCCCCCCAGTCGCAGCAGGGCGCTAGCGAGGCGCGGAGCGGGTTGGGTGGCTCAAACGACGACCGTTCGCGGCTCCTGCAGCAGGGCGATGGCCGCCATGATTTTCTCCGAGGCCAATTGGTAACGTTCCTTGCCCGCCTTCGGGTCATCGTAATCAGCCGGCTGCAGGGGCTTGCCGTAAACAATCGAAACCCGCGTGCCCAACCGCAGCCCGCCACCGCGGCCGAAGGCGACATGGGAGTTAAAAATGCGCGCCGGCACCACCGTAACCTGCGTGCGGCAGGCAATCATACCCACCCCGGATTTGGCCGGCTGGAGATTGCCGTCGGGCGAGCGAGTCCCCTCGGGGAACAGGGTGATCGCTTTGCCCGCCTGCAGGGTGCGTAGAACGTTCTTGATCGCCTTCACGTCCGAGCTGCTGTCGCGGTCCACCGGGATCGAGCCGATCCCGTCCATCCACCAGGCGGCAATCTTGCCGCTCCACAGGGTCTTGCGGGCGAAGAAGGCCATCTGCCGCGGGATGTGGCAGCCAATCAGGGGTGGATCGAGGTGGCTGGCGTGATTGGCGGCCACCAGAAACGAGCCGTCCTTGGGCACGTTTTCCAAACCGGCAATCTCGCCGCGGAACAGCGCATCAAAGCTGACCGTGATGAGGTAGTGGCAGATCCCGTAAAGCGGATCCATTTCACCCTGACTGTGGCGACGTTGCATGAGGGCGGATCAGCTGAGTTTAACCGAGATCAGCTCGGAGAGTTTGTCCACCACCTGAGCGAGGTTGAGGTAGGTGCTGTCGATGTCGATCGCACCGGAGGCGAGTACGAGGGGCGCAGTCTTGCGTGTGGCGTCGAGGCGGTCGCGCTCAGCCACGGCATCGGCCCGGCCTTCCAATTCACGGCGGCGCGCGCGCGCCTCGACATCGGCATGCAGGAAAAAGCGCAGGTCGGCGTTGGGGAAAATCACCGAGCCGATGTCGCGTCCTTCCATCACCATGCCGCGAAACCCGTGGGCACGGGCCACCTCGGCCTGGTTGCGCTGGAAGGCGAGCAGCGCGGCGCGCACTTCCGGAATCGCCGAAAAATGCGAGACAGACGCCGTCACCTCGGGGCCGCGGATTTCCGTCTCGGGCACGACCCGCCCACCCAGCTCCATGCGGGCGACCCGGCCGTCTACCTCGGTGCCGAGCTTGAGCGAGGGCAGGAGCGCCTTGACCGCGTCAGGCTGGTCGGGGCGCAGGCCGTGGCGCAACAGTTCGGCGGTGATGGCGCGGTAATACGAGCCGGTGTCAACGTGAAGGAAGTTGAACCGCTCGCTCAGGGCGCGGGAGGTGGAGGATTTGCCGGAGGCGGCACCGCCATCAATGGCGACGATGAGGAAGTTGGACATCAGGCGACAGAGGGTTGAGGGCGCAGCGACTCGAGCAGGGTGAAGAAATGCGGGAAGGTTTTGGCGCAGCAGGCCGGGTTGTTAATCGTGATCCAGCTGCGACCGTCGCCGTGCAAATCGTGGCAGCCGAGGATGCCAAAACTCATGGCGAACCGGTGGTCGCCGTAGGTTTCGATTTCCACGCCGGAGCGCAGCGGGCGGGGCGTGACCGTGAGGCCGTCGCCGTCGGCGTGTTCATCGACTTCCTGGCCGAGTTTGCGGAGTTCGCGCACCATGCCGGCGACGCGGTCGGTTTCCTGTTTGCGCGAGTGGGCGATGCCGGTGATGCGGGTGGGACCGGCGAGCAGTGGGGCGATGGCCGCAAGGGTGAGGAAGGTGTCGGAGAACTCGTTGAAATCCTCGGTCACGCCCACGCGGGACGCGCCCGGGGTGAAGGCGACGTCGAGACCGCGGGCGGTCCTGGTGGCGCTCAGGCCAACGCGCTGGAGCACCTCGACAAAGCGGGTGTCGCCCTGCAGGCCGGGGTGGAGGTGGAGTAACGTGAGGGCGCCGCCGGTGATCAGGGGAAGCGCCGCGTAGTAACTGGCGGCGGTCGCGTCGGGCTCGATGGCGTAGGCGCCGGAATAAGTGTAGGGCTGGGTGGCGACCTGCCAGGCCTGGGCGTCGGCGGCAAAGGCGGCCACCCCGCCGAATTGCTCGATCATGCACTTGGTCATCTGCACGAAGGGCTCGCGCACGTGGGTGGCCAGACGGATGGTCACGGCGTCTTTCGCCAGCGGGGCCACCATTAACAGGCCGGAGAGCATCTGGCTGCTCTCGCTGGCGTCGAGGGCGACCTCGCCACCGCGCAGGCCGTGAGCGTGGATCTCAAGCGGGAAAAAGCCCTCCACGCCGGTGCAGCGCAGGTCGGTACCGAGGGCGCGCAGCGCGTCGATCAGACCCTTCATCGGGCGTTTGCGCATCTGCGGAATGCCGTCGATTCGGTAGACCCCGCGCGGGGCCGCGGCGCACAACGCGGTGAGGAAACGCGCGGCGGTGCCGGCCAGACCGACAAAGAGCTCAACCGGCGCGGGATTTTTAAAGGCGTTCGCCTGACCGGAAACCTCGATCGCGTCGAGGTTGGCCGAGGGTTGGACGGTGAGACCGAGGGCCCGCAGCGCATCGATCATCAGGTGGGTGTCCTCGCTAAACAGCGCGCCGGTGAGGGTGACGGGCTGCGGGCAGAGTGCGGCCAGCAGGAGGGCGCGGTTGGTCAGGCTTTTCGAGCCAGGCAGCGTCACTTCACCTTGGACAGGACAGGTAAAGGGCTGGATCGGAAGGGAGGAAGGAAGCGACGACGACATGAAAAAGAAGGGTCGACGTTCACGCAAAGGAGCGGGAGCGCCAAGGGGAATTTTAAGCGAAAAACCGCCCAAAGCGCAGCGGGGACGTTGGAAAGAGGGCCGCGCCTGGCGGCAAGCTGCGCTCCAAGTGCGGCTTCTATCGGTGGGGGCGCCAAGTCGGCCCGACGCTGCTGGTGACGAGGCGTGGGCGAACAACCGACGTGCGACCTTTCACACCCCGCCGAAAGCCGATTCCCTACGCCATCGCAGCACCCCAAACTCCGCTGGTGGTTAACTTCTGGCCCCCGACGGGGCCGACGTCTGGTGGCGACGCGAAAAATTTCGCAACCCCGCCCCAAGCCAGACCGGCGACTTCGCGGCCATCGTGAGGGTCGCCCCGCGCACTCGCAGCGGTCCCCAAGCGAAGCCAGGGCCCCCAGCGGTTCGGCCTTCTGCCGCTCCGAGGTTCCGCGGGTGGGGCGGCCCCGGCGCCCCCACCCGGCTTGAATCCGCAGCGGCTTAGGCGGCGAGGATGACCTCGATCTTCGCCAGTTCCTCCGGGGTAAACGCGAGGTTATCCAGGGCCTTGACGCTATCGAGCACCTGCTGCGGACGGCTGGCGCCGGTCAGCGCCGAGGTCACCCGCGGATCGCGCAACACCCAGGCCAAGGCCATCTGGGCAAGAGTCTGACCCCGGGCGGTGGCCATCCCGGCCAGCTGTTTCACTTTTAAAAGTTTATCCGGGGTGAGTCGGTCGGCGTCGATCGCCCCGTTGCCCATGCCGAGCGCCACCCGCGAATCGGCGGGAATCCCGTCGTTGTATTTGCCGGTGAGAATGCCCTGGGCCAACACCGAGAAGGCGATCACGCCCACTCCGGCACGTTCGGCAGTCGGCAGCACGTGGGTTTCCGCCTCGCGGTTGAGCAGGTTGTAGCACGGTTGGTGGAGGGTCAGCGGCGACCACTGGCGCTTCGCCATGATGTCCACCGCGCGGGTGAAGTGCGGATCGGCGTAATTGCTCACGCCCACATACAGCGCCTTGCCCTGCTGCACCAAGGTTTCCAACGCCCCCATCGATTCCTCCATCGGGGTGTTCGGATCGAGACGGTGGTGGTAAAAAATGTCGACGTGATCGACGCCGAGGCGCTGCAGCGACTCATCGCAACTCTGGATCAGATACTTCCGGCTGCCGCCGTCGCCATAAGGGCCGGGCCAGGTCGACATGCGATAGCCGGCCTTGGTGGCCACCACCACTTCGTTACGCGGCAGCTCCTTGAGGATCTTGCCGAACAGAATCTCGCTGGAACCGGCCGGGCTGCCATAGTTATTGGCCAGATCGAAATGGGTGATCCCGGCGTTGAAAGCCGTGAACACGATCTGCTTAGAAAGCTCCATATCCACATAACTGCCGGTGCCTTGCCAGAGTCCGAGACTGATGGCGGGCAGCAGCAGGCCGCTGTCGCCACAACGACGGTAAGGCATGGAGGTATAACGATCGGGGTTGAGGGGCTTAGACATAAGTTAAAAGAGAAAACGGGCGTGCGAACAAAGAAAGCCGATACTGAAACCAGCTCCGCTTGGAACTAATATTTTAAAACAAACGGAAAAACCATCGAGCCAGCGCGCTCCACCCGTGAACCAACTCAGTGATGATAAGGGCTGCGCGGGTTGGGGGGAAATAACGCTTAGGCCCAATGCCTGTAAGGGATGCGCAGCTTGGTGGATTTTTTAGGGCCTCGTGGGTATCGTTAATATGAACTCTAACCACTTATCACCCGGGGACGCCCGGAGCGGGGCCGGTCGTTCTTCAACGCCTGATTGCGGCTCTCCAGAAACCAGCTGCGAATGCGTCCGCACCGCTGCCGAGTGATACCCACTGCCAATCCAATCGCAGTGTCGTCTTCACCCTCCGCCGCCCATAATATCACCTGCGCCCTCAACCCCTGCCTGACTGGCAGCGTCCGCGCCCCCATCCACCGATCCAATTGCTCTGGTTCTTCGTTGCTCAACTTCACTTCCCGGGCTTTGCGCATCCTTCCTTTATTCACTTTTTAAGTTCAGTTACAGGACTTAAGGCGGACTACACTAGTGCATCTGGATAAAATCTTTAAAAGCTATGCACCGGTTCTTCGACAGTTTCAGTGGGTAATTTTAACGGAAACCGGTAAGACGAATTAAAAATGACACCTGAACGACTCTTTCACGAATTACTGGGACTGGGGAAGCAGTGGCGAGTGGT
Source organism: Rariglobus sp. (assembly GCA_044353465.1). Lineage (GTDB taxonomy): Bacteria > Verrucomicrobiota > Verrucomicrobiia > Opitutales > Opitutaceae > Rariglobus. The sequence goes on along the minus strand of JBILBW010000031.1, from coordinate 5,733 downwards.
GTGCGCTGCGAGTAGGAGACCCAGGATGATGAGGGAACGCAGACTGCGGGCGGGGTGGTTCGGCTGGGGGTGGAGGAAACACCGGTTTTATAGGCCGAGGAGAGTGCCAGCGCAAAGCAAGCGGTGTGCTGTTATGATCACGTAGAAGAGCGGGTGTGGAGGCATCTCAATGGGTTCGAGCATCGCTGCGAGATTCACTGTCGCTTGCCGCGTGGGCCGCGAGCTGGCGACGGGAGCGTGTACCGCGTGAACCCGCCGTGGGAGCGACTGGCCAAGCATTTTACCAAGGCGTTTGAGGCGATGGCGTTGGTGCTGTTGCGGCAGATGCCGGTGGCCGCAGTGGCCCGTCACGTGGGTGAGACCGACAAGCGCTTGTGGCGAATGCTGCATGCCCCTTTCGCGGTGGCGTGGCCCAAGGTCGATTGCAGTGAGGTGACGTGTGGGGTGCGATGAGCTCAGTGCGCGCAAGGGACAGTGCTACGTGAGCGTGGTTTGTGATCTTATCGGCAAGCGAGTGCTCTTCGCCACACTCGGCAAGGACTAGTCTACGTGGGAAAAGTTGGTTGAGGCGCTCGGGGCACACAATGGCCACCCGCGAGCGATCAGGGAATTATCCCTTGATATGAGCCCAGCCTTCACTGCTGGTGTGAAGGAGAACCTGGGCGATCAAGCGGTGATCGTTTTCGATAAATTTCATGTCATTATGCACGCCACTATGGCCGTTGACCAGACGCGGCGGGTGGAGTGCCGACTCGCAAGTAAGCCGGACCGGGAACCACTCAAAGAGTCACGCTGGGGCCTGCTGAAGAATCCCGCCAATCACACCGCTAAGCAGGCACTAAAATATGCCGGTCTTCTAAAGACCAATTTGTCCAGCGTTAAAGCCCACCAAATGAGGCTGATTTTGCAGGAAATTTATACCTTACCGAATGCAGCGTTGGCGCGACGCAAACTACGCGCTTGGTACCGTTAGGTACGTTGGGTCGCAGGCAAACATCTAGTGCCCCTGTTCGCCTCTTTTTGTTAAAACAGCGGCGATTATAGAGCGCCACTTACCTGGTATACTCGTCCACTGGACTCATCGTACCACTAACGCCTTCATGTTAGCCCTCGATAGCGTGTTCTTGGCGGTGAAGCGTAAGGCCCGTGGCTTCCGTTCAGTCGATAACCTCATTGCCCTGCTCTACTTCATTGCAGGTCACCTCAACCTCCCCGTTGCCCACTGTAAATGTCGAAGAACCAATAATCGACGTCACCTCCGGAGTTCGGGTTTAGATGAGATCGCGGGCCCGTTTTGCCATACGGCAACTGGCGTTTTATCCAGGGGCCAAGATTGCTGTGTCCGGGCGGCAGTTTTTGGGTCCCAGGTGTACGTCCCTGGCATCCGAATGACGCCGCTTCAGGCTTCACCGAGTTTCATCGCCCGCTGACCGAGCGCCCTTAGCTCTAAGACGGCTTTCCTTGGCCCCCGGACGCGCCCGCTTAACATTATGACGAGGTTGTTTGGCTACCGGACGGGGCCGTTTGGCTTAAGAAAGGCGATTCCTGCAAAACAACCGCCAATTTCGGTTACCTTGGGACCGTACCGCCACGCCTTGATTTTCACACCGCGGTCTTTGCAGCGGTGACTGCGCCAACAGGCAAACCCCGCTTGCCAGCTGCGGCAGGAGCGGCAAACCTCGACCTTTTCCATGAGTTCCGCCGTTAAAATCTACGACACCACCCTGCGCGATGGCACCCAGGGCGAAGGCATCAGCTTCTCGGTTACCGACAAACTGCTGATCACGGAAAAACTCGACCAGTTCGGCGTGGACTACATCGAGGGCGGTTTCCCCGGCTCCAATCCCCGCGACATCACTTATTTCCAGGAGGTCCGCTCGCTCAAACTCAAGCACGCCCGCCTGGCCGCGTTCGGCTCCACCCGCCGCGCCGGCATCAAGGCCGCGGAAGACGCTCAGCTGAAAACGCTCCTCGATAGTGGCATGCCGGTCATGACCATCGTCGGCAAAACCTGGACCCTTCACGTCACCGAGATCATCCGCACCACCCTTGAGGAAAACCTGGCGATGATCGAGGACTCGGTGCGCTACCTGACCGCGCAGGGACGCGAAGTCATCTATGACGCGGAGCACTTTTTCGACGGCTACAAGGCCAACCCCGATTACGCGCTGCAAACCCTGGCGGCGGCGGTCCGCGGCGGGGCGACCAACCTGTCGTTGTGCGACACCAACGGTGGCTCGCTGGTGGACGACTTTAAGACCATCGTCGGCCGAGTGGTCGGCGAGTTCGGCGGCGACAAAGTCGGGGTGCATTGCCACAACGACAGCGGACTGGGCGCGGCGCTGACGCTGGCCGGCATCGGCGCAGGAGCGACCCTCGTGCAAGGCACGGCCAACGGCTACGGCGAACGCACCGGCAACGCCAATTTGTTCACCGTCCTGCCCAGCCTGTTTCTCAAGATGGGCCGTACCGCCCGCTGTGCCGCCAAATTGGATCAGTTGCGTGAGCTTTCGCTGTATTTTGATGAGCTGGCCAACCTCAAGCCCGACACCAAGTCGCCCTACATCGGGGCCTCGGCCTTCGCGCACAAGGGCGGCCTGCACGCCAACGCCGCGCAGAAGGTGAAGTCCTCCTACGAACACATCGATCCCGCCTTGGTGGGCAACCGCACCCGCGTGCTCGTCTCCGACATGGCCGGCCGCTCCAGCATCGCCATGAAGGCGAAAGAACTCGGCCTGGAACTCGACGAGAAGTCCCCGGCGATGAAGACCCTGATCGACGAGCTGAAGGACCTGGAGTTCCGCGGCTACGAATTCGAGGCGGCCGACGCTTCGCTCAAGCTGCTGATCGCCCGCGCGCTGGGCCAGGCCAAAACCTTTTTCGAGGTCGAGGCCTACCGCGTGAGCGTGGAGCGCCGCGGCACCGAATCGGTCTCCGAGGCCACGGTGAAATTAAAACTCAACGGGCAGTCGCTGCACACCGTCGCGGAATGCTCCGGTCCGGTGGGCGCGCTCGACAAGGCGCTACGCCTCGGACTCGAAGGGTTTTATCCGCAGATCAAGCTGCTCGAGCTACGCGATTACAAGGTGCGCATCCTCGACAGCCGCGCTGGGGCGAACGCCCGCACGCGCGTCTTTATCGAAAGCGGTGACGGCAAAACCATCTGGGGCACCGTCGGGGTGAGCGACAACCTGATCGACGCCTCCTGGCAGGCCCTGATTGACGCGGTCAACTACCAGTTGCTGCAGGGCTAGAGCCGACGACCCCTTAGCGAAAAGACTCCGTCATCCCGCGACAGGCTCCGAATTCCGGACGTAGCCGGGCCCGGGAAGGGATTGAGATAAGCGTTCGGAGCGACCTAAACCGACCTCGACAGAGAGAGACCCAGCTCGGTCTTCGTTTACCCGCAAGTGATTGAGGCGTAACCAGAAACTGTACCGTAAATCTAAAACCTCGTTTTAAGGCCGGTTTTAATGACGAGTTCCCACTCCGACTAGGCGAGGAAAATGGTCGGGCTGGTGAGATTCGAACTCACGACCTCTTGCACCCCATGCAAGCGCGCTACCAGGCTACGCTACAACCCGAACTAAGAAGGGAAGAGCAAGCCCGACGCGGTCGTTGGAAGCAAGCGGTTTTTTAAATCAATTCAACCGGCGCTTGTACCTGTGTTTTTTGGAAGACACGGAACTTACCCTGGAGACGGAAACATTCCTTTCCAAAAAGGCCGGGCGCACGGTCCGATCGGAGAAATTCAAAAGCACCCCGTAAAAAGGCGCCCCCCGAAAGGGATCGGCCCAACGAAAACACCCCGCCTCAGTCGGTGTGGGGAGAGGCGTGAACCGGTAACCCATTCCGCCCTCCCTGGTAGCGCTGAGAAAGCTTCGGCAACACAAAGCGGTGGAGCGCTGACAAGTTTGAACGCAGTGAGAAGGCGGTGCTTTTGGCGCTGGCCGTAATGTGGGTGCAAGGGGGTTTCCGCGCATAAGGTGAGGGCCGTAACTGAGGAACTGTGCGGGCATGGCTTAAGCGCCAGCACCGTTTCGGCGGCGACCAAGCAGCTCGATGCGGAACTGGAGCGGGTGATGAATCGGCCTCTCAGCGAGGAGTATCCCCACCTGATCCAGGACGCCCGCTAAAAGAGGGTGGGCGAAAACGGCGTGGTGCGTTCCCGGGCTGTTTTGGTTGCGCTGGGTGTGGATTGGTAAGGCCGCTGGGCGTGCAACTGGCCAACCGGGAAAGAACGAGTGCCTGGCGCGACTTTTTTAGGGCGTGCCCCGGTGGCTGCATCGGGTTCACGCGCCTGAAACCCCCGCCGCCCTTAAAACCCCACCTTTTTTATAATCCCCAAAGGCCAATGGACTTACTTCGGCCTGGGGCCCGAGGGCGGGGAGAGGCGCTAGGTTTTTTTAATATTTCTGCGAGTAGGGGCTAAAGTCTAGGCGGCTAGGGGCCGTTAATAAGGGTATCTGAGGATAAACCCTCAGCTGGATCGGCCCGAATCCTTCTTCGGCCCGTCGCCCTACGGACAGGGTCGTTTAATCAAGGAAGAATATTATGTCTGTTGTCATTAACACCAATTACGCGGCTACGGTCGCTTCGAACAATTTAGCCACGTCCAATAGCATGCTGCAGAAGAGCCTCAACCGGCTTTCTAGCGGCTCAAAAATCGTGTCGCCGTCGGACGACGCGGGCGGTCTGGCCGTGTCGATGAAGTTGAGCGCCACGGCCAAGCGCCAGGGGGCGGTCAACAATAACGTCGGCAACGCGGTGTCGCTCCTGCAGACGCAGGACGGCGCGCTCAAGGTGACCGGCAACGTATTGTCCCGCATCAGCGAGCTGAAGGTGCTCAATAGCGATGTGACCAAGAGCTCGAGCGACAAGGACAACTACAACACTGAATTTTTGTCTCTGCAGGCCCAGTTGAGCGCCCTCACCAACGAGAAGTTCAACGGCACCAATTTGTTCGGCACCACCGACGTGGCGATCGGCACGACCGAGGATGCCTCGACGAGCTCGGCGGTGACGCTTGCGGGGCGGGATTTGAGCAGCACGGCGACGGGTGTTGGCGCGGTTGCGACCACGGCAACCAGTCTGACCGGTTTACTGCTCACCGATGTGACCACGGCGTTGGAAAACGTGGCCACGATGCGCGCCTCCAACGGCGCTGAGCAAAGCCGCCTGGGCTTTGCCTCCGAACTGCTGACGATTAACAAGGCCAACCTGGAGGCCGCCACCAGCCGGATCGTGGATGTGGACGTGGCCGCGGAATCGACCCAGTTGGCGCGCTGGAATACACTGGTCTCGGCGGGCACCTCGATGCTCTCGCAGGCCAATCAAAGCGCGCAGACCGTGCTCAAGCTGCTGCAGGGTTAAGCCCGCCAGGCCGGCCCCTTGCAGCCCCCGCGCGCGGCGCGGTGGGCCAAGGCCCAGAGCGGCCGCTCCAGCGGTGGTCTTTGCCCTTACGCTCCGGTGTGGCTCGGCTGCACCCGGCGCGCCTCTCACTCACTCGAAAAAAAGGGGGCTTCCGGCCCCTGCGTGGCTGCACCGGGCCTTCGCCCGCAACAGCGGCGAACGCGAAATCTATATAATAAACCAAGGATACTTCCATGTCTGTTGTACTAAATACTAATTATTCAGCGACGACGGCGTCCAACAATCTGGCCGCCTCCAGTTCAATGTTACAAAAGAGCCTCAACCGGCTTTCAAGCGGCTCGAAAATCGTCAACCCCGCCG
>JBILBW010000123.1:0-7777 GCA_044353465.1 Rariglobus sp. | reverse complement strand
CCTCCGGCCACAAGGTCGAGGTGCGCCTCACCCCCAACCCCTCCCACCTGGAGATTGTTAACCCCGTGGTTGAGGGCCGGGCCCGCGCCCGCCAACGCATTCGGGGCGATGTCGAGCGCCGCCGCGTTTGCCCCTTCCTTATTCATGGCGATGCCGCCTTCGCCGGCCAGGGCGTCATCCCCGAAACCCTCAACTTCTCGCAGCTACCCGGCTACCGCACCGGCGGCACCGTCCACCTGGTGATTAACAACCAGATCGGTTTCACCACCCAGCCGAGCGATTCGCGCTCGACGCGCTACTGCACCGACGTGGCCAAGATGATCGAAGCCCCCGTCTTCCACGTCAACGGCGACGACCCTGAAGCGGTCTGCTACGTGACCCGCCTGGCCTTGGAATTCCGCGTGAAGTTTCAGCGCGACGTGGTGATCGACATGTATTGCTACCGCCGCCACGGCCACAACGAGGCCGACGAGCCCGCCTTCACCCAGCCCACGCTCTACAAGAAGATCGCCATCCACCCGCTGATCTCCGCCCCTTACAGCGAACGCCTGATCCGCGAGAATACCCTCGATGAGGCCGGTGCCGAGGCCATCAAGGCCGAATACACCGCGGCGATGGAAGCGTCCTTCGCCAAGGCCAAGGCCGCCGAGGCCGCCACCCAGGCCGCCGGCAAAACCAAGAGCCCGTTCGCCGGCTCCACCGCAATTTTCCAACCCGGCTACAACCACACTCAAGTGGACACCCACATCAGTGCCGAGGCCGTTGCCAAAATCGTCGCCGGGCTCACCCACTTGCCCGCCAGCTTCACCCCCAATCCCAAGATCAAGCGCTTCCTCGATGCCCGTTCCCAAGCCCACAAGGACGGCGGCCCGATTGATTGGGCATTCGGCGAGGCGCTCGCCTTTAGCTCCCTACTGTTGGAGGGCAGCCCGGTGCGCCTTTCTGGCCAGGACTGCGAGCGCGGCACCTTTAGCCATCGCCATGCCGTCATCTACGACTCCAACACGCGCGAAAAATACGTCCCGTTGCTCAACCTCGCCGAGAAGCAGGAGCGCTTTTGTGTCTATAACTCGCTGCTCTCCGAGGCGGCCGTGCTCGGCTTCGACTACGGCTACTCGCTCGACTACCCCCAGATGCTCTGCATTTGGGAGGCCCAGTTCGGCGACTTCGCCAACGGCGCCCAAGTGGTGATCGACCAGTTCCTCGCCTCCTCCGAGTCCAAGTGGCAACGCATGAGCGGCATGGTGCTGCTCCTGCCCCACGGCTACGAGGGACAGGGGCCCGAGCATAGCTCGGCTCGCCTTGAACGCTTCCTCCAGCTTTGCGCCGAGGACAATATGCAGGTGGTTAACATCACCACCCCGGCCAACTACTTCCACGCCCTCCGCCGCCAGATGAAACGCGACTTCCGCAAGCCGCTCATCGTCATGTCGCCCAAGTCGCTGCTGCGCCTGCCCGCCGCCACCTCCAAGCTGGCGGAGTTCACTTCGGGCGGATTCGAGGAAATCATTCTCGATCCGCAGCCGCCCAAGCAGGCCAAGCGCCTGATTCTCTGTGCGGGCAAGGTTTACTACGACCTCGACGCCTACCGCACCTCCAACAACGTCACCGACACCACGCTGGTGCGCATTGAACAGCTTTATCCGCTCAACAAAGCCAAACTGGAGGCCCTCGCTCAGGCCCATGGCCAGGCCAAACTGATCTGGTGCCAGGAGGAGTCGGAAAACAACGGCGCGTGGACCTTCCTCGCCCCACAGCTGGAAGAGATCTTCGGCCGCAAGGCGACCTACGCCGGCCGTGACGCCTCGGCTTCCCCGGCCGTTGGTTCGCTCGCTCTGCACAAACAAGAACTCGCCGCCTTCCTCAAGGACGCCTTCACGCTCTAAACGCATCCCTTAACTCAAAGGCGCCACGACCGACCCGGGGTGCTTTGCGACCTTAGCGGCCCTGCAGCCTTTGCGTTCCCCACCCCCTCTACTCTAAAAAAATCCCATGTCTCTCCACGAAGTCAAAATCCCTCCCCTCGGCGAATCCATCAGCTCCGGCATCCTCGCCAAGTGGCACGTCGCTGACGGCACCCTGGTCAAAAAGGACCAACCGCTCTTCGAGCTCGAGACCGACAAAATCACCTCCGAGGGCCTGGCTGACGTCGCCGGCAAGATCACCTTCAAGGTCCAGCCTGGCACCGAGGTCAAAATCGGCGAAATCGTCGCCGTGATCGACACGGATGTTGCCGTGGCCGCTGGCTCGGCCGATTTGAAATCCGAAATCTCAAATCTCAAATCCGCGGAGTCCGCCGCGGAGTCGCCCGCCGTGCGCCGCGCTCTCGCCGAAACCGGCGTCGACGCCAGCAAGATCGAAGGCTCGGGCAAAGCCGGCCGCCTGACCAAGGGCGACGTACTCGCCGCAGCCGATCTCAAATCTCAAATCTCAGATCTCAAATCGCCCGCCGCAGATCTCAAATCTGAGATTTCAAATCTCAAATCGGCAGCGATCGCCGCCGCCATCGCCGCCGCGCCCGCTGCGGCCCTGCCGAGCAGCGCCCCGGTTATCTCCAACGGAGCCGCCGCGCCCGCTGGCAAACGCACTCGCGTCAAAATGACCAAGCTGCGCCAGACCATCGCCAAGCGCCTGGTCGCCGCCCAGCACGAAGCAGCCATGCTCACCACCTTCAACGAGGTCGACATGTCCGCCGTCATGGCCCTGCGCGCGAAGTATCAGGACGACTTCGTCAAAAAGAACGGTGTGAAGCTGGGCTTCATGTCTTTCTTCACCAAGGCCGTGGTGCACGCCCTCAAGGAAGTCCCCGGGGTCAACGCCCAGCTCGACGGCGACGAGATCATTCAAAACAACTACTACGACATCAGCATGGCCGTCTCCACCGAGAAGGGCCTGGTTGTTCCCGTGGTGCGCGGTTGCGACCAGCTCAACATGGCTGGCATCGAGAAGGCGATTGGCGATGTCGCCAAAAAAGCCCGCGACGGCAAGCTGACCATGCCCGACTTTGAAGGCGGCTGCTTCACCATCACCAACGGCGGCATCTTTGGCTCGATGTTGTCCACCCCGATCATCAATGCCCCGCAGAGCGCCATTCTCGGCCTGCATGCAATCAACGACCGCCCGATCGCCCTCAACGGCCAGGTCGTCATCCGCCCGATGATGTACCTTGCCCTCAGCTACGATCACCGCCTGGTCGACGGTAAGGAAGCCGTCACCTTCCTGCTCAAAATCAAACAAGCGATCGAAGACCCGACCCGCCTGATCCTTAGCGTTTAACGAACTACCTTACACAGAGAGCACAAGCGGTCTTACGCTGGCCACGGAGTTCATACGCCGATCTCCGCAATCGCTGTACCGCCCGTTGTGCCCTCCGTGTAATTATCCGATTCCGCCTCCGATTCCGTTCCCGACCTCTATGTCCAATCAATCTTTCGATCTCATCGTCATCGGCGCCGGCCCCGGCGGCTACGTCTGCGCCTTCCGGGCCGCCCAACTCGGCCTCAAGGTCGCCCTCATCGACAAACGCACCACCCTCGGCGGCACCTGCCTCAACGTCGGCTGTATCCCGAGCAAGGCCCTGCTTGCCTCCTCCGAGCACTTCCAGTTCGCGCAAAAACACGCGGCAGAACACGGCATCAAAATCGACGGCGTCACCATCGACGTCGCCGCCATGCTCAAAAAGAAGGACGGCATCGTCAGCAAGCTGACCGGTGGCGTGGCTGCGCTCGCCAAGGCCCGCAAGGTCACCGTCATCACCGGCGAAGCCGCCTTCGTCTCCGCCTCCACGGTAGCGGTCGGCGACCAGCAGCTGACCGCCAAAAACATCGTCATCGCCACCGGTTCGGCTCCGGTCGAGCTGCCCTTCATGAAATTCGACGGCGAGACGGTCATCTCCAGCACCGAAGCCCTCACCCTGCCCACCGTTCCCAAAAAGCTCGTCGTGGTGGGCGGCGGCGCCATCGGCTTGGAGCTCGGCTCGGTCTGGGCCCGGCTGGGTGCCGAGGTCACCGTGGTCGAGTTTCTGCCCAAGATTGCAGCGACCTTCGACGACGACATCGTGCGCAACTTCACCCGCATTCTGCAAAAGCAGGGGCTCAAAATCGAATGCGGAGCCAAAGTCACGGGCTTCGCCAACGGCATCCTCACTGCTGAGCGCGAGGGCAAGGTGCTGGAGTTCCCCGCCGACAAGGTGCTCGTCGCCGTGGGCCGCCGCCCGTTCGCCGACAACCTCAACCTAGCTGCCGCGGGCGTAGCCTTGACCGACAAGAAGCGCATCCAGGTCGACGCCCACCTTAAGACCACCGCCGCCGGCGTGTGGGCGATTGGCGACGTGATCGACGGCCCCATGCTCGCCCACAAGGCAGAGGAGGACGGCATCGCGGTTGCCGAGTGGATCGCCGGTAAACACGGCCATGTTAACTGGGATCTGATGCCGGCTATCGTTTACACTGACCCAGAGCTCGCCTCAGTGGGTCTGGGTGAGGACGCCGCCAAGGCCAAGGGCCTGGCGATCAACGTCGGCAAGTTCAACTTCGCCGCAAACGCCCGTGCTTTGGCCAACGACGCCGGCGACGGCTACGTGAAGATCATCGCCGACGCCAAGACCGACAAAATCATCGGTGCTCAGATTCTCGGCAAGAACGCCGGCGAACTGATCAGCGAAATTGTGACCCACATGGAATACGGTGGCAGCGCCGAAGACTTGGCCCGCACGGTCCACGCTCACCCGACGATGTCGGAAGCGGTCAAGGAAGCAGCGATGGCGGTCAACAAGAGCGCGATCCACGCGATTTAAGCGGCTGGGAAAAGGAGCGTAGTCGTCGCCTTCTCCGCGGCCGGTTTGCCCCGATTGGCCGCGGTGCAGGAAGTCTGCTCGCCATATTTAGGCCATCCGCGGCCACCAATCGGCAAGGCGTTTAGCCCCCAAGCTCCCGAGTGCTTAGGCCGGGGTGATCCGCGGGCTCAATGAGCTCCGATAGATGCGGGCCGAAGTCCAACGCTGGGCGAGGGTCCCGGGGGGGGGGATTTGACACGGTCCGGGGTGTAGGGATGTCTTCAACCCGCCCCTAGGCGCTTCGTTAAGATCCCGTTTTGACCGGTGCCGATGACCTTGCCGTCGCCATGGCGCGGGAGGCGAACAGCGTCGCCGCCGCAGGGCATTTTTGTTTGAGTGGAGGGCACCACCTTGCCGTGTCGCAAGGGCCGTCGGGTTGGCTGCAATCCAACTAGAAGGCTGCTGCGGCCACAGTCGCGAAATTCCGGTAGACCTGCAGACCCTTGGCCTGGCTCTTTTCCGGATGAAACTGGGTGGCGAAACACCGCCCGCGAGCAATGGCCGCCGTAAAAACCGCGCCGTAGTCACACTCGGCCAACACCAGCGCGGGGTCCGCAGGCACACAGTGAAAGCTGTGCACAAAATAGAACGACTCCCCGTCGTCACTCAAACCCGCCTGCAAGGGCGAGCCGTGCTGAACAAAGCGCACCGTGTTCCAGCCCATGTGGGGAATCTTGTAGTCGGCCGGTAGACGGAAGCGCACCACTTTGCCCGGGAAAATGCCCAGGCCTGCTGTGTTACCCTCTTCCGAATACTCGAAGAGCGCCTGCATGCCCAGACACACCCCGAGAAAAGGCCGGTCGGCGGCGATCCACTCGCGCACCGTGGTTGCGAGTCCACTGGCGTTCAGCGAGGCGACACAATCGGTGAGCGCCCCCACGCCGGGCAAAACCAAACCATGGGCGCCCGCGGCGGCGACTTCGGCCGGCGTGCGCACGACCTTCACGCACGCACCGACAACCTCAAAGGCCTTGGTGACGCTACCGAGATTACACAGCCCGTTATCAATGACGGCAATGATGGACATGGATGTTTGATCGGCCGGGGCCGAGGCCCGCACTGCGGCGATGCGGAGGATAACCCAGCGGTTTCCGCACCTCGCCCGCAGCCCGGGGGCTCCGATCCTTTCTAAAGTTAGATTTTCCCCTTGGAGGACGGCAACTGGCCGACAGTGCGCGGATCAATCTGAGTGGCGGCGTCGAGGGCGCGGGCCAAGCCCTTGAAAATCGCCTCGGCGACGTGGTGCGGCTCCTCGCCGTATTCCAGCGTAATGTGCAAGTTACAGCCGAGGGCGTTGCTGAACGCACGGGCGAATTCCTTTACAAGAATGATGTTAAAGTCGCGCACATACTGGGTGGGCGCCTCGACCTGGTACACCAGGTGCGGGCGGCCACCGATATCCACGGCCACACGGGCCAGGGACTCGTCCATGGGCAGCAGAAAGAAGCCGTAGCGCTTGATGCCGAGCTTGTCGCCAAGCGCCTGCTTGAACGCATCGCCCAACACCAGGCCGACGTCCTCGACCGTGTGGTGATAATCGACAGCGACGTCGCCGACGCATTTCACGTCGAGGTCGAACAAGCCATGCTTCGCAAACAGCGTGAGCATGTGGTCGAAAAACGGAACGCCGGTGTCGACTTTGGACTGGCCTGCGCCATCCACGGCGAGAGTCAGGGCGATGTCGGTTTCAGCGGTCTTACGGGAGAGAGTTACGTTGCGAGCCATGCTTCAAATGCGGTGTTAACGGCGAACATTTCGTCGTCGCTGCCGACGCTGATGCGCAGAAATGGCGCGGTCAAGGCGTGGCTCGGGAAGGCGCGCACGAGGATCTTCCGCGCCAGCAGGAAATCATAGAGCGACTTGGCGACCGCCGGGCCGGTTTCACCCCGGGCGTTTTTTGGCTCGGCGAAAACGAAATTCGCCTGCGTCGGATAGATGAACCAGCCGAACTTCTCCTCCCACTCGCCCACCCAGTAATCACGCGTACGGATGATTTTGCCAATAATGGCGTCATAGTAGCCGGGGTCGCCAAGGGCGGCGAGGGCGGCCGCCTGGGAGAGGCGGTTGACGTTGTAGCTGTCACGCACGCGGTCGAGCAGCTCGATGATCGCGGCACTGGCCAGCGCGTAACCGACGCGGATGCCGGCGAGCGCATGGGCCTTGGACAGGGTGCGGGTGATGACGAGGTTCGGGTAACGCGCGAGCAGCGGCACGGCGTTTTGCTCGGCGAACGGCGCGTAGGCTTCATCGACCACCAACACACCGGGAAACTGATCGAGGACGGCGGCAAGCTCGGCGTTGGTGAAGGCGACCCCGGTGGGTGCGTTGGGCGAGGTCAGGAAAAACGCACGCGCCCCCGAGGCGGCAATTTTCGCCACCGGCAGTTTCATCGAGCGGTCAAACTCGATCACGGTGGTCGCGCCGTCATTGATGGCAACGAGTACGGGATAGAGCGAGTAGCTCGGCAGCATGAAACCAGTCGCCGCAGCGGGACCGCCGAAAAGGCGAACGAGCAGGTTGAGGACGTCGTCCGAGCCATTGCCGATCAGGACGTTCGCTTCACTCAAACCGTGGCCGTTGATTTTGGCGACCAACTGGCGCAGCGGTGTGGCCTTGGGATTGGGATAAAGGCGCAGGCGCTCACCCTCGTCGGCCAACTCGCTGCGCACCGCCTCGGCCACCCGAGGGCTGGGGGGATACGGGCACTCGTTGGTGTTCAGCTTGACCCAGCCCGACTCGGTCGGTTGCAGCCCCGGGGTGTAGGCATGGAGCTTCGCGATGTGCGGAAGGACGAGGGAAGCGGCGTCGGTCATGGCAGAAAAATCGTTTTCGTTCTTTTAACCCTGCTGGTTCTCGCACCCGGGTAATCAACCGAGGGCGAGCCCGCGCAGGAGCAGGAGACGGGAGTTAACTCAAAGCGACCGGAGCTTCACCGAGCGCCCG
>JBILBW010000030.1:0-24622 GCA_044353465.1 Rariglobus sp. | reverse complement strand
TTTGCAGCCGTTGCACGATCAGCTCGCTTGGGATCGGTTTTAGGTCGAAGCGCTGGCAGCGCGAAAGAATGGTCGGCAGCACCTTTTGCACGTCGGTGGTCGCGAAGACGAACTTCACGTGCTCGGGCGGCTCTTCGAGGGTCTTCAGCAGCGCGTTGAACGCCTGGTTGGAGAGCATGTGCACCTCGTCTATGATGTAGATCTTGTATTTGCCCTGGGTGGGGGCGTAGCGCACGTCGTCGCGCAACTCGCGGATTTGGTCGACCGAGTTGTTCGAGGCACCGTCGATCTCGATCACGTCCATCGAGGTGCCGTCGGTGATGGCCTGGACGGCCGGATCTTTGGGATCGAAGTCCGCCTTGGGGCCGTCGGTGCAATTGAGTGCCTTGGCGAAAATGCGCGCGGTGGAGGTTTTGCCGGTTCCGCGCGGGCCCACAAAGAGGTAGGCGTGGGCGATGCGGTTACGCCCGATGGCGTTGCGCAAGGTGCGCACCACATGATCCTGCCCGACGACGTCCTGGAACGTCTGTGGGCGCCACTTGCGGGCAATGACCTGATAAGCGGATGACACTGAGCGTTAGTGCATGCGCCGCTTCAGCCATCGCAACCGAAAACACCGCCAGCTTGGCAAAAAACTTTTGGAGCTGAGAGCTGCGAGCTTGGAGCTGCGAGCTGCGAGCTGCGAGCTAGGTTGTGTGCGCGGGGGTCTGTTGGTCGTAGAGATTACGGTAGAGCGGGCTGGTGGCGTAGAGCTCGGTGTGGGGACCATCGCCTACGATCCGCCCGTCTTCGAATACCAGGATCCGGGTGGCGTGGCGGATCGAGCTGAAGCGGTGGGCAATCATCAGGGTGGTACGCCCCTTGGCCAGTTCCTGCAACGCGGCTTGGATCGACGCCTCGCTCTCGCTGTCGAGCGCGCTGGTGGCTTCGTCCAAAATGAGGATGGGCGCGTCCTTCAAAAAGGCGCGGGCGATGGCGACGCGTTGGCGTTGGCCGCCGGAGAGGCTTGAGCCGCGCTCTCCCATGGGGGTTTGCAGGCCTTGCGGCAGCGTGGCGATGAAGGCCCCAAGGTGGGCCCTCTCGGCGGCCGCTTGTACTTCGGCGTCGCTCGCGCCGAGCCGGCCAGCGCGGATGTTGTCGGCGAGGGTGGCGTTAAACAAAACCGGGGTTTGCGAGACGAGGGCGATGCGGTCGCGTAGCTCCTTCTTGGTGACGGCGCGCAGGTCGATGTGGTTAAAGGTAATCGTACCTGCAGTTGGGTCGTAGAAACGCGGAATCATCGCGGCGAAAGTGGATTTGCCTGCTCCGCTTGGTCCGACCAAGGCCACGGTCTCGCCGGGGCGGATGGTGAGGGTGATTTCGCGCAGCGCGGCCTGGCGTTGAGTGGACTGGTCGACGGTGTCGTAGGCAAAGCCGACGCGCTCAAAGTGCAGGCTTGGCGCGGCGGCAGGCAGGGGAACAGGCGAGACGGGGTCGGGCACGGTGTCGGTCGCGTGTAAGACGGCTTCGAGGCGTTCTAAGCTGACCTCGCCGTTTTTGAGCGCGGCGTTCAAGCTGCTCAGCTTTTTAATCGGCTCGTAACACATGAAAAGAGCCAAACCTAAGGCGAGAAATGATTCCAGTTTCAGGCCGCTGCCCGTGCTCGCGTAGAGCGCAATCGCGAAGCCACTGATCGCGATAAACTCAATCACTGGGCTGGGAATCGAGTCGTATTTAACCGTTTTCACCGAGAGGCGGAAAATGTCCCGGCTGAGCAGGTTAAACCGACTGCGTTGCTGCTCCTGGAGATTGTAGGCTTGGATTTCGGCAGGCGATTGCAGGCTTTCTATGCTGATCGAGGTAAGTTCGCCGTTGTGTTCGGCCTGCTGGCGGGTGCGTTTTTTAATGTTTTTGGATACGTAGCGAATCGGGAATACACAAAGCGGCACACTAATCATGGCGATCAGGGCGAAAAGCACTCCGTTTTCAGTGTAGGCGAGATAGCCGAGATAGCCGATTGCCGAGATCAAGGTAAACGGCTGCTTAATGATCTCGGTGCTCACCTGCGTGATGGAGTTTTTAAGCCCATTGGTGTCGGCCAGAAGGCGCGACTGTAAATCGCCCGCCTTGTGGCGCTGATAATAGGCAAGCGGAAGCTGCAGCAAGCGGTCGAAAAGCTCCATGCGGATGCTTTCTAAAATACTAAAGCCACCGCGCGTAATGAAATAACGATTCATGATCATCGCCAGTCCGCGAATGGCAAAGCAGAGGGTCATGCCCCAGCAGACGACCAGAAGTAGTTTGCCCTGATACTGGTCGCCGAAGAAATAGCGCGACCAATTGATGACCACGGGTGAAGCCTCTTCTGGTTTACCAAAAAAAATGGGGATAATGGTCTTAATTACAACCGGTACGCCCGCCCCGGAAAGTACGCCGGCAATGACGCCCGTAAGTGAGCCCCAAATCAGGTCCCAATACGCCGGTCGCAGGTGGGGTAGCAGCCGCCGGATACGCCCAAAGGTGGTTTGGCTTGGTTTGGCGGGCATGGAGCGGTGAGGCTTGGAGGTGGGCGAGGAAAGGGGGGCGGACACGAGGAGCGAGACATTGCGGCGGATCGGCGACTTGAGGCAAGCGCGGGCTGTGGCGCGCCCATCCACCCGGCGCGCAGACTCCGGCGTTTCTGATTAAACTTCGCTATTCCCATCCGCCGCCCGGTGGGTTGTGCTGACGCCTTTAACGCTTTTCACACCATGCTCGATCCCAAGCTCCTCCGTGAGTCGCCCGACCTCGTCCGGGCGGCGATTGCCAAAAAACACCTCTCCGTCGACGTCGACGCCATCCTCGCGCTCGATGCCGACTGGCGTGATCAGCTCCAACTGGTGGAGGCGTTGCGCGCCCAGCAAAAAGCCGCCAACACCGACATGGCCAAGCTGCCCAAGGGCTCGCCCGAGTTCATCGCCAAGGTCGCCGAGATGAAGGCCGTCTCCGCCCAGGCCAAGGATGGCGAGGCCGCCCTCAAAGACGTCGAGGACCGCCTCAAGCAGTCGCTCATGACTTTGCCCAACATTCCCCACGCCTCCGTTCCGGAAGGCCGCACCCCCGAGGAAAACGTCGTTTTCTCCACCTGGGGTTCGTGCGAGGGCCTCTCCCCCGACGCCAAAGCGCATTGGGAAATCGCCGGGTTTGAGAAACTTTTCGACTTCGCCCGCGGGGCCAAGGTCACCGGCGCCGGGTTCCCCTTTTACATAGGGGACGGCGCGCGGATCGTGCGCGCGCTGTTGCAGTTCTTCCTCGAGGAGGATGGCAAGGCCGGTTACGTCGAGGTGAACCCGCCGATCTTCGTCAACGCCGCCAGCGCCACCGCCACCGGCCAGTTACCCGACAAGGAAGGGCAGATGTACGAGGCCGTAGCCGACGGCTTTTATGCCGTGCCCACCGCCGAGGTGCCGCTCACGAATTTCTTCCGCGACGAGATCCTTGACGAGGACTCGCTGCCGGTAAAACGCTGCGCTTACACCCCCTGCTTCCGCCGCGAAGCCGGCAGTTATGGTAAAGATGTGCGCGGGCTCAACCGTCTGCACCAGTTCGACAAAGTGGAGCTGCTCAAATGGGTGCACCCCTCGACCAGCTACACCGAGTTGGATGCGCTGCGCGACGACGCGGAAAACCTCCTGCGCCTGCTCGGACTGCCCTACCGCGTGCTGCTCATGTGCGGTGGCGACCTCGGGTTTTCGCAGGCCAAGAAGTACGACATTGAGGTCTGGTCGGCCGGGCAGAAGCGCTGGCTGGAGGTGTCGAGCTGCTCCAACTTCGAGACGTTCCAGGCCCGCCGCGCGCAGATCCGTTTCCGCGGCAAGGACGGCAAACCCGAGCTGGTACACACCATCAACGGCTCCGGCCTGGCAGTGCCGCGCGTACTCGCCGCGCTGTTGGAAAACAACCTGCAAGCCGACGGCCGGGTGAAAATCCCCGCCGCGCTCGTGCCGCATTTCGGCAAAGAGTACCTGACATTTGCCTAAACCGACCGTGTTTGCCGCGCCCGCTGCCTTTGCGGCGTGCGCGGTGAGAGTGCGGATCCACGCGGATACGTTTCACGGTTTAATTATCTCCGCTACATTTAGCAGTGCCCACCCGTGTCAAAAATCCCGATTGGCCCGCGCTGGCGGCCCGGTTGGCCGAGCTGATGCCGCGCGCATCGCTGCACCCATCAGTGATTGCGTGGGCTGAGGGCGATTCCGCTGCCGCCCGAGGAGCGTGGGCCGTGGGCTTTTCCGGCGGCGCCGATTCGCTGGCCCTGCTTTTGTTACTCTGGGCGCATTGGCCGCTTCAACGCGCACGCCTGCTGGGGCTTCATTTTGACCACCGCTTGCGCGGGCGCGCCTCGACCGCCGACGCGCGTTTCTGCGCCCGGGTGTGCGCCGCGTTGGGGGTGCGTTTTGTCAGCGCGACCTGGGCCGAGGCCCGCCCGCAGGCGAGCGAGGCGGCAGCACGCACCGCACGCTTCGCGTTTTTTAACCGGGAGCTCGGGCGCCGCCGCATCCGCGCCCTTTGGCTCGGGCAGCAGCAGGATGATATTGCGGAAACGCTGCTCATGCGCCTCGCCCGCGGCAGCGGCACCGCCGGACTGGCCGCCCCGCGCCCGCTGCAGCCAATGCCCGCCGAGCGCGTTCATGTGCGCCCGCTACTCACGCTAAAAAAGGCCGAACTGACCTCCGTGCTGTCCGGCCTGGGAGCGCCCTGGCGGGAGGATGCCAGCAACGCGACGGGCGCTTATCAACGCAACCGCCTGCGCCTCGCCGGACTACCCGAGTGGAAAGCGGCCGCCGAGGGGCGCGACGCGTTGGCCGGCGCCGCCTTGTCGCGCGAGCTGCTGGACGAGGATGACGCGGCGCTGGAGGCCTGGGTGGACGCGCTGGACTCGTTATCAGCCGATGGACTACGACTCGACGTGGGGAAACTGCACGGTTTACCCCGCGCGGTGGTGCGGCGAGCCTTGCACCGCTGGCTAATGGGTCAGGCGGACACGGGCGATCTTTCGCGCCAGGGTTTTGCGGTTCTGCTGGCTGCGGTGGAGCGGGGGGGCTTCACCCGGTTCAGCCTCGGGCGCAGCGGGTTGGCCGTGATCCGCCAGGGGGGGCTCACCGTCGAAATCCCGGCCCCCGTTTGATCGGGCGTGCGCGGCCAAACTATTGCTCGCCCCTCGTTTGGATCGCGCGGAATTCCCTCGCCACTTCCCTGGTGGGGCCAATTGACTTATGGAGGGGAACACCCACTTTTAATTCCAGTCACACCCTTAAATGTCTGATCCCAAACCCGACCTCAAACGCCGCCCGCTCAAGAACCTTCCCCCGGATCGCTTCCCGGTAAAAGTGTCCTTGATCTGGCTGTCGATCATCGCCGCAGTCGTTGCCCTTTACCTGTTTAGCCCAGCCCACACTGCGGTCCCGGCCACCTTGAAGTTGCAGCAGGTGATTGAGTTGGCCGAGCAGGAACAGGTCGCTTCGGGCATCATCCGCTACGACGTGTCCTACGGGCGCAACGGGGCCATCCTTTCCGGCAAGCTCAAGACGGCCACGCTCGACTCCGAGACCGGTAAAACCGAGCTGTTCCGCGCCTCCGGTAACCTGACCGAGTCCAACCTAGAAATTCTTCAGAAGTCCAAGGTCTTCGAGGAGCCGCCCATTTCCAACGCCTGGTCGGGGCTGATCATGAACTTGCTGCCGGTGCTGTTGATCATCGGCTTGCTGTATTTCCTGTTTGTCCGCCAGCTGCGCCAAGCGGGTCGGGGCGCGATGAGCTTCGGGAAAAGCCGCGCCAAGCTGCTCGCCCGCGACCGGGAAAAAGTCACCTTTTCCGAGGTGGCCGGGTGCGACGAGGCCAAGGAAGAGGTTTCCGAGGTCGTAGAGTTCCTCAAGGACCCCAAGAAATTCCAGAAAATGGGCGGCAAAATCCCCAAGGGGCTCCTCCTGGTCGGCCCTCCCGGCACCGGCAAAACCCTCCTTGCTAAAGCGGTGGCAGGCGAGGCCGACGTCCCTTTCTTCAGCATTTCCGGCTCCGACTTTGTCGAGATGTTTGTCGGCGTGGGCGCCAGCCGCGTTCGCGACATGTTCGAGCAGGGCCGCAAGAACGCGCCCTGCATCATCTTTATCGACGAAATCGACGCCGTTGGCCGCCAGCGCGGCGCGGGTCTGGGCGGCGGCAACGATGAACGCGAGCAGACGCTCAACTCCATGCTCGTTGAGATGGACGGCTTCGACACCACCGAGGGCGTGATCATCATCGCCGCGACCAATCGCGCCGACGTGCTCGACCAGGCCCTGTTGCGCCCGGGTCGTTTCGATCGCCAGGTGTATGTGGATCTTCCCGACGTGCTCGGCCGCGAGCAGATCCTACGCGTGCATGCCCGCAAAATCACCATGGCCGACAACGTTGACCTCAACGTGATCGCCCGCGGCACCCCCGGTCTCTCTGGTGCGGATTTGGCCAACTTGCTCAACGAGGCCGCCCTGCTGGCCGCGCGTCGCAACAAAAAGAAGGTGGAGATGATCGACGTCGATGACGCCCGCGAAAAGGTACAATTCGGCCGCGAACGCCGCCGGGTGATGGATGATCGCGAAAAGAAGCTCACCGCCTACCACGAGGCCGGCCACGCGATCATCCAGGCGATTTTGGACGACGGCACCGTGCCTGTGCACAAGGTCACGATAATCCCCCGTGGGCGCTCGCTCGGCAGCACCATGTTTATCCCAAAGAAGGATCTGCTCACTCAGGAAAAGAAGCGCATGCTGGGTCAAATCGCCATGGGCATGGGTGGGCGTATTGCCGAAGAGTTGGTTATGGACGACGTCAGCAGCGGCGCCTACGGCGACATCAAACATGTGACCAAGATCGCCCGCCACATGGTGTGCGACTGGGGCATGAGTGCGCTTGGCCCAATCGCTTATGGTGACAACCAAGATACGGTGTTCCTCGGTCGCGAGATCGGTCGCAGTCACACCTACAGCGAGGAAACCGCGCGCAAAATCGACGCGGAGATTAGCCGAATTATCTCCGAGCAATATGCCCGCGCCACCGAAATCATCCGTGCGCACCGGGCTGCCTTGGATAAAATCGCCGAGGCGCTGCTCGAGTACGAAACGATCGAGGGCAAACACGTGATGGAAATCGTGCAGACCGGCACGATCAGTTCCCCGGTGATCCGCGAGCTTCCTCCGGCCTTGCCCCCACGCACTGAGGACAAACCCGCCAAGAAGTCGCAAGACGCCCCGGAGGGGCTTGGGGGCACTCCGGCGCCTTCCCCGGCCTGAGTTGCCCGGACACGAAAAAGCGCGAAGGGGAAATCCTTCGCGCTTTTTCGTCCCGGGGGGATGCGGCTTTATTGGGCCTTGATGGCGATGCGGATATCCAAGCAGGCGCGCTTGGCGTTTTCGATCTCTTCGTTCATGACTCGCGGATTAAAGTCGGGGTTCTGGGTGTAGGGGTGATCGGCGGGCAATTGCCAGGGTTCCTCATCAAGCCGGTAGTGGTTCAGTTCTGCGCTGCAGCGGGCGTAGTCGAGCAATTGGAGCAGTTGGTCCTTGGCCTGAGCCTGGGGCAAATGCTGATCGGCGACGCGCTGGTGGATGCTGGGGCTAAACTTCCAGTTCCTGAGCAAGGTAGCCCCGGCTTGATCGCTGCGGAATCCGATCGTGACCTCCTCCCATGTATCGCACCGGGTGGTTTTGTCCCACACCAGTTCAGGGCGGCCTTTAATGATCAGTTCGTTGATGACGATGCGACCAATGCCATGAAGCAAGCCGAGCAGGTAGGCTTCGTCAGGGAAAATACCCACGCGGTTAGCCTGGGATTCGAGGAACACGCCGCAGAAATAGCTGTAGGCCCAGTATTCATCGGCCGTCATGCCGTAGGCGGGCAGATCTTTCATGAAGACCTGTTTGGACAACGCAGCACCAATTAAGGAGATAACTTGGTTGTAGCCGACCTTGATCAGGGCTGACTCGACGTTGGAGATTTTAGGCCCGATGCCGTAGCGAACACTGTTACTTGCACGGATGGCATTGGCGCTGAGCGCTCCGTCGGTCTGCAGCAGTTTGGCGACATCATCGATGCCGTTGTTGGGGTCGTGCAACATGATACCCAGTCGTGAAAGCACGGCCATGTTACCATTGAGACTTTCCATTTTACCCAGGATGCGAAGGTAGGATTCTTTTTCCAAAGTAGTGGTGATCGGATTTAAGGCCATGGTGGTTTCGTTCCTTACGATAATTAGCCTAAGCCTAGGCAATCCATCATTTTGGATTGAAGATCCTGCTGGTTGAATGGCTTGGTCAGGTACCCGGTGGCACCGGCCTTTAGGGCTTCGATAATGGAATCGCGACTGCCTTCGGTGGTAATCATGAGCACGGGGAGGTCGATCCAGCGTGGGTCGGCCCGCAGTGCCTTGAGAAAATCAAGGCCGCTCATCACGGGCATGTTCCAGTCTAGGCAGACCAAATTAAAACCGGTGGGCTCGGCCTCGAGTTTAATAAAGGCCTGTTCTCCGTTCGCGGCCTCGGCGCATTCGGCGCCAAGAAGATCGGCAGCGGATTTAACGATACGACGCAGTACAAGGGAATCATCTACAATTAGGAGTTTCATGGCAGGATGGAATTAGGGTTTACGCCGATAGAAGACGGCATCTCCGATCAATTCGGAGGCAAAGAGATCTTGGTGAGTGAGTAAGGATTCGGAGCCGCCCAACAGCATGACTCCGCCGGGGTTGAGCCCTTGCGCTAGGCGTTGAAAGAGTCGGTTTTTAAACTCGGCTTCAAAATAGATGGCGACGTTACGGCAAAATAATAGATCGAACTGGCCGAAGGCCTTGAGGTCGTCCTGTAGATTATGGCGTTTGAAGGTGACGCGTTTGCGGATCGGCTCAGCGATAGTCCAGATGGGGCCGTTGGCCGTAAAGTAGCCTTGGCGCCAGTTCTCGCCCAGGCCGCGCACAATTTCGATTTGGTTGTAGCGACCGTTGGCGGCGAGCATCAGCGTGCCGGCGGAGACATCGATTCCGATGATCTCGAATTGCTCCGGGCGTATCCCAGGCAACTTGCCCTCTTGGCAGAGCGTGTCGATAAGCATCGCGAGCGAGTAGGGCTCTTGGCCGGTCGAACACGCCGCACAAAGCACGCGGATTCGGGCTCGGGTGCCCTTTCGAAGCAGGGCGGCGAACGCGGGCAAAAGCTGGTTGCGTAACGAAGCCCAGGGCCGCTCGTCGCGAAACCAATAGGTCTCGTGTGTGGTCATCGCATCAATAATGCGGTCGCGCAACTTATTGGTCAGGTCGGCCTTAGCCAGGCGGATAAAGTCCGGGATGTCGACCGCACCCGACTGGGTGATGATCGAACCAAGGCGGGCCTCGAATAAATAAGCCTTTTCTTCACCCAGGTGAATGCAGCAAGCCTCGGCAACAAACTTGCTGAGCAATGCGAGGTCACCCGGTTTTGTTTCGAATGTGGGCATAAGTTAATAACGGCTGCGGGCTAGTTCGGAGAGGCGGGGGCCAATCATTGGAAGGGGGAGGCTTTCGTCCTCCAATTGGCGGCGTACCAAAGCTTGGGGCATGCCGTAAATGACTGAGGTGGCTTCGTCCTGGGCAATCGACCAAGTCGGCACGGCGGCCTTGAGGGTGGCCACGCCATTGGCTCCGTCTTCGCCCATGCCGGTGAGGACCAGGCTTATGACCCCACGCAGGGAACAAAGGGACGCCGAGTTGAATAACACATCCACGGCCGGACGACAGGAGTTGACCGGCGGGGCATCGGTTAAGCGAGTGACGAGCTGGCCATCGTCGTTTCGGATGATTTCAAGGTGGCGACCGCCGGGCGCAATAAGGATACGCCCTGGCACGATGCGCTCGCCATCGACGGCTTCGCCGACGCGGAGACTGCAGGCCTTATCAAGCTGGTCGGCCAAGGTGCGCGTGAACAGCGGGGGCATGTGTTGGACAATGACCACGGGGAGGCGGAAATCCGCTGGCAGGGAGGGGAGAAGGTCCTGGAGCGTCCGGGGCCCGCCCGTGGAAACGCCGATCAGAACCAAGTCGATGGCGGGGGGAGGCGGCCCGCGCCGGCGCGCGATCACCGCGGCGGGCGGGGTGGGCGCGGGAGCCACGGCCCCCGCACCCACCGCCGAAAATGCGGCGCGCGGGGCGGCCACGGTTGAGCTCAGCCGGCGCAACTTGACCATGTTGACCACGTGCTGCAATTGGCCGCGCAGCCGGGTCATGCCTTCCGAAAACGAGGTGGTCTGGGGCTTGGGAATAAAGTCGAGTGCGCCGTTGGCGAGGGCATTGATGGTGATGGACGCATCGGCCCCAGTGGCCCCGCTGATCATGACCACGGCGACTTTGGGGAAATCGCGCCGAATGCGTTCGAGTACTTCCGGGCCATTCATCTCCGGCATAAAGACGTCGAGCAAAACCAAATCAATGGGTTCGGCCGCGAGTCGGGCGAGGGCAAGCGGCCCCGAAGAGACCGCTCCGGCCACTTCCATTCCCGTGAGTTGGCTGGCGGCGTCGGTGAGCAGTTTCCTGTAGAGTGCGGTATCGTCGACAATAAGTAGTCGCATGGGGTTTGGGGTGGTGGGAGTTAAAGGGGGCTCGCGGCGGGCAGGCAGAAAGTCATCTCGAGGGTCCTTCCGTCTTCGGAGTGCCCGAGGGCGTGGGTGAGCGAGCGCATGACTTGGATACCCAGCGAAATGTGTTCCGGGTCGGCGGGGGGGGTGGGGGAGGAGGGATCAAAGCCTGGGCCGTCGTCGCTGATGCGGGCATGGAGGAAAGCGGCGTTGCTGTTCACCAGCATTTCGACGCGAGCGGTTTTGGCCGCGTCGTTCTTACAGCCATGGTCGAGGGCGTTGAGGGTGGCTTCGCGCACGCACAGCAGAATGTCGTGAAGGGTGTGTTCGCCCAGTTGCGGCAAGGTGGTTTTCAAGGTGCGCTCCCAGCTTTCCTGCAGCGCGTCGATTCCCTCGGCGGAGTTGCCGGGGTAGGTTACGTTATGAATGGGCATCCAGATCTCCCCCAGTGGTGTCGATTCATTGGGTGGGTTCCAATCGAGGCGACACACCACGATGTCGTCTTCGGCGCCTTTTAAGATACTGTTGGCTAGGGAATTGGCGGGGGATTGCAGGATTCGGTAGGCCAGCGCGATGGGGGGGATTTTCAGCTTTTCGGCTTGGGCTTCGAGGCCATCGCTCCAGAGCATGATGAGCCCGGCCACATCAAGCTCGGCCGTGATTTTCTGCGGCTCAATGTCGGGAAACCAACCCAGCGGGGCCCCGCCCGGAGCGAGTTGCTCGATGCTGCCTCGCCGGTCCGAAACCACCACCGCCGGGCCCCCGCAGTTGAGCACCGAGACGCGCCGAGCGCCGAAGTCGACCTCCATAAAGGTCGCGCTCAAGGAGGTGGCCACCGCGAAGGGCTCGGTGTCATTCCACTGAGTAAGCAGGAAGCGGTTAAATGATTCGGCGATCCCTCGGCAGGTGGCCGCTTGGTTCGCCATGCCTTCGATGATGCCCTGGAAATAAGCGGAGAGAAATCCCTCCTTGAGCCCGTGGCCGGAAACATCACCCAGAACCAGCAGGATGCGGTCGTAATCGAGCGCGGTGGTTTTTACCAGGTCGCCGCCGGCCTCATTGATCGGATAGAACCGGGTCACCAGATTGATTTTGGCCGAGGTGCAAACTGTCGCGTCCAACGCGGTTCGGGTCAGGCGCTGGTTGATGTCGGCAATGTCGAGCAGGCGATGCTTGGCCGCGAGTTGTTGGGTGCGGGTGCGGTGGATTTCGCGAGCCTGGCGGACGGCGCGGAGAATGGCGCGCAAGTCGAAGGGTTTGTCGAGAAACTCCACGGCCCCCCCGCGCAACGAGGCGGAAACCAGTTCGCGCTCCTGATTGGCCGTCATGATCACGGTGGCGGTGGTCGGGGCGTTGACATTGATCCACTCGAGCAGCTCCAACCCGCCCATTCGGGGCATCTGCACATCGGTGAAAACCGCCTCAAACGGCGAGGCGCCCCGTTCTTTCAAACGCTCGATCGCCTCCAACCCGTCGCAAGCGGCGGCGACTCGGATGTCAGCTGAGAGGAACATATACACCAGCATGTCGCGCGACATGGGGTCATCGTCCACGACGAGGATATCGGGTTGAGGGGGGAGTGGGTGCATGCTCATTAGCGGTCGAAAACTCGAGGCAGGACTCGTTCGCTGCCTGGTTTAAAAAAAAGGTTGAGGAAACGGTGGCTCGAACGGACGGGTGGGGCAGGGAAACGGGGCGAAGGGTAAATGGATGGAGGGGACGGCAATCAGGTGGCGGAACGGGATGGAGGGGGCGTTTAGGCCGGCAGGACGGCCCGGAGGGCTTTGGCGGCTTTTTCGATGGCGGCGGCACTGCTGGAGGCCCCGGCCATATCCTGGGCTTTGGCGGCAGTTTCCAGGCTAAGGCAGGCGGCTCTTAGGGGTTCGGCACTGAGGTTGGCGGCGGCGCCTTTGAGCGCATGGGCCGCCCGGGCTATCGCGGTCAGGTCTTGGGCCTCTACGGCAACGCGTATGGCGCTGAGCTGGGTTTCCAGGTTGGCTCCAAACGATTTGAGAATGTGGTTCACGATCCCCATGTCACCCATCAGGCGGTTGCTGAGCTCCGCCATGTTGAGCGGGGCGGCGTCGGCAATCGCCTGACTCTGCGCGAGAACGGGATGCTGGTTGGATTCAATCATGGGTGCGGTATTTGGCAAAGATTCGCTAGTTATCGGCACATTTTTCAACCAGCGTCGTAAAGTTTCATAAAGAATGCGCGGATCGATCGGTTTTGTGAGATAATCTGACAGCCCGGCGGCCATTCCCGCTTCGCGATCGCCGGCCAGGGCGTGGGCGGTCATGCCAATAATCGGCACCTGAGGGCAGCGGATCTGGTTGGCTGCATCGCGAATGGCCCGCGTGGCGGTTAACCCGTCCATCACCGGCATCTGAATGTCCATCAGCACCAAATCATAGTCGTGGTCCCGCAGGGCGCCGAGGGCGATTTGTCCGTTGTCGGCAATCACCGGGTGGAGACCGAATTTTTTGAGAATGCCCGTCGCCACCAATTGATTGGTCAGATTGTCTTCGACCAGGAGAATGCGGGCGTTGGCCAACCGGGCCTCGGCGGCTTGCTTCGAGTTGACCTCGGGTTCCGCGAAATCGGGGCTGGCCTCCAGGAGCGGGATACAGAACCAAAAGGTCGAGCCTTGGCCCACGTGGCTCTCCACCCCGATTTGTCCCCCCATCAGGACCACTAGCTCTTTGCTGATCGCCAACCCCAGCCCGGTACCGCCAAACACGCGCGTGGCGCTGTCGTCGACCTGGGAGAATTTCTGAAAGAGCCGACCGATCTGGTCGGCAGGAATACCCGGTCCGGTGTCCTGGATCGTAAAGTGCAGCATCGGATTTGCCCCGGGGGTTGGGGCGCGTAGATCGATGCTCAAGCAGACCGCTCCTTCCGAGGTGAATTTGAGGGCGTTACCCACCAGGTTGAGCAGGATCTGGCGCAGCCGGTTCGCGTCGGCGCGAATGTGCCGAGGCAGGTCGCCGGCGGTCTCGCTGATAAAGGCGAGGCCCTTGGTTTGGGCCTGGATTTCCAAGGGCGCGGCGAACTCGGCGAGGAAGCGCGCCAGCGTGAAGTCGCTCGGGCTGAACTCAAATCGGCCGGCCTCAATTTTGGAGAGGTCAAGAATGTCATTGATCAAACTCAGCAGCGTCTGGCCACTTGCCTGGATGGTTTTGACGTAGCTGAACTGATCGGCGTTGAGATTCGATTCGCTCAACAAGTGCGTCATGCCGATCACCCCGTTCATGGGCGTGCGAATCTCGTGGCTCATGTTGGCGAGGAAGTGGCTCTTGGCCCGGTTGGCGGCCTCGGCGTTCATCGTCTGGATCTGGGCTTCACTCACGGCGTCGGAGAGGCGCAAGTTGGTTAACTGGAGTTGCGCCGCGGCCTCCTTAGCCTGGGTGATGTTAATATGACACCCGACCATGCGCGCCGGCAGGCCATTGGCCTGCCACTCGACCACCCCGCCGGAGACGATCACCCAAATCAGTCCGCCGTTTTTGTGTTTGTAGCGCGTCTCGGCGTAAAAGGGCACCGCGCCGTGGCTCGAGATGTGGAGTTCAATGGCCGCGTAGGTGCCGGGTAAATCCTCCGGATAAATCAGTTCCTGCCAGGTGTCATCATGGGTGGAGATTTCATTGGGCAGGTAGCCGAGCATGCGGGCGAAAGCCGGGCTGTAAAAGCCGGTGTGGTCGACCAGGTTCCAGTCCCAGTAACCGGAGATGTCAGACTCGATAATGAACTCCAAGCTGCGGCGTTGGGACTCGCGCATTTCTTCGGCCCGGATGCGCTCGGTGATGTCCGTGGCTGCTGCATAGATGCGGTCACCCTGCGGGGAGGCCCGCCATTCAATGGTGCGGTATTCGCCCCCCTGGGTTCGGTAGCGGTTGTTGAAGCCGTCCACACTATGCCCCTCGGCCAGCACCTCCATGGCGGCCTGGGTGGCCTCCCGGTCGGCGGGGTGAACAAATTCAATGAGCGAATGGCCCAGCAAATCCTTGGCGCTGTAACCGAGCGCAATAGACCAGGCGGCATTCGCCTGGATGAAGCGACCTTGCGAGTCGGTGATGCAGAGCAGGTCGAGGGCGAGTTGAAAAAAGCCCTCGAACTCCAGGGTGCGTTTCTGCAGGGCTTGCTCGGCGAGCAGGCGCTCATGCACGTCGGTAAAGGTGGTGTACGTGCCGATTGGCACCGGGTTGCCGGCGGCTAATTGCGGAATGCTGTCGACCAGAATCCAGCGCGCGGAGTTGAGCTCCGGATTGAATACGGTCATCAGGGTGTTGAGAACGGGTCGCCCGCTCTGCTGGGCGAGATGCGCCGGGTGGTGGTCGCCAACTAAGGGACGTCCGCTGCTATCGGTCACTCGCCAACTGGGATCATCCCAGGTCCGCCCTTGGAGTTGCGCCAACGTCCTCCCAAGGATTTTTTCAGCGGCTGCATTGGCGCTGAGCAGGGTGCCGTCGGCCGCTTGGGTAACCACGCCCATGGCGATGGTTTCAAAAAGGGTTCCGAAGCGCGCCTCGGTTTCTGAAAGCGTGGTGGTGCAGGTCTGCTCCCGTCCTTCGGACTTTTGGGCGTCGCTGGCCTGGACCTCGTGGACGAGCCTAGCGGCTGCATCCCGCTCCGCCGTAAGTTGGCGCAGCTTATCCGTACACATAGCGATGGCGGTGGCCAATTCACCCACTTCATCGTTCCGGCGCATCCCGATGGGGTGGGGGAATTGTCTGTTGGCCAGTTTTTGGATCGCCTGCAAACACTGGTGGATGGGTCGGGTGATCGACCGGGTTGCCAGGACGGTGAGCAGGCTGACCAGACCGCAGGCGAACACCAATCCGACCCCGAGTTGGTTGCGCGTGCGGCTCAGGTTTTGACCGATTTCGGTGGTGGCTTTCGCCCTGGATTTGGCGGCTATCGATGTCGCCTCGTTGGTGGCCCTAAGAATGGTTTCGGCGATCGCCTGGCATTGATCAATCAGGGCGGTCTGCTCGTTAAAATGGCTTTGGAGGGATGCGAGCGCCTTAGCATAGTCTTGGGTTGCCGAGGCCATGGTGCTCAGTTGCTCAATATCCGCGGGCTGGGTTAACCCCGCTCGGATTTTATCAATGTCGCTTTTAATGGCCGCAACCAAGGGCGAGATCTCCTCACGCTGGGATGAGGCTGGGTGAGCGAAAGCGTGTTGAGTGAGGACGCGGATGTCCTGGCCTCGGCGCAAAATCCGCTTACTGGCCGCCTCCCGTTCTAGGCTGTCGAGGATTCGCTCCTTGTTCCATCCGGCAGCTATCCCCGCCTCCAATGTTTGGCGGAGTTGGTCCTGGATTGCTTGGCTAACGGTGATGAACTGGGTGGCAGCGGAATCGAGGGTTTTCTCGTTTTGCGCGAGGGCCGCGGTGGTGTTGATGAGGTCGGTGCTAAGTTTGGTGTACTCCGCTAAGACTTGCTCGGCGTGGACAATAATGGGGCTGAGTTCGTCCTGGTGGTTTTCCTCGGCGAGGCGTCGGGAGTTCTGCAGCTGAGTCCGCGTTGCCTGAAGACTGGTTTTGGCGGCTGCTTGGAAGCTCTCGTCGTGGGTCAAGCGGTAGCCACGCAGGGCCAACTGGGTTTGTTGCCAACTGAATTCGACGGCGTTGGCCATGACGACCGCGGGGATCGGGTTTCCTCCAGTCGCGTCGCTCTGCTGACCGGCAGTCAGCATACGCACAGCTGCAAATGCGCCCAGGCCCATGGCCACGAAAAAAAGTGAACCTACGCCAAGCGCGATTTTTTTACCCAAATTCAGGTGCATCAACGTGGGGGAGCGTGGATTGGGGCAGACAGTCGGGTTTAGCCTTTTACACCCAAAAAATGGGGGTTGCTGGGGGGGGGGCGGCGAATAGCACGGGGGGGGCGCCTGGTGGCCGTACTGAGGCTAGTCCGAAGCGCTAGCGGACCGATTGGCCGGTTTGAAGGGTAGTGACCGGCCAGTCGGTCAAACTGGTGCAACTGCACTCTCCGCGATCCTCACCCCGGGTCAGCCTCAGGCCGATAGGCCAAAGCGTTCACTGAGTTTGAGCAGTCCCAATAGGCGGCGTATGTCCGCAGTGGGGTTTTCGGCGATTAAGCTGATTTTGCGGCTCTGGGTTTCACGGTAGAGCGCGATGAGTAGGTTGATGCCTTTGGAATCGATCATACGCGCGTTGCTCAAATCGGTGACGATGGTTTGCGCGGACGGGTGTTGGGCCATGGCGAACAGGATCTGCGTGCGCAGAGCGTCAACATTCGAGGAAATGAGATCACCGTCGAAGGTGATGCGCAGGGTGTTGGCAGTGAAGGTGGCTTGCATGAATTTAAATCGGGGTGTTCGCGGGGGTGTTCGGCGACAGGACCGCGCCGATATGAAGAATGGTGATCAGGCCTTCAGCGCGCGGGATCACCCCATCTAAGCAGGTATGATCCATGCCCGACATGAGTTCGGGCGGCGGGGGTAAAACGCTGTCGGGCCGGGTGAGGATATCGCCGATGGCATCCACGATGATTCCAAGTAGGTCGGTGTTGGCCAGTTCAGCCTGTGCGGGGGGAGCGGCTAGCCGGGCCAATTCGACCGAAGATTTAAATACGATACAGCGGCTGGTGGGCTGGCTGTTCTGGAGCCGCACACCTAGGCGATGGTCCAGATCAAGGGCGGTGAGGATTTGACCGCGCAGATGAATCAGCCCGCGAACGGTTGGCGGTGCGCGATCGACCGGCGTGATCGCCGGTTGGCGGAGGATTTCACGCACCCACAACAAGTCACAGGCATACCATCGGCCTTGGGTTTGAAAGGTGAGAAGTTGGGTCGGCGTGGACATGGTATGGGGGAAGATAGACCGGCGTGTGGTGGTGAAGAGGGTGCGCGGGGCGGTGGGTGGGAGAGGTGCAAGATTGCCTAATCTCCTTCCTATCGGTCCATTTAGCCCCTGATTGAGTGGAAAGTGAGAGGACGCCTCGGTTTTCCAGCCCCGAAATCACACCAGGCGGAGCGGGGGCCGCCGTATGCCGGTTTTATTTTGCCCAAAAGTATTAAGTTATCGGGACGCCCGGCCGATGTTGGGGTGTGAATATTGAATTGCTAGGCACCCCGAATGTTAAGCCGTCCTATAATATGCAGACCTTTTGCCTGCAGTTACGCGTGCTGCTCGATCTCAAGAGCACTACAGTTAAACTGCTGCATTCGGAGATCTCCACGATCATTAAACATGAGTATGCGTTTTCCCTTAAAATTGAGTCCTTTGAACTTGATATAACTGAGGCGCGAATCGTCGATTCCCTCGGCATCAACCTCGTGCTGGTTCTCGTGAAATGGGCGACTAACAACGGTGCCGAAGTCACCTTGGTGGTCGAGGCACGGAGCGTCTTCGAAACATTGTCAGCAATTGGAATACAACGCCTTGCGAAATTGGTTATTCGCGAGTAGCCGGCCCTCTATACTCATTTTATAGGCATCACTGTATAAGCAGGGCAATAAGCAGTTGTGAAAGTTAATAAAACGCGGCGCAGATCGTCTGGCTGACTTGATCGCGACCGATCAGGACGCTCGGTAAACGAGGCTTTTTAAACCGCCGGTCAAAGACCGGTTATCTGTCCCTATCGACTCTGGTGGGACCTGCGCCAGTCGTGGCGACATTCAGCTCAAGCCGACCTTCGGCCTCGCCTCCCCTCTGAAAAACCCCAGAGCCGCACCCGCTGGTCTGCGGAAGACGACCAGTCGGTGCGGCTTTGGCGTATTTCTCTGTGGCTTCCGCCTTAGCCCACCCAGCGGCGGGCGTTTTCGAACAGCCGCATCCAGGGGCTGTTTTCGCCCCACGTCTTGGGCGCCCAACTGTGTTGCACGCTGCGGAACACCCGCTCGGGGTGCGGCATCATGATTGTCACCCGGCCACTGGTGGTAGTCAGCGCGGTCATGCCGTAGGGTGAACCGTTTGGATTAAGCGGGTAGTGCTGGGTCACCTGATGGTGGTTGTCCACGTAGCGGGCGGCCACTCGACCCCCGCCGTCAAAGCTCGCGGCCGCTTCCGGGCTGGTGAATTCGGCAAAGCCTTCGCCGTGGGCGATGGCGATGGGCAGTACACTGCCTTCCATTCCGGCGAACAGAATGCTCGGGGACTGCTCGATCCTCAGTGAGGCGACGCGCGCCTCGAAGCGCTCGGACTGGTTTTGCACGAAGCGCGGCCAGCCTTCGGCGCCGGGGATGATGCTGTGGAGGTTGCTCATCATCTGGCAGCCGTTGCACACGCCCAGCGCGAAGCTGTCGGTGCGGGCGAAGAAGGCGGAGAACTCGTCGCGGGCCCGGGGATTAAATAGCGCGCTCTTAGCCCAGCCTTCGCCGGCGCCAAGCACGTCTCCGTAGCTGAAGCCCCCGCAAGCCACCAGGCCGCGGAAATCCTTCAGGCTTATCCGCCCCGAGAGGATGTCGGTCATGTGGACGTCGATCGTCTTGAAGCCCGAGCGGTCAAAGGCGGCGGCCATCTCGACTTCGCCGTTCACGCCCTGCTCGCGCAGAATCGCCATCGGTGGGCGGGCGCGGGCTGCATCCGCGATCTCAAATTTGATCTCTGAGATTTCAAAGGGCGCGGGAGCGAACGTGATTTTAGGCGTGAGACCGGGGTTTTTGCGGTCGAGGCGCAACGCGTGCTCCTGCTCAGCGCAAGCGGGGTTGTCGCGCAGCCCGGCGATGCGACGAGTGACGTCGCTCCAGACGTCGCGGAGCGTGGCTAGGTTCTCGTTATAAATCTCCTGACCTCCGCGCTTGATGCGAAGGGCGTGGTGCGGATTAAGCGTGCCCAGGCGGCTGATACAGGTCTTAAGACCGCAGGTGCGCAGCACGCCGGAAACGTAGTCAAGGTCGTCGGCGCGCACTTGGATGACCGCGCCGAGTTCCTCGCTAAAGAGCGCGGAAAACGCGCTGTGGCTAGCGGGGATTTCAAGGTCGATGCCGGTATGGCCGGCGAAAGCCATCTCAACCAGGGTGGTGAACAACCCGCCGTCGCTGCGGTCGTGGTAGGCGAGCAGCTTTTGCTCACGGCCGAGCAGCTGGATTGCGGTCCAGAAATTTTTAAGATGATGGGGGTTGTCCACATCCGGCGTGGCTTCGCCGATCTGAGAGACCACCTGGGCAAGGATGGAGCCGCCCAGACGGTTTTGGCCGCGGCCGAGGTCGATCAGGAGCAGCTCGGTGGGGCCGGCGTCGGTGATTAATTGCGGGGTAAGCGACAGGCGGATGTCGGTCACGGCGGCAAAGGCCGAGATGATCAGTGAGGTGGGCGCGGTCACCCGTTTGGATTCGCCGGTGGCGGGGTCTTTCCAGACGGTGCTCATGCTCATCGAGTCCTTGCCAACCGGGATCGTGATCCCGAGGGCCGGGCAAAGTTCCATGCCGACAGCCTTGACCGCAGCGTAGAGGTCGGCGCCGTCGCCGGGCAGAGCGGGGGCGGCCATCCAGTTGGCCGAGAGGTTAACCTTACCCAGGTCGCCGACTTGGGCGGCGGCTAGGTTGGTCAGGGCTTCGCCGACGGCGAGACGGGCGGAGGCGGCCGCGTTGTTGACCGCGACCGGAGTGCGTTCGCCCATCGCCATGGCTTCGCCGGTGTAGGCGTCGAAGGCGGAGGCGGTCACTGCGCAATCGGCCACCGGCACCTGCCAGGGACCGACCATCTGGTCGCGGTGGATCAGCCCGGTGATCGAGCGGTCGCCAATGGAGATGAGGAAGGTTTTGTCGGCGACGGTCGGGTGGGCGAGCACCCGGCGGGCGGCCTCCGCCAGGGTAAGTTCACCCAATTGGAGCGGGTGCTGGGGGCGGATCAGAGTCGAGGCGATGCGGTGCATGCGCGGCGGTTTGCCCAAAAGCACGTCGAGGGGCAGATCGATCGGCGTGTTGTTAAAATGGGAGTCGGTGAGGACGAGTTTTTTCTCCGCGGTGGCCTGGCCGACGAGGGCGAACGGGCAGCGCTCGCGTTCGCAGAGGGCCTGGAACACCGAGAGGCGCTCGGCGGGCACCGCGAGCACGTAGCGCTCCTGGGATTCGTTGCACCAGATTTCCAGCGGCGACATGCCGGGCTCGTCGTTGGGCAGTTTGCGCAGCTCGAATTTGCCGCCGCGGCCGCCGTCGTTGACCAACTCGGGCAGGGCGTTCGAAACGCCGCCGGCGCCGACGTCGTGAATGAAGGAAATCGGGTTGGCGTCGCCGAGGGCCCAGCAGCGGTCGATGACCTCCTGGCAGCGGCGTTCCATTTCAGCGTTCTCGCGCTGGACGGAGGCGAACTCGAGGTCCTCGTTGCCGGTGCCGCTGGTCATGGAGCTGGCCGCTCCGCCGCCCAGGCCAATCAGCATGCACGGCCCACCGAGCACGATGAGGTGATCGCCAGGGTTGATGTCGCCCTTTTTGATGTGGCCTTCTTGGATGTTGCCCAGGCCCCCGGCGAGCATGATGGGCTTGTGGTAGCCGCGTAGCTCGGTCGTTGTCTCGACCGGGTTGATTTGGGATTTGCGATTCGAGGTTTGTGATTCGGGCGCTGTCGCTGCGGCCGCCGGGACCGTCTGCTCGAAGGTGCGGAAGTAGCCGTTGATGTTGGGGCGACCAAATTCGTTGTTGAAAGCGGCTGCGCCGAGCGGGCCATCGATCATGATGTCGAGGGCGGAAACGATCCGGCCGGGTTTACCGTTGTCCTGTTCCCAGGGCTGAACCGCTCCGGGGAGCTTGAGGTTGGATACGGTGAAACCGCACAGGCCAGCTTTGGGTTTGGATCCGCGACCGGTGGCGCCCTCATCGCGGATTTCGCCGCCTGACCCGGTGGCCGCGCCTGCAAAAGGTGAGATGGCGGTGGGATGGTTGTGCGTCTCGACCTTGCAGAGGATGTGGATCGGCTCTTTGTGGGCGGCGTATTCGCCGGTGATCGGGTTAACGTAGAAACGCCCCGCGGTGGTGCCGGCGATTACCGCCGCGTTGTCCTTGTACGCGGAGAGGATGCCCTCGCTGTGCAGGTTGTAGGTGTTCTTGATCATTTGGAACAGCGACTTGTCCTGCGGCTGTCCGTCGATTTCCCAGGTGGCGTTGAAAATCTTGTGGCGGCAGTGCTCCGAGTTGGCCTGGGCGAACATCATCAACTCAATGTCGTTGGGGTCGCGCCCGAGGGCGGTGAACGACTTCTCGAGGTAGTCGATTTCGTCGTCGGCCAAAGCGAGGCCGAGGGCGGTGTTGGCGGCGACCAGGGCGGCGCGGCCTTGGGCGAGCACCGGGACGCTGGTCAATGGACGGGGCGCGGCGTGGCTGAAGAGGGTGGCGCAGGCGTCGATACCGGCGAAGACCACCTGGGTCATGCGGTCGTGGAGTTTGCCGCGCAGCAGGGCGCTTTCCTGCTCGTTGAGGATGACCCCGCCGAGATCGAGTGTGTAGGCGATGACGCGCTCGATGCGTTTAACGCCGGCTAGACCGCAGATGTGGGCGATGTCGGTGGCTTTTGAGGACCACGGCGAGAGCGTGCCGGGGCGGGGCGCGACCACCTGGTCCAAGCCGGCGACTGGCGTGGCCGGGGTGCGGCGCGGGCCGTACGTAAGGAGTTTTTCCAGCACGCTGTGCTCGGTGGCGGTCAACTCTGCGGTCAGTTCCGCCACGTGGACAAAATCCGCGGCGACGGCGCGCACCGGCAGGCCGGCGGCGACGAGGTCGTTGAGTAGTTTCTTGAGGCGGAAGTCGGATAGGGCAGAGGAGCCGCGAAAGATCAACATAGTCGTAAAAAAAGGGGATCTTATTTGAACAGGGCGTGGGGTGGCTTGGCGATAGGGAAAACGCGGCATTTCGCCCGCGGGCGCATCGCCGTTTTTACCCTTTCTCCGAATAGCGTCTCAGAAAAATCGGATGCGAAGGCCAAAATACCCCACCTGTATCCTTGTGACTCCCTTAGTATTTGTCCCAGAACGTACTACAGTGTGGCTGGGACAATTAAATTCAAGTGTCACCTAATGGGTGACACTATTTTTTCTGTTTTTTTGGCGGCAAATGCAGGTGGAAACGAAGTGGCCGGAGAGGCGGTTACGCAGCCCTGACGATTGCTTCAGCCAAGAAGGTCGGTGCGTTCGATGGCATGGTGGAGGTCAGGAAGACGGATGCGAAGTCGAAGAAATGCGCGGGGCGATCTGGCCGGCCCAGCATTCGCTGCACAGGGTGCGCAAGAGATTCTTTTTGTAACAACTTACAGGCGAGGTCCCAGCCGCGTGCTTGCGTCATTTGTGCGGGAGAAGATGCGGCGGCGGATCAGGGGGGGGCCACTGAATCGCCTAAGAGCAGGCCGGCGATTAACAACAGAGCACATAGGCTGCGGCTACGGTGGCGGCCGGTTGGTTGCGATTAAAGGCTGCGGTGCGCAGTTGTGCCAGGCTTGTACCGATCAGGTTTTTCTCATCCCGGAAGTTCCCCTCGATTACCCAAAGCCAAAGGTAATACTTGGGTTGTTAACCCACGGGCTGGTCCGGATCGGTGTAAGCCAAGAAGGCGGGTAGGCATTAGAGCAGCTTAGAGCCTGCGCGCAGTCCGTAGCCCACCGGGGCGATCACCATCATTTGTTACGGGCGCGACAGCCCAGCTTTCGCCACAGGACCGGCCCGAGCGGCTTGATTTTTAAACTGGGTTTTTTGCCTGCCGCAACAGTCTCGACGCTTTGCCAGGCCACGGTGTCCTCGGTGCGTAGGCATTCCGGGGGCTGGACCTGCGCGCCATAGAGCGGCGCGGGCGACTGGTGGCCGCGGTTTGTCCAGGCAGGGCGTTGAGCACGGCAATCGGGCGGATCCGGCCGATGCAAACGGTTTTTTGCGGGCAGGCCTTGAGTAGGCCCGCATGGATATTGGCGCCATCGCTGGCGACCAACCGTTTGCGCGAGTCCGGCAGCGCTTGGCGAAGCTGCTGAATGCGGGCGAGCGCGAGGAGGTTCAGTCGCTGCTGTTTATGCCGCGCCTTGTAGTGGTGAAGTTGGTGTCTGCAGTGGCGTTTTACCCGGCCTGGATGGCGTCGGCGCGGGGGGGGGGGAAATCCACCGGAATCATCCGGGCTTAGCCGCCCTCGCCGGGCCAGGCCGCAGAAAGTTGCACCTAGCGCTGACGGCGCACCCGGTTTGTCTGGACCGCAGGCCCGATTGGATGGCGTTTCCAGCCGCCTCTGTCGATCTTGACCCCGGTTTTGCATGCCAGGGTGTCTTCGATGGCGGCGACCAACGGTGTAAGCACCGACAGGTTTACCATGAGCTCACTTAGGACCTGACCGAAGAGCACCTTTGGCTTCACTTGGTCAGCTGATAATGGCTGGAGCTGCATAGCCACCGCCGCCTCGTCGATCCATCGAATCACCAGGCCGTCGGGCAGCGTCACGCTGAACGAACCGGCGTCACTGCTCGACGCGCGCTGCGTCGAGGCGGGCAGGTTCACTTCGCTAAAATGCTGCCAGTAGGGGTTCTCCACCCACTGGGCCAGCACGACATCGTCACTCAGATCATACCGATACTTCAAATAGTGCAGCGCCACCCTCAGCCGCGTGCTCACCCCTGGCGCCCCGTTGCTTGGGTCGTACGTCTGCCCCAATTGTTCGTCAAACGAGGCCCAGTTCATCTGCCGCCCCAGCTTCACCAGCGCGTGGCCCGCACCCACTAAACCCTCCAACTCGATTCGGAACAGTTCCCGCTGCGCTGGATGCACGGTGGCTTTTGGCTTCATCGATTTCCCTGTTTTTTGTTGGTGGGGTTAAACTTAACAAGGATAAAAGAGCGCCACTTAAAACCTTAAGCTTATAATTATTATTATCTTATGAATAATTCAGTGCCGACTAATTAGTCGGCCCTGAAAAAGGCAGCTTACGACATCACCGCCATAACCTGATCCCGGGATGCCGGGACGGACAACGAACGCAGGAAGTGGAGTAAACGGCACAAAAAGAAGCCGAGGAGCTTCTGGAAGTTCATGGCGGCGGCACTGAGCAGGGCATTGATGGCATTGCCCTGCGTGCCTTTGAGGCGATTGCGCTCCAATC
>JBILBW010000029.1:0-24645 GCA_044353465.1 Rariglobus sp. | reverse complement strand
CCTACCCCAACTTCCTCGACACGCTCAACGCGATCCGTCCGATGATGTTGTTTCGCGTCCTCGGCGGCGGTCTTTATCTCATCGGCTGGTTGCTGCT
The DNA here is from genome assembly GCA_044353465.1 of Rariglobus sp. Classification (GTDB taxonomy): domain Bacteria; phylum Verrucomicrobiota; class Verrucomicrobiia; order Opitutales; family Opitutaceae; genus Rariglobus. Next base: position 24,548 of record JBILBW010000029.1, on the reverse strand, counting down.
GGCCTATAACGTGTACCGCACGGTGCGTGGAGCCAAGGGGGTCAACGGCACCATTGAGGTCTTCGTTTCCGATCACGCCGCCGAGGAACGCCTCGGCCTCGGTTCAATGATCTTTAATCCACCTGTGGCCTTCTCTGTGCTGGGCACGGTTTTCGCCTGCGCGTGGATGTTCGGCGGCGATTTTCTGAAACTCGCCGGTCTTTTCGGAACCGCACTGGTCATCTTGTTGGCTTGGGTCCACTTCCGCACCCGGGTGAGTCGTTGGGCGGCTTGGTATGACCGCCTGCTGCTAAACGCCCTGCCGTTTACTCTCCTGACCTTCCTTGCGGTCGCCGCCGGGGGTCTTATCCAGATCATCCCTACCACGCTGGTCAACCGGGCCAGCAACGTGGAGGGCCGCCGCCAGATTCCCTACACTCCGCTAGAACTCGCCGGACGTGATATTTATATTCGCGAGGGTTGCTTCAACTGCCACTCGCAGATGATTCGCACGCTGGTTCCCGACGTGCTGCGTTATGGTGATTACTCCCGCCTGGGTGAGTCGATCTATGACCATCCGTTCCAATGGGGCTCCAAGCGTACCGGCCCTGATCTCGCCCGTGTGGGTAGCAAGTATCCGAATCTCTGGCACTACCGCCACATGATGAATCCGCGGGACGTTTCCCCAGGTTCCAACATGCCCAACTACCCGTGGCTTTTCTCCGGGAAGACCGATGTGGAGTCCCTGCCGGCCAAACTCTCCGTGCAACGCCTCTTGGGCGTTCCCTATCCCGAGTATAAGGCCGGCGAACTCACGGCCTTGGTTGCGGATCAGGAAAGGACCATCGCCACCGACCTGAAAGGTGCCGGAGCCATGGTTGCCCCTGATCGTGAGATCGTGGCACTCATCGCCTACCTTCAAAAATTAGGCAAATACGAGGCGCTTGCCCCGCGTTTGCCGCTCGCCCAGTAACCCAAACCAGCCGCCCCTCCATGTTCCAGCGTCTTCTTTTTGAAAACTGGGTCTGTGTGTTTCCCCTGATTGCCTTCATCACGGCCGGCTCGATTTATGCCACGATCTTTTACCGGGCGATCCGGATGAAGACCCCGCAGATCGACCACTTTTCCCAACTCCCCTTCGAGCCCGAAAGTCCTGTTTCCCCCGATGAAACCAAATAAGCCCGCCCAAGAATCGGGCGAAGATCCGGTCCGCGCGCACGTCTTTGACGGCATCGCCGAATATGACCGTCGCCTGCCAAATTGGTGGCTCGTGACGCTCTATGCAGGCATCGTCTTTGCGATCATTTACTGGATGGCGACCCAACATTTTGGACGTACCACCAACGAATCGCTGGTGGACGACGCGATGCAGCGGATCGAAGCCGCGAAGCTCGCTTCCTCTGCGACCAACCTCGATGAAGCTACCCTTTGGAAGATGAGCCGTAATTCGGTCTTCGTCGAAGCAGGCCGGGTGACGTTCCAGTCCACCTGCGCAAGCTGCCATAATGCCGCGCTCACCGGTGGGATCGGGCCCAATCTCGTGGACGATGTTTGGATTCATGGCGGCAAGCCCACCGACGTGCTGAAAATCGTTACCGAGGGTGTGCTCGTGAAGGGCATGCCGGCGTGGGGCCCGGTGCTCGGCGGCAAGAAAGTGTCGGAGGTCGTGGCCTTCTTGCTGAGTCATCATCAGGCGCCATGAGGCTTACCTACTGGCGTGCCGCCTGCGTGGTGATTTCGCTTCTTTCCTAAAGAGACAACCGGCCGCAGTTAGCTCCCGTTTCGCTTTAACGTTATGCCTTCGCCCTCCGCACCCCTCCCCAATCGTGATTTCGTTACCACCATCCGTGAGGATGGTTCTCGGCTCTTCCTGCACCCGGCGGACGTCAGGGGGCGGTGGACTACTCTGCGGCGGTGGTCGGGGTGGCTGTTGATCGTGATTTACCTGTCGCTACCCTGGGTCCCGGTGGGCGGGCACCCCGCCGTGTTTTTGGATATTGCCGATCGCCGTTTCCACCTCCTCGGCTACACCTTGGCGTTTCAGGACACTTGGTTGATGTTTTTTGGTATCACCGGACTGGGATTTTCATTGTTTTTCATTACCTCGTTGTTGGGTCGGGTTTGGTGCGGCTGGGCCTGTCCGCAGACGGTTTTTTTGGAGCATGTTTACCGCCGTGTGGAGCGGTGGCTGGAGGGCGATGCGGTGTCACGCCGGCAACTCGACGCCCAGAGTTGGTCGACCAATAAACTGGTCCGGCGGGGCGGCAAACAGGTGCTGTTTTTCGCAATCTCGGCGGTGATCGCTCATCTCTTTCTCGCCTATTACGTATCCGTGCCCGAGCTCTGGACGATGATGCGTGAGGCGCCGGGGGACCATTGGTCGGCCTTCGTCTTCGTCTTTGTTTTTACCAGTAGCCTCTATTTCAACTTTGCGTGGTTTCGGGAACAACTGTGTATCGTGATTTGCCCTTACGGCAGGCTGCAATCGGTGTTAATTGACGACCATTCGTTGGTGATTGGCTACGACGCCAAACGAGGCGAGCCGCGGGGCAAAGTCGGCACGTCAGACGCGGGTTCCTGCATTGACTGCAACCGCTGTGTCCAAGTCTGTCCTACGGGAATCGACATCCGCCAAGGGTTGCAAGTCGAGTGTATCGCCTGCTCTGCGTGCATCGACGCCTGCGATGCGGTCATGGATAAAGTGAAGCGCCCGCGGGGTCTGGTTCGCTACGATTCCCCGGCTGGTTTCGCCGGTGGCCGAACCCGTTGGTTGCGTCCGCGAACCGTTTTATATGCGGTGCTGCTCGGTGTCGGCGCCTTGGTGGCGTTGTGGGCGCTATCTACGGTCCGACCCGCCAATTTGACGATCACCCGCCTGATGGGGGCTCCCTATTTCGTGACCACCGAGGCGGTGCGCAACCAGTTCTTGGTGCGGATCGTCAACAAGCGCGACGTCCCGACGCGATTTGTCATTACCCTGCCTGGTGCCCCCGAGGCCCTGGTGCGCACCGGGTTGGATAGCGGGGTGGAGCTTGCACCGATGGCCGAGGAGGTAAGGCCCTTGATCGTGCAAATTCCGCGCAAGGAATATGTGGGCGAGTTCGCCCTCACCGTGCGTCTCGCCGACGAGGCGGGCACATTTTTCTTGGAACGGCCGGTTCGCTTCGTCGGACCGGATAAAGAACTCCTCGACGAGGTCGTGAAGAAGCGGGCGCCCGCGCAACTGAAGGAGGCACAGCCATGACCGCGAAACGGGTTTCCGATGAGGGTAAACGCGGCGTGGGTCTGTGGATCGGCGTGGGCGTGGTGTTTGCCCTGATGGCGCTGGCCTGGGCGGCGATGTTCTTTTTTGCCTCCAAATATCGGGCGGCCGAGGTGCCGTTGGAACCACGTTCTGGGCGTTAAGAGATGGAACTCGCTGGCATCAGCACTCCTGCGGCGGCGTTTGTGGCGGGGCTAGTTACCAGCCTGCATTGCGCGGGGATGTGCGGGCCGCTCGCCTGCATGATGGCCCCGGCCAAGGGCGACTCGACCGACCCGTTTACGGTGGCGACGGTTTATCATGGCGCACGCCTCGCGGGCTACGCCACGCTGGGTGCCTTGGCGGGCGGGTTGGGGCGCATGCCGTTGAGCTATTTCGGCGACTGGGCGTTGCACCTGCTGCCGTGGACCTTGGTGGTTTTCTTTGTGTTGGTCGGGCTGCGATTGGAAAAATACGTCCCGCGTTTCGCTTTGCTCACGCGCCTGCAGTGGCGGTTGCAAACCGCGCTGCGTGGCCGTTCACGCCTGCGCTTGGCCGCCGTTATGGGTGCCGCTACTCCGCTTTTACCCTGCGGCCCGCTCTATTTCCTGATCGCGCTCACCGCCTTTAGCGGATCGGCCCTGCGCGGTGCCGAGTTCATGCTCGCGTTCGGACTCGGCACCGCGCCGTTGCTCTGGATCGTTCAGGCCAACTACGGCCGCCTCCGCCTAAAGCTCTCGCCGGTGGGCTTGGCCCGCCTCCAGGCCGGGTTGGCTCTGGCGGCGGCCTTGGTGATGAGCTGGCGGTTAAGCGCGCCCGCCGGAACGTTTTTATGCCAGTAGCCCAAATTCAGCCGCTCCCGCTGCCCCGGTCTGCAGCCAAGCCCATTTGTCGCCACTGCGGGGCGCCCGCGCCGCAGGCCGAGTTTTGCTGCGCGGGCTGCGCCTATGTTTACCGCCTCGTCCATGAGGCCGGTCTTGATGCGTATTACCGCATAAAGGACGACGTGACGCCCCCCGCGGATGCGGCGCTTCTCCAGCCGCGCGATTACGCCTGGTTGCAGGACGCCCAGCAGGAGGCCGAGGTCAACGCGACCAACGGCCGAGCGCCTCACCTGGTGCTGGAGGTTCAGGGTATTTCCTGTGCGGGCTGCGTGTGGTTGATCGAAAAAGTGTTTTCTAAACAATCCGGTGCGGGCCGGGTGGAGGTCAACGCCCAGACCGGGCAGATGCGTTGGACCTGGGAGAAAGGCGGTTTCGACGCCGTGGAGTGTGCCCAGGCGTTGCAGCGTTTTAACTACTTGGTCGGTCCTGCCGGCTCCATCAACGCCGAACAGTCTGAAAGTCGGGTGCTGATTCGGCGGGTGGGCTTGTGCACGGCTTTCGCGATGAACGTGATGTTATTCGCTCTGCCGACTTACTTCGGCATGGAGCGCACCAACGAATACGCCGGACTGTTCGGCACGCTCCAGCTCGCCTTTGCCACGCTTAGCCTGCTGGCCGGCGGCGGCTACTTTTTGGCTCGGGCGGTGCGCGCGTTGCGCGAGCGCGTGCTCCACATCGACCTGCCCATCGCGCTAGGAATCGTGGGCGCTTACGCCGGTTCATTTTATGGCTGGGTCAAGGGCGACGACAGCTACGTGTATTTCGACTTTGTGACCTCCTTCATCGTACTGATGTTGGTTGGCCGCTGGGCGCAAATTGTCGCGGTTGAACGCAATCGGCGCCGCCTGCTCAGCCGCCAACCGACTACCTCGCGCGTGCGGGTTTTTGCCGCCGATGGCTCCGTCATCGAAGTGGTCCCGGAGGCGTTGCGTGAGGGGCAGCGCTTCGAGGTGGCAATGGGCCGGATGGTGCCGGTCGAGGCCCGGTTGGAGGCGTCCCAGGCTGCCCTGAGTTTGGCTTGGATCAACGGTGAGGCTGAACCGCGGACGTTTCGCGCCGGCCAGCGGGTGGCCGCGGGCGCGCAGAACATCGGCCGTGAACCCATTCAGTTGGTGGCGATGCAGCGCTGGGAGCAGTCGATGTTGGCTGAGTTACTCAAGCCGGGGGCTCGGGCCGATTATCGTCACCGGCTGATCGAGCGGGTGATCCGTTGTTACCTGATTGCGGTGTTGGCAGTCGCGGCGCTGGCGGGTTTGGGCTGGGCGGTGGCCACGGGTGATTTTCTGCATGCCGGCGCGGTGTTGACGGCGATTTTGGTGGTGTCTTGTCCGTGTGCGCTGGGCCTGGCCTATCCTTTGGCCGAGGAGGTGGCCACCGTCGCGCTGCGGCGACGCGGGGTGTTTGTCCGTGCGGCCGACCTCTGGCCGCGGCTGCGCAACGTGCGCACGCTGGTTTTTGATAAGACCGGAACGCTCACCCTGGAGACGCCCGTGCTGCAAAACCCGCAGGCGCTTGATGGTTTGGGGGACGAGGCGCGGGCTGCGCTCTTAGGATTGGTCCGCGACAACCCTCATCCGGTGAGTTGTTCGCTGCATGAAGCGTTGCTGGCGCGTGGGGGCGACACGGCGCTTAAGGGTGAGGTGGTCGAAACGATCGGCCAAGGGGTGCGTCTCGGCGATTGGACGTTGGGTCGAATCGGCTGGCGTGGCCTTGCGCACGTGCTGCCTTCGGGCCCCGAATCCGAAAACCCAAAGTGTCACCTATTAGGTGACACTTTGGGTTGCTCGGAGGAAGGAGCTGGTGCCGCGTTGATGGATGAGGCAGGCGGTTCTGGCGGAGGCGAGGTGGTGCTTTCCCGGGCGCAGCGGGTGGTAGCGCGGTTTGCCTTTGCCGATACGGCGCGCTCTGACGCCCGCGGCGAACTGGTCGCTTTGGCGCGGCGTGGGTTGAAGATCGTGGTTTTGAGCGGTGACCGCCGGGAAAAAGTCGCCGCACTCATGCGCGAGTTGGGTCTGCCCGAGCAGAACGGTTACGCCGAGTTGTCGCCCCAACAAAAGGCCGACTGGCTGGCCCAACACGACGACGCTCTCATGCTCGGCGATGGAGCCAACGACAGCCTCGCCTTCGACCGGGCGCTGTGTCGGGGCACCCCGGTGGTGCATCGCGCTGTGCTGGAGGCGAAAGCGGACTTTTATTACCTTGGACGCGGAATCGCCGGCATTCGCGGGTTGTTTGAAATCAACGACGACCGTCACCGCACCCAGCTGGCGTTGTTGGCCTTTATGATCGCCTACAACTTGTTCGCCGTGGGCATGGCGGTAGCCGGGAAGATGAATCCGCTGGTCGCGGCCATTCTCATGCCCACCAGCTCGCTGGCCACTCTGGGCATCGTCGGCTGGGGCATGCGGGGCGCCTGGCGGCGTTAGCCCTCAGGCCCGAACCTGGCCGGTGCCGTCGATCACGTATTTGTAGGTGCAGAGCTCGTTTAATCCCATCGGACCACGGGCGTGTAGGCGGTCGGTGCTGATGCCGATCTCCGCGCCAAAGCCGAACTCGAAACCGTCGTTGAAACGCGTGCTCGCGTTCCAGGTCACCACCGCGCTGTCGACCGCGTCTTGGAAACGCCGCGCCGCCGCCTCGTTTTGGGTGATGATCGCCTCGGTGTGACCGGAGCTGTCGCGGTTTATGGTGGTGATGGCCGTTTCCAGGTCGGGCACGATGCGCACCGCCATGATCAGGTCGAGGAACTCGGCGGTGTAGTCGGCCGGGGTCGCGGCGGCGATTTTCGACGGCGACATGTCTGCGAGGAGGGCGAGCGCGGCGGGGTCGCAGCGGAGTTGCACGCCCTTGGCGGTCAAGGAGGCGGCGAGGCGGGGCAGGAGGGACGGGGCGGCGTCGGCGTGAACAAGCAGTTGCTCGGCGGCGTTGCAGACGCCAGGGCGCTGGGTCTTGGCATTAATCAGAATGGCCTCTGCGATGGCCGGATCGGCGTCTTGATCGGCGTAGATAAAACACACGCCAGTGTAGTGTTTGATGACCGGGATGGTGCTGTTCTGGGTGACGAAGCGTATCAGGCTCTCGCCACCGCGCGGGATGATGCAGTGCACCAGCGTGTCGAGCTTGAGCAACGTGTTGAGCGCGGCTCGGTCGGTTGTGGGAATCAGTTGCACGGCCGCGGCGGGCAGGCCGGTCTCGTCGAGTGCTTGGGTAATCAGCCTGGCGAAGGCGGTGTTGGTGTGGAAAATCTCTTTTCCCCCACGCAGAATGGCAGCGTTGCCCGATTTAAGGCAGAGGATGGCGCAGTCGATGGTCACGTTCGGGCGCGCCTCATAGATGATACCGATCACGCCAATGGGCACGCGGCGTTTGCGGATGAGGATGCCGTTGGGGCGAGTCCACTCTTCAAGCACGGTGCCGACGGGGTCGGGGAGCGCTGCGACTTGGCGCACGGATTCGGCGAGTTGATCGAGGCGGGCAGGGGTGAGGGTGAGCCGGTCAAGCTGGTGGGCCGGGAGCTGATCGGCGCGAGCCTCGGTTAAGTCCAGGGCATTGGCTGCGAGCAGAGCTTCGGCGGAGGCCGGGATGAGTTCGGCGAGACGAAGAAGCGCGGCGTCCTTGCGAGCCGACGGGGTCGTGGCGAGCACGAGTGAGGCGGCGCGGGCGAGCTGGGCGATGGAGGTGACGAGTTGGACGAGGTCGGCAGACATGGCGTGTACCGCGCTGGGCGCGGGGGATGGCTCATCAGGTAGTCCCTCTGAGCAATGGCAAGCCTTGGGGCGCACCCGTCGGATGCGGAACAGCCGACGCTTGCCCCAAGGGGCGCGGATGTCGCGCGCTCGGACGACTGGCTTAGTTGGCGAGCGTTTTCGCGTGGGCGTGAATCTCAGTCCACCGGTCAGTGGGGATGGCGGGGCCGAGGTGGCTGACGCATTCAGAACCGAGCCTAGATCCGAGCGCTCCGGCGGCGGGCAGGCCCCAGTTCTTGAGATAGCCGTAGAGGAAGCCGGCCGCCCAGGCATCACCGGCACCGGTGGTGTCGATCACCGCGGGTGTGGCTACGGGGGCGATCTGGTGCAGGGCTGTGCCGCGGGCGATCCACGCGCCGTCTTTGCCCATTTTCACCGCTGCGGTGCCGCCGAATTCTGCGAGGCGCCGGGTGAGGCCGGCGTAGTCTTGCGGGTCGGCGTGATCGGGAAACAGGGCGTGGATCTCATCCTCGTTGGCGAACACCACGTCGATGCCCATGCGCAGTTGGGCGAAAATCCACTCGCTCGCGGCGTTGACCACCTCGAATGAGGCGAGGTCGATGCTCAGCGTGCACCCGGCAGCTCGGGCGGCGGCAACCACGGCGTTGGCCAGAGCGGGATTAAACAGCAGGTACCCTTCAATGTGCGCGTGGCGGCAGCCGGCGAAATCGGCCGGTCCGATCTCGCCGGGACCGAGGCTCATGGCCGCACCGAGGCAGGTGCGCATGGTGCGCTGGCTGTCGGGTGTGATCAGGGAGACGCAGCGGGCGTTGGCCTGGTCGGCGTATTTGAAGCGCGTGATGTCGCCGCCGGCGGCACTGAAGTGGGAGCGGTAGGCGGTGGCCGTGGCGTCGTTACCCAGTTTCCCCAGAAAGGTGGTGCGCAGGCCGAGGCGGGCGGCGCTCACCGCGGTGTTACCGGCCGAGCCTCCCGCGACGGTGGCGGGACTTTGCTCAAGTCGGACCACGATGGCTTCCATTTCGGTGGCGTCGACAAGGACCATGCCGCCTTTGACCCCGGTGAGGGTCGAGATGAAGGTGTCGGGGACTTGCGCGAGCAGGTCCATAATGGGGGATCCGACGCCGATGAGGTCGAAGGAGTGCGTGCTGGAAGGCATAAGTTTAAGAAGGATTAGCTCGAAACCGTGATGTTGGTGGCAAGGAGCGGCTCGTCATCGATCTCGATCAGGATCGAGTATTCCCCGGGTTGGGCAAAGGTAAGGTTGCGAATCTCGCTGATCAGATTGATGCGATGGAGCGGTCCTTGGGAGCCAAAGCTCCGGTCAATGAGCGGAGCGGGTTGAGTGGCATCGAGCCCCATGGAGATTTTGATCGCATGCTCGCCGGCAGGCACGTCGCTCAAAGTGAGGAACCAGACCATGAACGGATGCGCAAAGGGAAACTGGCGACCGCGGATGTTGGAAAATACCCCGAGGATCGTGTGTTTACCGCTGCCGGGGTCGACATGGACGCCATCACAGGTGAGCCAGGCGAGGACTTGGGGCTTGGAGTGCATAGGTGCGAAAACCCACACCTTGCTGGCGCTGAGGCGGGGGGGGCAAGCGGGTAAATCGTTGCCGCACGGTGAAGGCGGGCCGGCCCGGGCCAACTGGCGCGAGCTTTTGCTTGTCAGGCTTTCCCGCCGCCGCCTATTTCTCACCGATGAAATACATCTTCGTGACGGGCGGAGTGGTCTCGTCGTTGGGCAAAGGCCTAACGGCTGCGGCACTCGGTGCGCTTTTGGAGCTGCGCGGGCTGACCGTGCGCATTCAGAAGTTCGACCCCTACCTTAACGTTGATCCGGGCACGATGAGCCCGTTCCAACACGGCGAAGTCTATGTGTTGGAGGATGGAGCCGAGACCGACCTCGACCTCGGCCACTACGAGCGCTTCACCAGCGGCAAGCTCTCCAAGCTCAATTCCCTCAGCTCGGGCCAGGTCTATGAGAGCGTCATTTCCAAGGAGCGCCGCGGCGTGTATCTTGGTAAAACCGTCCAGGTGATTCCGCACGTGACCAACGAGATCAAGGAGCGCATCTACGCCGGAGGAAAGGACGTCGATATTCTCATCACCGAGATCGGCGGCACCACCGGCGACATTGAGGGGCTTCCGTTCCTTGAGGCGATGCGCCAGTTCGCCCTCGAAGTCGGGCCGGACGATTGCATTTTTATCCATGTCACGCTCGTGCCTTATCTCAAGGCGGCCGGCGAACTCAAGACCAAGCCTACCCAGCAGTCTGTTGCTAAGCTACGCGAGATTGGTATCCAGCCCGACATTCTCGTTTGCCGCTGCGACCACCCGCTTGAGGCCGGCCTGCGCGACAAGATTTCCATGTTCTGCAACGTCCCGGTTAAAGCCGTGATCGAGTGCGGCGACGTGGAATCGATCTATGAACTGCCGCTCGCATTGCAAAAGGAGCGCATGGACGACCTGGTGGTTGATCTGTTCGGGCTGAAGAACCCTGCGCCCGAGAAGAACATCTGGACCGAAATCGTGCGCCGGATCAAAACCCCCGCCCACGAGGTGAAGATCGGCGTGGTCGGCAAATACATCGAGCTGCAGGACGCCTACAAATCCGTTTACGAGTCCATCACCCACGCCGGGATCGCCAACAACACCCGGGTTAACATCGTGCGCATTGACGCCGAGGACCTGGAAAAGAAAAACGGCCTGAACATTCTCCATGGCCTCGATGGCATCCTCGTGCCGGGTGGTTTCGGCGACCGCGGTACCGAGGGCAAGATCGCCGCCGCAAAATTCGCTCGCGAGAACAAGATTCCGTACTACGGCCTCTGCCTCGGCCTGCAAATCGCGGTCATCGAGTATTGCCGCAATGTCCTTAAATTGAAGGGCGCTAACTCCACCGAGTTCGACGCCAACGCGCCCCATCCGGTGATCAACATCATGGAGGAGCAGAAGAATGTCATCGATAAGGGTGCGACCATGCGCCTCGGCAGCTACGAGTGCGCGCTCACGCCTGGCTCCCACGCCGCCAAGGCCTACAAGGCCACCCACGTGCGCGAGCGGCATCGCCACCGCTTCGAGGTCAACAACGCCTATGTTGGTCAGTTGCAGCGCGGCGGTCTGGTGATTAGCGGCATCAACCCGCGCCGCAATCTGGTCGAAATCATCGAGGTCAAGGATCACCCCTGGTTCGTGGCGGTGCAGTTCCATCCCGAGTTCCAGTCCAAGCCCAATAAGGCGCATCCGCTCTTCGCCGCCTTCATCGGGGCCGCCCTCAAAAACAAACCCGCCGCCAAGTCCAAGCCGGCGAAAGTTGTTGCTAAGGCGAAGAAGAAGAAAAAGTAGCCAGCCGTGAGTCGCGTGTAGGTTCGGACTCCGTCCACCCGCCACCCGGCTACCCGCGCCCGCTTCCTTTTTCGACTCCGTCGACTCGCTACTCACAACCCGTTACCTGCTCCTGCCTTTCCATGCCGCTCTTCGATCCTCACCGCCTCCTTGTACTCGCCGGTCCTTGCTCGCTTGAAAATGAGAAGGTCGTGCGCTCCGTGGCCGAGAAGCTTGTCGACCTGCGCGCCCGTTATCCCGAGATCAACCTGGTGTTTAAAGGTTCCTTCGACAAAGCCAACCGCACGTCGATCGCCGGCGGCCGCGGCACCGGCCTCGAAGAGGGTCTCGCCCTGCACGCCTCGGTGAAAAAGGACTACGGCCTGCCCTGCGTGACCGACGTCCACGACGCCGGTCAATGCGCCCCCGTGGCTGAGGTTTGCGACGTCTTACAGATCCCCGCCTACCTTTGCCGGCAGACCGACTTGCTGCTCGCCGCCGCCGCCACCGGCAAGGTCGTTAACGTCAAGAAGGGCCAATTCCTCTCGCCCAACGACATGGTGCACGTGGTCGGTAAGTTGAAGCACGGCGGGGCGGCCGAAATCTGGCAATGCGAGCGCGGCGCCACCTTTGGGTATAACAACCTGGTGGTGGACATGCGCACCTTCCCGATCATGGCGCGCAACGGGTATCCGACGATCCTCGACGCCACCCACAGCGTGCAGCTGCCCGGAGCTGCCGGAGGCAAGAGCGGTGGCCAACGCGAATTCGTCCCCACGCTCGCCTTCGCCGCGCTCGCGGCCGGGGCCGACGGTCTTTTTCTCGAAACCCACCCCGACCCGGATAACGCCCTTTCGGACGGCCCCAACATGGTGCCGCTCCCCGAGCTTGAGGCCCTACTCGCGAAGTGCCTCGCCTTTTGGAAACTCGCCCGCGCCTAAGCGGTCTGCACAGGCTCCGCCATTGACCGTTCCCGGACCGTAGCCAACCTCCCACCCATAACCCAACCTGTGATGGACACCTTCCTCATCGACGTGCCGATTCCCTCCATGGGGGCGACCGTCAGCGAACTCACTGTTATCGACATCAAGGTCGCTGCCGGCGCGCGAATCTCCAAGGGCGACAAAATTGCCGAGCTGGAGAGCGACAAGTCGGTGTTCGAGTTTGAGGCGCCCTGCGACGGCGTGGTCGAGTTGGTGCGGGCCCGCGCGGGTGACATCCTGCCGAGTGGCTCTCCGTTCCTGCGCATCAGCACGGCCGACATTTCGCTAAAAAACCTTCAGGTCAAACCGGGCTTCGCCGCGCCGGTGGCAGCAGCCGTAGTACCGGTAAAGGCCGTACCCGCTGCCGCCGGCGCCCCAGCCGCGGCGGCCGCGCCTGCCGCCATGCCCGTCCTCGCCTCCGCACCTGCCAGCGGACTGCAGTGGACCCCGCGTGCCGCTAAGCTCGCCCAAGAGGCCGGCCTCGAGCCCGCTCGCCTTACGGGTATCGAGGCGACCGGACCCGGCGGCCGGGTGTCCGGCGACGACATTGCCCGCTATCTGGCGAATCGCCCCGCCGCTGCCGCCCCCGGGCTTGCCGCGTTGAGTTCCCTGCACGCCGCTCCCAGCCCGGCGGCGGAGACCGTTTGCATCGCTGGTATCGGCTATGCCGTGCCCAAGAACGTGCGTGCCACCAGCGAGATTTTAAAGGCGTTCCCCGGCCGCACCGAAGCGGAAATGCTCAAGCTCACCGGTATCAAGGAGCGCCGTTACGCCGACGCGGATGCCTCTGCGACGAGTCTGGCCGCGATCGCCGTCCACCATGCGCTGACCCAGGCCGGCATGACCGCGTCGCAGATCGACGGCATTATTCTCGCCACGATCATTCCCGACCAGCCGGTGCCCTCGATGGCGAGTGCGTTGGCCAAGCACCTCGGCTGCACGAAGGCGCTCGCCTTTGACGTTAACGCAGCTTGTTCCGGCTGGCTCTACGCCCTCGAGGTCGGCCGCGCCTTCATCCGCGGCGGCACCGCCAAAAACGTCATCGTGGTGACCGCCGAATTACTCTCGCGCATCACCAACCCCAACGACCACGAAACCGCGTTCCTCTTTGGCGACGGCGCGGGCGCGGCCATCCTCACTGATGCGCCTGGCGGGCATCGCCTCCATCGCATGGCGCTGTCCGGCGATGCGGCTGCCTTTGAGGCGATTCAACGTCCCGGTGGCGGTGCGCGCCAGCTCATGCCCAACGCCGACGGCAGCGACCGCGGAGACTTTTTCCTGCAAATGGACGGCGGGGCGGTCTTTAAGAGTGCGGTGATCGCCTTCTCCAATGAGATAGAAAACGCCATGGCTCGCCACCGGCTCACTCCGGAAGACATCGCCTGGATCGTTCCGCACCAGGCTAACGAGCGTATTCTTCGGGCCGTCGGCAAACGCGTGGGTATTCCCTTCGAAAAATTTGTGGTGACGATCGCCAAGTACGGCAACACCTCGGGGGCTTCGGTTTCTATGGCGTTGGGCTGGGCTGCGGAAGAGGGGATTTTTAAAGCCGACGACAAAATCATATTTTGCTCGGTCGGCGCCGGCCTGACTTTTGCCGGCGGTTTACTGGTCTGGTAGCTTCCGTCCGATTGGGTGGGTTGGTGAGTCTAGGCTAGTGCCTAGATATGGTGAAAACCTCAGGTTTTCGTTCCCCCCACCGGACGGGCTGCCCCGGCCGATCCAAGCCGGGATTATTAGGCTTTCCTACCGTAGGCTTTGAGCGCCCCGGCGGAGGAGATGGGCTGGGGCATCTCCGGTCGTGCGGGGGCCAGACTGCAACGTAGCAGCAACTGCTCGTTTTCCCGGTCCAAATGGAGGATCTGCAGGGACCGCTGTTTGGTGCACTCCAACAGTTCACCACCGTGCTCGCCTATCAAATTGGTGCGGTTGCGTATCGCGGCGAGGCTGGCGTCCAAACGGACGGCCAACGCCTGTTTGCGCTCGCGCCACTCCGCATCGGGGGCGTGCTTTTGCTGCTTGAGGATTCGATTTTCTTCCAAGCTGAGCAAGTGGAGTTCGTCGCAGAGGGCGAGATGTTGGGTGAGGATCTCGGCAAGATTCATGGGGTTGGGGGCGGTAATTCAGCGGGGGGAATGGGGCCTAGGTCACGAACTTGATTCCGCGTGGAGAGCGTCCAAGCGATTTGGGTGCTGCGCCAGACTGCCATGCGAACGATATCAGATAAATTGGGGGGCGGAGTCGGCGCCGTCATTTTTTGGATCTGCGCGTAGGCTTCAATAGCGGCAGCGGGTTGCTCCAAGCGTTCGAGACAGAGGCCGAGTTGATAAAGCACGGGGACGCGCCAAGCGGGAGCGGAATCCAGGGTGTCGAGCGAGCGGTAAAGAAGGAGGGCGGAAGCAAACTCTCCCTGTTGATAAAATTGGTTGGCGAGCTGGTTGCCCGTCTTCCGCTGCCAATTTTGCCAAGTACCGCTTTTGTCGGCCCGGGCCCGGACATTGTTGAGCAGATCGAGGGTGACGCGGAGCGATTCGTCCCGGCGGCCTAATTCGCCAAGGAGCTGGGCGAGCAGATAGCGAGCCTCCGGGCTATGGACGTCATTGGGGTCCTGCCCCACGAAGACGGTCAGGGCGGTGACGGCGCCCGTCTTATCGCCGGCGTAAATGCGTGATTGGGCTGCTTTGAAGCGGGCGCGGCCGCGGTCGGCCGGGGCCAAGTCGAGCAGATCAAGCCGGTTGAAAAAGCGTACGGCTTCCGGGTAGTTGCCCATCGCCAAGTGGGTTTCGGCGATTTCGAACTGCGCGGTACGAACGATGCGGCGGTAACGCTCGGACTCCGCCTCGGGCAGCTTGAGGGTGGAACTGATCACCGAATAAAAGCGGGCAAGAGCGAGTTTGGGGCTGCCCAAGTCGCGCAGGGTGCGGCCGAGCTCGAGCAGGGCGGTGGGCAACTCGGCACAGTCGGGGTGTTCTTTGAGCAGATGTTCGTAGGTGGCGGAGGCTTTCACGCCGTCACCGGCGAGGCGATGAGCGCGAGCCATACCGAGCAGTGCGCGAACTTCGTCTTGTTCATTTTGGGCCGCGGTCGCGACTTGGCGGAAGGCAATCAGGGCATAGGCCGCATCCCCAGCGGTCAATTTGGCGTCGCCGATGCGCAACAAGCTTTGGTGCTCTTCGTTTGGGGGTGCAGCGACTGGCACCGCCGCCGGCTCTGCGGCAGGCGACGGTGCGTGCGCTTCGTTATGGGCTGTTTCCGCAGAGGCCGTAGAGACGGCCGCCGGGGAAAGTAGCGTGGCTAGTAACACTACGGACAGTGAGACAGGAGGCTTCATTTCAACTCATAAGTGGCTCGACTGACCGGATCGGAAGGCGGCAAGAAAAACGGCAGGATGTCGTCGACCCGAATGGTGGTACGGGGGGAGTAGGTGTCCGGCACGAGTTCGATGCCTCCGGGTGGGGGTGTGGGCTTGGGTTTCGGCGGGGCGATCACAAGCTCGGGTTGGGTAGGGCTGGGTAGGGCGATGACGTCGTCCGTGTTGTTGACCGAGGAGGGCTCGCTCTCTGGCGCAGGTGGCAGGGGCAGCGATTCCCACGGCCGCACGGGTGGCGGCAGCGTCGTTGGCGTCTGGGCAAAACGCAGGGCCTGAGGCGCATCCTGAAGCAGGTAAGGCAGGGAGGCGTTGGCGATGGTGGAGGCCTGGTTGGCCGCCAAGATCGCAACTAAGATACAGGCTGCGGGCGTACCGATCCGATTGGCTGCCCGGCGGATTTTGATCGATCCGCAGGACCGCGGTAATTGGGCGGTCATGAAAGGGTGGTTCAGTGTTAGTTCTCACGGTTCCATCCTGGTTTGGGTTCGAGGGTGTTATCGGCACGCCATCCACCGGACTTTAGCATTAATTAAGCGGCACCCTTTTTAGTCGTCGCCCGGCGGCTCGCTGTTCTCGCGCAGTCGCTCAATCCTTACCCTGGGTTTCCGTTTGGGGTTGGGCCCCCACCTTCTCCGGCGGGGGGGAGTTTTCAGCCACCGGGCGAAGCCTTGGCGCAGCGGCGCTCAAAATGGCGACGCTTTTCAACGGGGAGAGGAACCTGGCCCTAGGCCTCTCGAGAACGCAAAAAACCGCTCCTTGGAAAGGGAAGCGGTTTGTCACTGGGGTGGCGATAGGTCCTGCCACCAAAAAGCTCAGGTCAAGCCTAGGCGGTGGCGGTCTGCTTTT
The DNA here is from genome assembly GCA_044353465.1 of Rariglobus sp. Classification (GTDB taxonomy): domain Bacteria; phylum Verrucomicrobiota; class Verrucomicrobiia; order Opitutales; family Opitutaceae; genus Rariglobus. The sequence continues at coordinate 8,212 of JBILBW010000029.1, read as the reverse complement.
GGAAGTTTTGGCGAGCCTCCTCTATGTTCTCGTGGAACTGCCAGTTGCGGGTGTCCTCGTAGCCTTTGCAATCCGCCATGAGCGATCCGTTGCCCACTAATGAATAAAGCAGGGCGACTTCACGGCAGGTTTGCATCGCCGTCAGGAGCATCTTGATGAGGTTCATGTCGAGACGCTTGACCTCTCGGAGATCGAACACCGCCTTATTCATGCCGCTATCTACCGCCTCGGCAACCTTGCCCTTAAGGTAGGCGGCAACCTCGTTGATCACGGAGGGGGTGCAAACCTCCGGCAGGCTCATGATGAGCGTATCGCCCTCGGTTTTGAAGTACCGCAGCGACGTGTCCAAATTCATGGCCTTGGCGATCTTCGACTCCAGTTCTGTAATATCGATCGGCTTGGTCGCGATGCCGGTAAAGCCGACTTGCTGGGCCATTTGTTGGGTGGCGACCTCGGTTTTGACCACCAACCCAAATACCGGCGTGTATTTGGTCTTCAGGTTGGTGCGCACCACGCGGAAGAGAGTGAAGGCGGATTCCTCGGGCAGGGAGAGCGAGATCATGATGAGATCGACGGCGTTGCGCCCACAGAAATCAATGGCTTCGCCGGTGCTGGTTACGCCATGAACCTGCCAAGGTGTATGTTTAAGCCCGTCCTTGATTTGTGCGAAGATGGCCGGTTTATCCTCCACTACCAAAATGGTTGCCGGGTCGAAAATCGACTTGGCCTTGGCCGGGGCGTCGGAGATCGGCTTAAGGTCGATGATGCGGCCTACTTTTTGAACCAGTAGGTCCTCCTTGAAGGGCTTAACGATGTAGTCACGAACGCCGATCTTGGCGATTTTGAGCACGTGCTCCTTGCCGCCTTCAGCAGTCAGCATGATGACGGGGATGGATTTGAGCACCGGGTCGGACTTGAGTTTAGTGAGCATTTCCACCCCGTCCATCACGGGCATGGTGACGTCGAGCAGGATCAGGTCTGGGGTTTCTTTTGTGGCGATCGCCAGACCTTCGACGCCGTTACCGCCCTCTAGGATGTCGCAGTCGTAGAGTTTGAAAGCCTTCTTGATGATGATGCGGACGGTTTTGGAATCGTCCACGGATAAGATTTTGTAACGCATGGGGGAGTTCTTAAGGTGGATTATTCGGACGCCGGCTTTATGAGCAGGTCAGCGATTAGGTTCTGTCCGGCTACATTGAATCGGTAGGTGTGCCGCGTGGCCGAACTGATCGAATCGATCTGGAAGTTGTTGCCACGTACAATGGAGGGGATGGTGAGTTTGCAGGAAAAACCCTTTTCGGAGAGCTGGTTTTTAAATGTCCCCACCGTCATGTTCGTGAGTTCCCCGATGGCATCGTTGACCGCTTCATCGCCGGCTTCCACGATTTCCTCGTCGGTCATGCCGAGCATGGCGGCCGCGCATTGGCTTGCGAGGTTTACGTTCATGTAGAGGTAGACCAGCCCGTTTATCGCACCGATAAAACCTACGGTACTAACTACGTGGGGCGTGCCGAGGCTGAGGCAGGTTTTTCTCTCGTCGGCGTTCATGGGCTGATGCGTTGCGCTTAAGCTCAGCATGGTCCTGAAGACCTCTTCGACTGCGCGGGTGATGTTATCTTGGAATACAGATTCGGGGATTTCTTGAATTGAAGTCATGAGGTTGGATGGCGTGGGTGTACGAAAAAAAGGGGGGGAGTGGGCTTGTGGAATTAGCCAACCTTGAAGAGCGCCGGGTTTTGGCCCTCGATTTCAACGGCAGAGAGGTCGGACGTTTCTGGCATCGCCTCTGCTATGGAGTCGGCGGCACTTTGCCAGTCGAAGGAGGAGCCGCCGCAAAAGTAGGTACGTTCGAATAGGGCAAGGCCAGATTGGCCAACCCAGCGGGTTTGAAGGCTGAAGCGGCCGCCGCCCAGTTCGCAGCTCCGCAGGTTGAGGATAAGGCCGATCTGCTCATGCCAGTAGGTGGCGGCCCCCGTTTGGTAATCAGCCCTTCGCTTCCACCCAGTTGAGCATTCAGGTTTAAGCATGGCTAGGGTTGTCTCCACTTGTTTTAGGAATGAAAATAAACGCATTGGATAGGGTAGTGCTGATTATATCGGCCCCAAATGCCGGAGGTTTAGTGCGGAAGGTGAAATTAGCCTAAATTTCCCGCTTCCCGCTCGGGGGGTTATCGCCTAAGTTGGATTTTCGTTATTATTCTGTCCCTCCTATGTCCCTTGAGAAAATTCTGGTGATCGATGATGAGCCCCTCGTCAGGCGCTCCATGGAGGATATTCTAAAAAGTCGGCGGTTGCAGACCTCAAGTGCCCCCACCTTGGCCGCCGCCGAGGCCCTCTTGGGCAAGGAGACGTTTGATCTGGTGATGCTCGATGTGCGTTTACCAGATGGAGATGGGCAACGTTTCCTTGAGCAGGTCATGGCTATGCCCACTCATCCCCTGGTGGTGATGATGACCGGCCACGGCACGATCGAGAGCGCGGTCGGCTGCATGCGGGCGGGTGCGTTTGATTATGTGATCAAGCCGTTTCAGCCCGCGCAGATCGATATGATCCTGCGCAAGGCCGACAACTACAGCCAGTTGATCAAGGTTAACCGCTACTTCAGTGAACGCAGCGGTGGCGACGGTGAGCCGATGCTCGGGCGCAGTCCCTCGATGTTACGCGTGCGCCAAATGGTGGAGCGGGTCGCCCCTACCGATGCCACCGTACTCATCACGGGGGAAAACGGCTCCGGCAAGGAGATGGTGGCCCAGGAAATTTACCGCAATTCCCCGCGCCGGGCCGAGCCGTACATCAAGGTGAATTGCGCCGCGCTTTCCGAGCAGTTGATTGAAAGCGAGTTGTTCGGTCACGAAAAGGGCTCTTTCACTGGGGCCATCGAACGCCGGGAGGGCCGCTTTGAGTTGGCCAATCGCGGCACCCTGCTGCTCGACGAGGTCAGCGAGTTGCCACTCAACCTGCAGTCCAAGCTGCTGCGGGTCCTTCAAGAGCGGGAGTTTGAGCGGGTTGGCGGCACCAAGACGATCAAGGTCAACGTGCGCATACTCGCCACCTCCAATCGCGATCTCACGCACTTCATGGAGCGGGGCTTGTTCCGTTCCGATCTGTATTATCGGCTTAATGTTTTCCCGATCGCCGTGCCGCCGCTGCGCGACCGTCCCGACGATATCGACGTTTTTTCCGAAAACTTCCTCCGGCGTTTCTCCCGTAAACACGGTCTGCGTTTGCCTGGCTTTAGCGACCACGCCACCGCCGCTCTGCGCGCCTACCCCTGGCCGGGTAACGTGCGCGAATTGCAAAACACCATCGAGCGAGCCGTGATTTTGTCAGAGGATCATCGTCCCGTGACCAGCGCCGCCCTCAGCCTGCCTACGCTGACGCGGGTCGAACCCGGGCGGCCAGTGGCGCATAACGGCTTGGTGTCCGAACCTCTCCCGGTGCCCGTTTACACGGTGCAAACTCCGCCCGTGGCCCCGTCACCGATTATGGATTCAGTCCCGCCCGCGCCGGTGGTCGAGCCCTTCTTGGCCTCGGTTCCAGCAGCTGTGGTGCCCGCTGAAGGAGTGCCGAGTAGTCCGTTCATATCCGAGCCGTCCGAACCGTTGCCCGCTCCCGAAGTGCCCATTCGCTCGCTCGGAGAAATCGAGAAAAAGGCTATATTGGATACACTGGTTGCGACTGAGGGTAATCGTACCAAGGCCGCCGAGTTACTGGGAATTTCGATCCGCACCTTGCGCAACAAGCTCAACGAGTACCGCATCGACGAGGGCTTGATCGGCAAGTAAGCAAGGGAGCGCTCGTCCGCTTGGCGCACCCGGGCCGAACGCGAATCCTGGCCCCGGGTGCGAAACAAGGGCTTTATTATCCCGGGGAGTTTGAGGTAAGGGGGAGACAACGAGACGGCTTTGAGTGGACCGTTTCGATGATGTTCGGGATCGAGTAGGACGGTAAAAAGGAGGCGAACGGGCGCAGGACGGCACTGCGAACCAGCGGCAGGTTGGCCAAGGCAATTGACGTTGCGGGTGAGGGGAATAGCGCCGTTTTCCCCGAAGCGTACGGTCCTCGATCAGCTAGGTTGATGCGGGCGATCCCCTCCGTTATCTTTTATCTCCGGGTTACTACCAGCAGCTACATGAAATTAGACTTTGCCAACCGAAACGACCCCGCCCTTCCGCTGGTAGGTTCACAGGCCAAGACCCCTTCGCCATAGAGTTCCGTGGTCTTGGCCAGCGAATTTGCCAGCTACAACCTTTCTCTGCGTAACTCCCAGTGGAACCTGTTCGAAGGCGGCATCCGCGTGCCTCTCCTGTCCTGCTACCCGCGAAGTGGCCTGCCGGCGCGGCCTTTGCCCAGCTGGTGCGCCCGCTAAAGATTCTCCACACCCGCCTCGTGGCGCGGGGGACCCGACCCCGGCCGGCCTCGACGCGGTCGAACTGACTCCGTTCCTGCGGGACAAGCCGTCGAACTGAATCCGTTCCTGCGGGACAAGCCGACGACGGGGCCGCTTCTTCGCCAACGCCAAGCCGGTAGCCGTGCGCTTCGGGAAATGGAAATACGTGCGTGATCAGAGGCGCCGCGCCCGACTCATCGATGTCGACGCGGACGTGGGCAAAATCAAAGACCGCGCTGAAAGCGAACCGGCCGGGCTCCAGCAACTCGCTGCGCGCTGGGTAGCCCATAACACAGAATTCCGTGCCGAGGCGAGATAGCGGCACCCTACCTTCGCGGACGCACCAGCACGAGCTGATCCACCCGGTCCTACGCGATCCACCGGATCGTGCCAGGCACCCGCGGTGTGAAGAAGTTATCGATGACCCCGACGGAAGAGGCTCCCGCGACTTCAGCCCGACCGACGGCGACCACCTCATGCCCCCAACTGAGCTCGGGCTTACGTGGCAGGAGCACCACGCATGAAAGCAGCACCGGCCGGCCTTCGGCGAGTTCTGCGGCCAGCAAGGTCCGTTCGTAGCCCGTCAATTCAACGTGGACCTCGATTCCGCGCGCAACCGCATCGGCCTGCATGGCCAGGGCAAGGTCGGTTGGAAAAGCCCCCGCGAGCGCCATCTTGCCGTCGGCATGCCCATCGACGTCCGGCAAGACGACCATTCGCATCCGTGAACGCAGCCGCAGGACCAGTTTTGTTTCGTCTGACGCGCCCCAAGCGGCCGTCGCCGGACGTCCGGCCCAATAAGCGATCAAGCTGGCGCCTGCCGTGGGCACGCAACCGGAGGCCACGAGCGCTCCATCCGGACCGGCCAACGGGAATTGCTGGATCGGAGGAACCCCCGGGAGCGCAAAGGCGTCCGATCCTTCCACCGCAACCACCCCCTCGAGGCAGAAATCCACCAGCCGCCCATCGTCACCCCAGGCCAAGTACCCCGCTGAACCGTCAGCACACCGTAGCTCGGCCCACCAATAAGGACGAGGGCGCGGCTGCAACCCGCTCGTTGCCAGCGGGTGGATTCGACGAACGTCCTGGACTTCGAGGCCGCGAAGGCCGGCGGGCGCCAGGCCTGACTTCCGGAGAGCGCTGACGTGTGCTTCTGCCTGCGCTACCGGTTCTGCCTGCGCTACCGTTCGCTTAGGAGCGGAGCAGGCGGTGAAGCCTAGGAGCACGGCTAAGCCGAGAATGCGGATGAGTGTCCTCATAACGACGGCTCAGCGCTTCCGGTAGACCTCGAGGCGGCAGAGCCCGATAATCGCCTCCAGTTTATCCGTGAACTAAGGGGCGTTGCTGATTTTTTTAAGCTGGATGCTCGGTGCCGCTTGAGGCCGTGATTGCGCCAAACGCGTCCCCCATTCGATGGGCTGAGCCCCGCAGCCTTGGGCATAAGCGTAAGGCACCAGTCAGTCGCCAGATCCCGTGTAACGCTGGTCGTAAACGCGACGATCTTCTGCGTCTCAATAACCCGTGGACGCCCCCAGCGGGAGCGGTCTGTCTTAGACGCCTGATTGCGGCCCTCCAGAAACCGACTGCGAATGCGTCCGCACCGCTGACGAGAGATACCCTGATCCAATGCAAGCGCGGGCTCGTCTGTACCCTCCGCCGCCAATAATATTACCTGAGCCCTCACCCCCTGCCTAACGGGCAGCGTCCGTGCCTGAATCCACCTATTCAATTCCGCTTGTGCTTCCTTGCGTAACTTCACATCGGGGCTTCGCGCATCCATCCTTGGTTTCCTTTTTAATTTTAGTTAGAAGATTAACGGTTAGATAAACTGTTGATGCAAAAGTGAATATGTGTTTATTACGATAGTTAATTCAGTGATGGCATTAGCGGTTTAATTTAGCGGCGAAACGCTAGTGCTCTTGTGGGCGGCCCAAAATCGGCACTCGTCGGAAAAGTCCTGGACCGCGCTCGATTCTCGGGTGAGGTCACTGCGCATGGCGTCGTAGGCGTGGCTCCATCCGGAGGCGGCGAGGTCGGCGAGGATCTCGGCGCGGTCGGGCAGGTGCATAAAGGTGCGGCCGACGTCGTCCTCGAAATAACGGTCGCCAAAATCGACTAGGCGCGGGTCCTGTTGGCCTTTTTCCCAACGCAGCGTTTCCAGTTTCCAACAGGCGCGTTCGACCCGGGAGTGGTCGCGGTCGTGGGTGGTGAAAAGCAGCGGCGCCCCCGGCCGGCAGACGGCCGCCAAGTTGGCCAGAGCCGCGCGGCGGTTATCCCGTCCCGGAATCTGCATCAGACCGTTAAACATGAAGAGAGCGCCATCGAAATGCCCGCAACCCGTTCGAGCACCGCGGACGCTCGGAGAAGTGCCTGTGGCCGACTCCGCTGGCAGCCGAGTGTCACCTGATAGGTGACACTGAAGCCCGGCTTGGGGGTGGTTTTGTTCCGCAGTGGGCGCAGGGGAAGTGTCACCTAATGGGTGACACTCGAGTTGGTACTCGAGCGGAAGGGTGGCGTCGGCATGGAGGATGGGGATGGCGGCGGCTCGTTCCTCGGCGAGGGCGCGGGCCTGATCGACCAGTTCTTCGGCGAAATCGAAGGCGACCAGCTGCCGGTAACCCAGCGCCCATATCCCGAGTGTCACCCGGCCGGCGCCACAACCGGCTTCCACCAGTCGCGCGGTTTTGTCGGGGAAAAACCGCTCGATCAACAGCCGTTCGGATTTCCACAGGCCAAGCTGATCCGCGGCACGCGCATAATGCACCACCGCAACCGGGTCGTTGAAGTCGGCCCGAACTGTGGCCGAGGAGATTTTGGCGGGCGTTGTCACCGGATTTTAACCACGAGGCGCAGTTTAACCACGAAGCGCAGGGATCACAGGGAGACTGTGGATAACGGCGAGTCTTTGGAGTAAACGGGGCGGTCCGGCGAAACGGCCGAAAACGGACGGCTAAAAGGACCGCTCGAAGCGTTGCGCGTATGGGTGGGGGGATTTGGGCGCGCCGTCATCACCGGAATGAAGTGTCAGCCCTTCCGTTTCCACGCGGCGATAAACATGCCGTTGGCGTTGAGCTCGTGGGGCCAAAGGTGAATCTGGCACGGGCCTGGGGCGGCCGCTGGGGCTTTGGCGAACACCGGATCGGGAATGTAATCGGGGTGCGTGGCGGTGAAGGCGTCGGCGATTTTCGTGGTTTCGCTTTTGGTCAGGGTGCAGACCGCGTAAATCAAACGGCCGCCGGGCTTGAGCGCGGGGGCGGCGTGGTTGAGCAGCTGGAGCTGGATCTCGGCGAGTTCGCTCACGTCGGAGGGCGTGGTGGTCCAGCGGGCGTGGGGGTTGCGCTGCCAGGTGCCGACGCCGCTGCACGGGGCGTCGATGAGGATGCCGTCGAACTTGGTCTTGGTCGGCAAGAATGGGCCGCCATTCCAGGTGACCGCGCGGTAGTTAAACGCCTGGGCCCGGCCGGCGCGTTTGCGCAGGGTGGCGATGCGCCCGGTGTTGCGGTCGCTCGCCCAGATCAGCCCCTTGTTTTCCATCAGCGCGGAGAGGTGGAGGGTTTTACCGCCTTCGCCCGCGCAGGTGTCCCACCAGGTCTCGCTGGGCTGGGGGTTGGCGGCGTAACTGACGAGTTGCGAGGCGAGGTCCTGGATTTCGAAAACACCCTGGTGGAATTCGGAGGTGCGGAATAGGTCGGTCTGGCCGGTGTAACGCAGGGTGGTGGCGCGGTGTTTTTCCGGGACCAGCGGGGAGGGCGAGGGGGCGAGGTTGCCGAGCGAGCGGGGCAGGGCGGCGGCGAACTCCTGTTGCACGCGGATCCACAGGGCG
>JBILBW010000122.1:0-7808 GCA_044353465.1 Rariglobus sp. | reverse complement strand
CCTGCGTGAGCTTCTGGATCTTGGTAGGTGCGTACTTGCGGCACAGTGCGTCGTAGTTGGCCACGATGCCGCCGAGGCTGGATGCCGCGGCTTGGGCGTCGGTAATGTCGGTGCGACCGATGGCTTCAAGCAGCTCGCAGGTGCCGGCCGCTACGGTGACATAGATCGGGGCCTTGAGTAGTGCCGCCGTCTTGGCTTTCGCCTTCGCCTTTGCGAGGCCGTGCCCGAAGGTGTTGGTGCTCACTCCTCACCTCCACCCAGCGGCAGCTTGCCCTGGTTGCCGTCGGCCTTGGCGGTAAAACTGATGGAGCGGCTCACCGAGTGAGTGGCCTTGATGTCGATCTCCACCGGATAGGCACCGGCCGGCCAAGTCAGGGCAAGGGTGAGCTTGGCCTTAATGGGCTTGTCGTCGTCGTTATCTTCGGCCGCATCGGCGGCAGCATTCTCGCATTGCATGATCTTGACAGCGAGGGCTTCGCGTATTTCCGCGATGGCCGAATCAATCATGTCCTGCTGGCGGGAAAATGAGCCGCTCACTTCTCACCTCCCTGCTCGGCGGATTTAGTGCGGAGGTTGATTGCAGTATTGACCGCCTGCACGGCTTCATTGATGGATTGCATGGTATTGGTTTGCAGTTGAGCCCTCTGCTGAAACAGGGGGCTTTTTCGTGCTCAGATTTTGAGAACGGAAAGTGGTTATATGATTCCTTGAATCCTAAGTTTACGTTCGGCCGATTTCTCGCGCCGCCAGACCGTTGTCGTGCAGCATCCCGCTTTTTTAGCCTGCGTTGCGCGGCTCTCCTTGCGGGTGACCAGTGGGGCGATGATCGCCATGAGCGCCTTGTACTCGGCGCGCAGGTGGCGCAGCTCGCTCAGGATTTCAGCGCTTTCGCTCACTTGGCGTCCTCCTGCTGGATTTCGTCGAGGGCGTCCTGGACCGGCTTTCCGGCGAAGGCGCAGATCACCATGATGGCGAGAAGGAAGGCGGTGCAGCCTAGGGCAATGATGGGAATCATTTGACGGCCTCCTGTCTTAGCGCGGAGTAAAGACCAAGGATGCGGACGATGCGGCCCGACTCGACGGCTTGGGCCAGCTTGCGATCAAAGGTGCGGTCGCACATGCCGAGCTTTTCGAGGCATTCGGTTTGCAGCTGGGTCCAAGTGATTTCGCGGTTGCCGAGAATATCGAGGATCGCTGAGACCGGGTATTGGCTGGGGCGCGTAGAGGATTCACGTTTCACGGCGCGGCCATTGCCGATCATGCGCAGGGCGGTGTCTGCGGCGTCGGCCTGTGCGTAACCAAGGCCCAGCAGGCCGCCAACCAGCTCCAGCATGCGGGCGACGGTCTGGTCAGACTTGGGGGCCGGTTTCTCGCTCATGCCGACGATCAGGTCTTCGGCGGCGTCACGAAAACGCTTTGCGCGTTCCGACCGGATGAAGAAGCCGAGGCGGATGATGCCGCGTTTGGTCCAGAGGGTAGACTCTTGTTTACCGCCAAGGGTGTGAGTAATACTCACAACCCAGTGCTTCCCCTCAACCAGCTCGTCGGCATGGTCGGACTTGTGGCGGCGGATATTGTCGGAAGTTACGCCGTAGCCGAAGGCGACTTCTTGGGAGTTGAGGAGGAAATCGTGTTCAGCGGAAACGCGGACAACGATCTCGTCTTGGTCGATGGTAATGACGTTTGATTTCATGGCTTAGGCAGCGAGCTTGGCGTTGATGGAAATCCGCTTGCGCAGCGCAGCGGCGAGGGCGGGGTGGGCGCGGCGCTTGTTCACCGGTAGTGCCTTGATTTTCTCGATCAGGCTGGCGCTAGTGCGCTTGCCGTTGAGCGTATAGGAAAGGTGGGTGATTGAGCACTTTAGGCGCTTTGCGGCCGTGCGGTTACTCCATCCCTTCTCGGCTAATTCCGTCTTAACCTGTTCAAGGTCAGAGGTTGTGTTAACGTGTTGCATGTTTTTTGTGTCGTTTGGTGTTTCTCCGTGTCAGTGTTAAACGGTGTGATATTACAACCCGCACAAAACAAGGATAAAATATGACAACCCGCACTGGAATTGCCGAACGCATTGCGGCGCAAGCAAAAGAAAAATTCAAAAAACAATCAGACTTTGCGCATGCTGCGGGCATGACGCAGGGTGCTATTTCGCATTATTATGCAGGTAAACGGGTTCCGAGTGCTGAAATGGTTCCAGCGATTGCCCGCGCCCTAGGCGTGAGCATGGAATACCTGCTGACTGGCGAGGACTCGAAGCCCCAAGACAGCGCATCGGAAGAGTGGAAATCACGCGCCCTAGCGGCAGAGGCTAAACTTGCGCAGCTCAGCGCGTTGCTGGGCTCATCATTGCCAGCCGAAGCCCCAAAAAAAGCCCCGCGCATGGCTCAAAAACGCGAAAACGCCGCGTGATCGAAGACCCCAATCAAGTCGTCATCCCATTCGAGTATCCTGATGCCAAACCCGCCACAATGCCTTGCCCTTACATGTTTTGCGGCAGGGATGTGGTGGCGTGAATTTTACCTATGAAAACCGATCCGCTTGAAACGATTATAAAGGACTTGATGCGAATCCAGGTGGAGCAAGGAGCCAAGCATGAAGCGCTGCTTAGGGTTTTCGTTGAGTCTTCTTCCGACCCTTTGCAACAGGCTTCTTGGTTAAAGGCTTACGAGTCTTATTGCGCTGCTCTGCGCGAACGCTTGCTGCTCGATCTTGGACAGCGATTTCCCAGGCTTGCGGCTGATTTAGACGATCACGAAGCCACCTGACCTTATGCGCCAATTCGGTAAGGCTGGGGGCGGGCTGGAACGTGGAGGAGGTAATTTCCAGCTCGGCGATTATATTTTCTGTGCCGCCCTGCCTTATGCTGCATCCCGTAAAATCGCCGTTGCAGATAGATGAACTCTCCAAGCACCAAACCAACTCTTTTAATAAGAATACCAATGATTTATGGTCTTCAACTGACCCCTTAATTTCAAATTTATGATCCATAATTTAAGCGATAAAGAAGCGCTAGAAGTGATAAAAAGCGGCAAGGCAGCGTGGGACATTGATGAGCTAAACCACGACCATTACCTGCTTGAGCAAATCGTCAAAAAACTAGAGCGGCTTAAGTCATTGGGCTGGATAGAATATACCCAGATTGACACGCATTCCCGCAATGAGGGGCGGAGGGTTGTAAAAGTCGTGGTCACGCTGGTAAAGAGTGCCCATTGCTGATCGGCACTAAAGCGAAGACATGGTGAGCAATGGTTACTTTCCGAGGTGTCGGTAGATTTCTCCCCTCCCATGTACTTACCGACACATACCCGACTCCTCCTCTGTAAGAGGAGTCGGTAGGTGTCGGTTGTCGGTAACTGCCGACAATGTCGGTTGCGTGTCGGTCGCTTGTCGGTTGTCGGTAAATCACCCAAAAAACGCCCCCGATGCCCCCTTAACCGGAAGGTTTAGCGAACTGGTTTCTGGGGATATCCCGAAAGCTCATAAGTTCGGCGGCATAATCTCAAAATAAGCCAGCGCATCTGCCTGATTCGCCCTTCCCTTGTAATGGGCGTACAACATCGAAGGGTTGCGATGCGTGAGAAGAACAGCAGTCTTCGGCGCATCACGGAACGCGGCAACATGATACGTGGCGAACGAATGCCTCAGAACGTTGCGCATGGCCTCCTCCCCTTCCCTGCCAATCTCACCGCCCTTGAACCCAGCCGCCTCCATCATCGCCCTTTTTTTATGGATGTAGAGCGCTGGTGGCAGCTCCCAGCAGGCTTGCGGCGCGTGCTTCACCCACGGCCACAGGTTCGCCGGCCAGCCGTCAACGTAGTGGCGCTTGCCGGTTTTGTGCTTGGGGCCCGGAAAGGTCACCCCTTGGCTTTCGTGGTCGAAGTCAGCCGCAACGATCCGCGCCGCCGAGGTGAACCGTAACCCGCCGAACGCCTCCAGTGCTAGCCTACCGACGCACAGCGCCCCCGCGTTGACCGCGAATAGGTGGCGCGTCTGCTCAACCGTGAGGATGTTCACGGTCTCGTCGTCTTCGGCTTCGGGGGCCGGAACCGCCGCCATCGGGTTGGTATCGAGCCAACGCTCAGCCACGGCGTGATCGAGCAGTCGATTAACGGACGCTCGGTGAGCGTTTCGCGTTATCCCCGACATGATCGCTCCCGTCTCGGGGTCTAGCAGTCCAGCCAGCCACCTCCTAAGCCATTCAGGCGTCAAAACCGACAAAGTGGCATCCTTTGGCAAAGATCGCTTTAAACGCGAAAGGTGAAGCGCTCGGTGCGTCACCGTATCACGCGCCAGTTTCTTTTCAGCCTGTGCCGATAGGTAGCGGGCGCAGGCGTCGTCCACGGCAATCATTCCGTGGGCAGTTTTGTGGAGCTTTGCCCACGCATGGGCAACAGTGAGCAAATCAGCTCCGCCGGTGATGCGGGCGAACTCGGCAAGCTGCTCAACCGTGCGAGGCGATACCATGACCGCCTCTGTTCCCTTGGCCTTGCGCTGGGCGGCCCATTCGCGGGCAAACTCCCCGCGCTCCTTGGCGGTGGTGAAGGCGCTCGACTGCTTCGCCCCTCCCGTCATGCGCCAGCGAGCCATGAATGGTTCCTTGCGCCCTGGATTATCTTCGTACCACATCCCCGTGGGCGGTGTGCTTAGGTAATCCGTGGGCGTTTTCCGTGGGCATTTCGTGGGCGTCTTCATGCAATTTACTGCAATACCTGATGCAATAGATTGCAAGAGATCACCTCTCATACGCCCCTATGCCTCGTAAAATGGTCGGGACGGAGAGATTCGAACTCTCGACCTCTACAACCCGAATGTAGCGCTCTACCAGGCTAAGCTACGTCCCGAAGAACCATTTTGCTGCTCCCTAAGAGCAGAGTTAAAAACAAAAACGCCCCCCATACTTGTCCGCAAACAAAATCTTCGCCACCGGGCCAACAGAGTGCGTGAACACTCCTAGGCTCACTGATTCCGCGCGGGCGGCCTGATGGAGGAAGCAGCCCTAGCCCAACACACCGGCCATCAGATAACCCGATCCAGCCCGAAGGAAAGAGGATGGCCTCCCCCGGTGTTGAGAACAAACCCGCTCTGCTCGCAGAGGGTTTTGGTCGCCCCTGCGATTTCATCGCTCAGTTGGAGGATATCCAACTGCTCCAGCCCGGCCTCGACAAACAACGCTTCGGTGATCGGCCTGGAGTCGCCGGTCACCCCGAGGCCAAACTCGGTGCTGGCCACCACCGTCGAGGTGAGATGCAAGAGGGCACCCCAGCGGCGCACTTCGGTATCCTCAATTCGCTCCACATCATGCTGGTGCAGAAAGACCTGGCTCAGCAGCGGGTTCATGCCCCACAACGCGAGCACCGAGCCGCCGAGTTCGCCATGGGTGCAACCAAAAGTTTCCCGCTCCCAGTTGATGACCCCGTGAATATTGGGTAAATCGCCCGCTCCGGCGGGAATCTCCATCTGCAGGGCCACGCGCTGAAGCACGATCCGGCCGAGATTGTGGAGAATGCCAAGGGTGTAGGCGGCCTTGGGGTCGAGGGAAGTTTGTTTGGCGATCACCTCCATGCCCACCGCCATGGCAATGGTGTGGCCAAGGAGGCGGTCCGCGGAAATGCGGTAAATGGGCAGGTTTTGCTCGCAGAGTTTGGCGGTCACCGTGATGCAAGCGACACGATAGGCTTGGAAGGCGCCCAGCCAAGTAAGCGCTTGGTCAAGACTGGTCACGTGCTCGCCGCGGGTGTAGGACGCGCTGTTGGCCATGCGCAGCAGCCGGCTGGTGATCGCCGTGTCCATGGAGACCAGCCGCACCAGATGATCGACATCGATATCGGGCTGTTGAATCACGCGGTAAAGCGCATCGATCAGTTTTACCGACGAGGGCAAACGGGAAGAAGCGGCCTTAAGCCATTTGGGATCGACCTTCATGTTGGGAGGGGGGCCATTATTGGGTTAAGGCGCGGGATTGATGGAGGGCGCTGCGGCTGATTTCGATCAATTGCACGGATTTGATCCCGAGGGCGTCGAGTCGCTCCTTGCGCAGGACCGCCCCGCCCTGCTGGGCGTGGAAGGTGGCGCGGTTGCTTTCGGCCAAGGTTTCGGCCGTCTGTAAAATCAGTGAAAACGGGGACGCCTCGATACAGGCCAGTTGGTCGGTCGATTTCTCAATACTGTCGCTGATCGCGGAGGAAAAACCCCACTTCCGGGTAACAAAACTGGACACCTCAATATGGTTAAGCCCGAAGGTGTTATGCTCCCACTGAAGGAGCGAGCCCGCGCCACCCCACTCCAGTTGGTCGACATGGGGGAACTGCTGCTCGGCCCATTTATTAAGGACCAAAATCCCGAGTGGGCGCATCAGGCCGGAAAGGTAGGCGAGGTTGGCGTCCATCTTGACCTCACTGGCGATCAGTTGGCTGGCGGAGGCGGAAAAGAGGACACTTTTATTATATTGTTCGCCGGTGATCCCGTAGGCGCGGAGTTGCTTCGGGGCGATGCCCTGCATCGTGGCGGTGGCGATTAGGCGGGCGATTTCGCGCATGCCGACGCGCTGGAGCGCATCCTCGATTGTTTTGCACGAGTTGGTCGCTCGCATGAAAAAGGCGGAGTTGGAAATGCGAATAATCCGGGCCGAAAGCATTACATCCCGCCGCAGGATGGTGGCGATTTCGGGGATGGTGGTGCGCGGGTTGCTGATCGCCAGGTTGAGCAATCCGAGAATCTGCCCGGAGGCATTGAGCGACTCGGTGATGGACAACAGGCAATCAGGGGCGTTGGTCAGACGTTTAACACTGCCGTGCAGTTTGGAGGGTTCGCTCAATGTCATAAGGGTAGGAAGAGGGTTATTGGGGTCTCTAACGACCACTTGCGGCTAAACTTAAGTCAGAAACACCATTTAGTGGTTTTTTAATAAAAAACATAAATACCTTTATTATAATAAACTTATAAAAAAATTTGACAAGCTCCTAGGGATTTCCCTAACCCCCAAAGCAGCCAACCCCAGGAGCGTTTTAGCGGTCGCCAAGCGACTCGGCGGCTGGTGAACCCGGACCGGTAATCGCCTCGCCTCAAGGCCTTCTGGTCACCTCGGGCTTGGTCCCTAACGAACGCGCAATCGGACGAGGACGATTCCAGGACTCCGCCCTTCCAAGGGGAGTGCGCCCGCACCGCCGAACTCCGCAGCGTTCGCGGTCAGGGTTGCCGTTGCGCACGAGAATCGAGTGAACGCTGTAGTAGGGCGTTGCGTGGTCAGGAAACCGGGTGGCCCAGTCCTTGGCAACAAAGGTGGCGTCAGCCGAGAAGCTGGACGTCGTTAACCTGATTAAAGGTGAAGACGTCGGCCTTGAGGCCTTCGATAATCGTGCGAACCTAGCGTGAGGAGCCGCCGTGCGATTGTTAGATCGCCACCGCGCCAGCGCCAGACGCCCGGTAGGCGGGGACCAAGGCCTTGTTCACCTCGGCGAAGCGCTCGCGCGAAATGTCGTAGGAGGCGTTGAGGATTTCATGCTGGGCGCGGGCTACGGTGGCCAAGACGGCGAGCAGAGCGGACAGACCAAGCACAAGAGCACGGTTCATGGAGGCGTTGAGTTGCCGTCGAGCTGACGGCGAATCCCGCTTCCGGTGGTCCGGTGGGCTGGACTTAAATCACTAACAGTTAGGAAAAAATCCCGTGAAAGGGTCTTCTACGGGCGGACGAACCGACGAAAGAAGGACTGACGGAAATTGGAGGCGGGGGATGGAATCGAACCACCTCATGAGGCGATTGCGGCGCCGGGCCTTCCCACTTGGCTACCCCGCCCGCTGCCAACACGGACCAAGCTC
>JBILBW010000028.1:0-24721 GCA_044353465.1 Rariglobus sp. | reverse complement strand
TGTCAAATCCGTGAATCCCACTCGTGCACTTGGCGATGCCGGGGAGCCGTGGAGACGGGGCGGCGTCGGGGCCAGCCGGGGGCGTTGCGAGGGGACGCGCGCGCTTCACGGGACCGCTAGCTTTACGGGGGCGAATGGGCTGCGTTTTCATGGGGGCGGCAGGGAGACTTTGGCGGCGACTGCGGGCGTGGGCGCCCCAGGCTTTGCCGGCGGCCAGCCCTCGATGTCGTTTGGACCCGCGCTCCAAAGGCGGGTTCGCCCCGGCGGTGGGCGGCGGGCGATTATGCGCAAGAACCCCAGGACACCGGGGCGTCCGCCCTGTTTTGGGCCTGCGGGCTGGGGTGGTCCGGGATGATCCTGGGGCTGCCCGGACGAAAGCGTACCCGGGCGGTTTGGGCTCCTTGGGTCGTGCCAAGGGGCGTCGGGCGGGGCGGGCAGAGCCTATGGGCCGGCCAGTTCGAACCCGAGGTGGGTCGCGAGGCCCTGCTGGCGGATGCCGTAAAAGGCGGCGAAGGCGCGGATGCGTCCGGCCAGGGCCGGGGCGGAGCCGCGGGGGCGGCCGGTTTTGATCGCGGTGAGCATGAGGTTTTTGGCGGTGTGCTCGGTGGCGATGAACTCAAAGACCTTGGTTTTGTAGCCGGCCCATTCGAGCAGCAGGGCGCGCAGGGCGTCGGTGACGAACTCGGCCTGGCGTTCCTGGAAAATCCCGTGGCGCAGGGCGTCGGCGAGCACGGCGGGCGCGGAGAGTTGGGCGCGTAGTTCCTTTTGGCAGCAGGGGGCAACCACCAGCAGGCGGGCGCCGGCGGCCAGGCCCTTGGCTAGGGCGTCGTCGGTGGCGGTGTCGCAGGCGTGGAGGGCGACGAGCACATCGAGGCGGTCGAGCGGGGTTGAGGCGATGTCTCCGGCGACAAAGCGCAGGTGGGGGGCGAGCTGGTGGTCGCGGGCCAGGTTGTTGCACAGTTTGACCAACTCCGGGCGAAATTCGATGCCGGTGACTTCCGCGCGCCCCCCAAGGTGGGCCGCCAGGGCGAAGGTGAGGTAACCCTTGCCGCACCCCATGTCGGCAATGCGCAACCGAGATAAAGTGTCACCTATTGGGTGACACGTAGCGTCCGGACTCGGCTCCGGACGAACTCCCGGAGTGTCACCTAATAGGTGACACTCGGCCTGTTCGGGGCCGAAGGGGAGTGGTGACGGGGTGGTCGGCGAAGGGGTGGTGGGCGAGAGCGGGAGCGGTGCCGAGGGCGAGGGCGGAGTGGCGGGGGGGAGCAGGTCGGCCTCGGCGAGGAGTTGGGCCAGCAATTCGGTGAATTTCTGGATCTGGCGGAACTTGTGGGCCATGCCTTCACGGGGCAGGCCGCGGTCGTTGGTCACGCCGAGGGCGCGCAACCAGGGGGCTTCGCCGGCGACCAGGTGGGCCTTGGCCCGGTCATGGCGCTCGATGGCAGGCGCGGGCGCGCTGGCGGCGGTTTTCACCGTGAGTCGGGCGCTGCCGTCGGCGCGGGTTTCGAATTGGGCGGTCTGCGCCGGGGTGAACAGGTGGGCGTCGAGAAAGTCCCCGCCGACCAACGGCTCAAGCAGCGCCAAGGCCTCGGCGGGCGGGAGGTTTTTGGTGATGTCGCGGGTGGCGTGGCGCCAGAGCAGCGAGAGGTGCGGGCCGGCTTTGAGGGTCACCGGGCGCACGAACAGGTTATGCAGCGACGGGTCGGCCCGGGCGCCGGCGGGTTTGCCCAGGGTGAGTTTGACCAGGTTGCCTTCGCTGATGGCGGTGCGGAGCAGGGCAAGAAAGCGGGTGCGGGTGTCGGCGGCGGGAGTGGGCATGGGCAGGGAGGCGCCCCGGGTGGGGCGCAGGAGGGAATAACGCGGCGATGACGGGATACGAGCGGGGCGGCGCTGGGCCTTTAGGCAAAATCGCCGGTTGGGAAACGGCGGGGACCGGTGCTCACGGCAGGTAGTCGGTGGTCATCACCTGGTCGACCGTGAGTTTGCCTTGGGGTAAAATCCCCAGGGCTTCGAGTTGGCTGATCTGGTTTTGAAACCGCTCGCGGGTGATCCGGCCGATGTTGGCCAAGCCGCCGTCGGGTCCCCGGCCGGTGACGAGCTTTTGCTCCCTGATCATTTGGCGTGAAAACCGCATGAACTCGTCGCTGTTTTGGGGGTTGGCGGCCTTCATCAGGGCGTGGGCGGGGGCCGGGTCGTTTTCCAGGTAGTCGGCCCAGCCGGCGATGTAGGCTTTGATGAACGCACGCGCTTCCGCCGGGTGGGCCGCCAGCCAAGTGCGGTTGGCCACCAGCACCGCGTAGGCGTCAAAGCCGGCGTCCCAGGCGTAGAGGAAACGCGGCAGGGCGCCGCCCGCCTTTTGGATGTGGTAGGGCTCGGCGATGAAGTAGCCCTGTTGGATCAGTCCGGGGGTGGCCACGAAGTTGGCCACCGAGTAGTTTTGCGGAATGAGTTTAAAATCGATGCCGTACTTTTTGCGCAGGTAGGGTAAAAACGCCCACTCGGGGCGGGCCATCAGGGTTTGGCCGTCGAGTTGCTCGAAGCGGGTCACCGGGTTGCCCTCGTGAAGCATCAGCACCGAGGGGTCGTTCTGAAACACCGCCGCGACCTGGGTGACCGGCAAATCCTGGGCGAGGGCGAGCAGGGTGTTGGTGCTGTCGGCCTGGCCAAACTGGGCCTGGCCGGTGGCGACTTTTTGCATGACGAAGGCATTGGGGCCGCCGGGGATGATCTCGACGTCGAGCCCGGCTGCTTGGAAAAAGCCCTTGGCCTGAGCCTGATAAAACCCGCCGTGCTCGGGCTCGGCCACCCAGTCGAGCTGCACCGTGATTTTAACCGGGGCGGGCGACCGGGCGTCTGATGCTCCGGCACGGGTGTCGGCGGGGGTTTTGCCGCAGGCGGCGAGGGCGAGCGCGGCGAGGCTGGTGGCAACACCCACCAGGAGGGGACGAAGGGCGGGCAAACGGCGGGCGGTAGGGCGGTTCATGAAAGGGATTGGGATTCGAGTGCGCGGTAGGCGGAGCGCAACGTTTGGGTAAAGGGGGTGCGGTTGAGGTCGAGCCGGCAGTCGTCGCAGCGGCTCACCGGCATGACCCCGAGCAGGGCGTTGGTGACAAAAAGTTCGTCGGCGTGCTCGAGTTCAGCGCGGGTGAGCAGCCCTTCGCGCACGCGGTCCGGGCCGAGCAGGGCGATGACCCGGGCGCGGGCGGTGCCCGGCAGCGGACCGCAGGCCAGCGCAGGTGTGAGGGCCACCCCGCCGCGCACGGCAAAGACATTGGTGGTCGCGCCCTCGAGGACGATGCCGGCGGGGGTGATGAAGAGCGCCTCGTCAAAACCGGCGGCCACTGCGGCACGTTTGGCCCGGATGTTGGTCAGGTAGTTCAGGGTTTTGTGGTCGGACAGGCTACCGGTGCGCTCACCGCTGAACACCGTGCGCAGGCGGAACCCCCGGCTGTAGGTTTCGGCGGCGTAAAGGCCGTCGCGGGTGGAGATCAGTTCGCCGGTGGGGGCGGGGTCATGGTGAAACAGCACGACCTTGGCCGAGCCCTCGTTGAGGTGGTTGGCCACGATGATGCGGTGAATGCGGTCGCGAAGGGTGTCCAGATCGAGCGAGCAGGGCAGGTCGAGGGCCCGGGCGCTGGCCGTGAGGCGGGCGTGGTGGTCGGCGAGGAAGGCGGGGTTGGCGTTGCGGACTTTGATCGTTTCAAACACCCCGTGGCCGTAGAGAAATCCCTCGCTGAGCGCGGAAATGCGGGCCTCGGCCGCGGGTTGCAGCACGTTGTCGAGCAGGACGTAGGGGGTTTGGGTCATGGCGTGAGGAGGGGCGGCGTTTGGGTTGGGTCGTTCTCCAAAGGTGACGGGTTGTCTCGGGGGCGGCGTTCGGCAACAAGCGGGTGGGGAAGGAAAAAACGAATTCGGCGACGATAGGAGTCAGCGTGGGCGCAAGGCAGCAGTTAGAATTGGGTCAGAGCCTCGTGCATGGCGCGGCCCTTATCGAGGGTTTCTTGGTATTCGGACCTGGGGTCTGAATCCCATACGATTCCCCCGCCCACATGGTAGTAGGCTTGCCCGCCCACGCAGGTCAGGGTGCGGATCGCGATATTGAGGTCGGCGTTGCCGTCGAAGCCGAGGTAGCCAATCGCCCCGGTGTAAAGGTGGCGGCGGTGGGGTTCGAGTTCGTCGATGATCTCCATGGCGCGGATTTTCGGGGCGCCGGTGATCGACCCGCCGGGGAAACTGGCCGCCACGCAATCGATCAGGTCGATCTCGGGCCGCAGGGTGCCGGAAACGGTGGCGACGAGGTGGTGAACCGTGGGATGCGATTCGAGCTCCCAGAGTTTTTCGACCTCGACCGAGCCGTAGGTGCAGACGCGGCCGAGGTCGTTGCGTTCCAAGTCCACGATCATCAGCAGCTCGGCGCGGTCCTTTTCGCTGGTGAGCAGTTCCGCGGCGAGGCGGGCGTCCTCGGCTGGATCAGCCGAGCGCGGGCGGGTGCCTTTGATCGGCCGGGTTTGCACCCGGCGGTCGCGCACGGTGATAAAACGCTCGGGGGAACTGCTCACGATCTGGACCGGCCCAAACGCGAGATAGGCGGCGAAGGGCGCGGGACTGCGCGCGCGCAGCCGTTGGTAAAGGGCGTAGGGCGGGCAGGGCATGGGGGTAACGAACCGCTGGGTCAGGTTAACCTGATAAACGTCGCCGGTGGCGATGTAGGCTTTAATCCGCGCGATCGCCGCGGCGTAGCTGGCGAAGTCAAAGTTCGCCACCGGTTGCGCCACCGCCTGCCGATCCCCCGGTGCCGCCCCGGACGTTTTCTCCGCCCCAGTCGCAGGCTGCCCGCCCGGCCCCCCCGGCAGAGTGTCACCTATTAGGTGACACTCTGGGTTGGGCTTAATGCCCGTCGGCGCGGCGAGAGCGGCGCGCAGCCGGGCGAGGATGGTGGCGGCGGGCGTGGTGTCGACGGGGTTGGCGACCAGCCAGCTGCGCCCGGTGGCGTGTTCGTGGGCGATGACCCCGTCGTAAAACCCAAATTCGCAGTCTGCCACCGCCGGCAGGTCGTTGGGCCGGGTGCGTGAAAGGGGCTCCAGTTGGGTGCACAACTCGTAACTAAAAAAACCAACCGCCCCGCCGGTGAACGGCAACGCGGGTGGGGCCGCCGACCCGGCCGAACCGGCCTGCGCGGAGGCCCCGCGATCATCCAAAAAGTGAACGTGTCCGGACGGCCGCCGGTAGTGGCGGAGCAGGGCTTGGAGTTCGGCCAGAGGGGCGGGAGTGTCACCTATTGGGTGACACTGGGTTTCGGCCGGGCAGGGGGGGCGTGGGGCGGTAAGGGCGGGAGGGCTCCGAAAAACTAAAAAGGGGTCGAAACCGATGAAGGAGTACGCCCCCAGCCCGCCGGTGCTGCGGCCGCTGTCCAAAAAAAAGGCGTGGTCCCGGCTTTCCACCCGAGCAAAAAAAGCATGGGGCGCTTCCGAGAGCGTCACTTCTTCGCAAAGAATCGGCGGACTTAAGGCCAGTTGGGGGCGGACCACAACGCCGCTCGCATCGGTGCGTGCGAGATGGGCGGACACCGTATCGTTACCCAGTCGGAGCGCGGGGGCGAGGTCGGCCAGCGGGGCGAGCACGAAGGCCCGTTCGTGCAGGCGGGGGTGGGGGAGCGTCAGGCGCTCGTCGGTGGCGAGTACGACGTCCTCGAAAAGGAGCACGTCGAGGTCAATCGTGCGCGCGTCCCAGCGCTCGAGGCGGACCCGCCCGAGTTTTGCTTCAATGGCCAAACAAAGCTCAAGCAACGGGTGCGGG
The DNA here is from genome assembly GCA_044353465.1 of Rariglobus sp. Classification (GTDB taxonomy): domain Bacteria; phylum Verrucomicrobiota; class Verrucomicrobiia; order Opitutales; family Opitutaceae; genus Rariglobus. The sequence goes on along the minus strand of JBILBW010000028.1, from coordinate 18,922 downwards.
GCGAGGGACGTTTCCAGTTCGACCACGAGGTTGAGGTAATCGGGCTGGGCTATCTGCCCGGGCAGGCCCTGGGCGCGGGTTTCGTAGATGGGGGAAACCCGCGCGATGCGCACCCTGGGTGCTGCGGCCAGGTGGCCGAGGGCGGCGGCCAGTTGGGCGTGGCGCGCGCCGAGGTTACTGCCCAGTCCCAGGTAGGCGGTCTGCACGCGATTTGCTGGTTTCGACGGCGACATGATCGAGGATGCCGGCAATCGGCACCGAAGGTTTTTTGATCACAATATCCACCCGATCCACGATCGGGCAGGCGGCGAGGATGCGTTCGATCACCCGGTTGGCCAGCGCCTCGATCAGTTTGAAGCGCTCCTTTTCCACCGTCTCCCGGCAAAGGCGGTAAACCTGGGTGTAATCGACGGTTTTCTGCAGGTCGTCGGTCGCCGCGGCCGCGGCGATGTCGAGGGTCAGGACCAGGTCGATCACGAAGCGTTGGCCGAGGGTTTTCTCCTCGGGCAGGTCGCCGTGATAGGCGTAGAATACCAGAGTGGAAAGGGTGATGCGGCCGATCATGGGCGGAGAAGTAGCGGGTAGCGGCTAGCAGGTAGCGAGTAGAAACTAGCGGACGGTGCTGGTGGATTTATGCACGGCGGCGGCCATGAGGGCGGCGCGGTGGTTGGCGCGAACGTCGTGGACGCGGTGAAACTGCACGCCTTGAGCCACAGCCAGCGCGGTCAGCGCCAGGGTGCCCTCAAGCCGCTCGTCGGCCGGCAGGTCGAGCACGTGGCTGATCACTGATTTGCGGGAAATGCCTAGGAGCAACGGCTGGCCCAGGGCGTGAAGTTCGCCGAGGCGGGCGAGAATTTCCAGGTTTTGCCCCTGGGTTTTCCCAAAACCGATGCCGGGATCGAGGATGATGCCCGCCGGGTCAATGCCGGCCGCGACCGCAAGGGCGAGGGTGCGCTCAAGGAATCCTTTAATGTGGGCTATCACGTCCGCAGTTGGGGTGTTCGCGGACGCAGCGGCATCACGCAGCGCCGGATCGTTGTGCATGAGGATTGCGGCGGCGCGGTAGCGCGCGATGACCCCGGCCATCGCCGGGTCGCGCTGGAGTCCGTGGACGTCGTTAACAATGTGGACCCCGGCCATGAGGGCGGCTTCGGCCACCGCCGGTTGGTAGGTGTCGATCGAGAGCGGCACGGCCACATGGCGCACCAGTTCGTGGATCACCGGAACCACGCGGCGAATCTCCTCTTCGGGCCCGACCTCGGTGTAGCCGGGGCGGGTGGATTGGCCGCCGATGTCGATCACCGCGGCGCCCTCGGCCACCAGCTGGCGGGCATGGGCGACAGCGGCGGAGAGCGAATGGTACCGGCCGCCGTCGAAGAAGGAGTCGTCGGTGAGGTTGATGATGCCGACGATCAGCGGGCCCTGATCCAGCGGAAGGCGGCGGTCGCGGCAGCGGATTTCCCGGGCGAAGGCGGTGGGCATGGCGGAGGGCGTACGGGTTAAGCGTCGGGCGCTGAGTGGGTGTCGTGCCAGCGGTGAAGGCCCAGCCAGCTCATGCCCACGACCGAGCCGGCAAACACGAACCCGAGCAGGCAGCTCACCAGAGCGGTAGCGAACAGGGCGGGAATCTGGAACTGGGCGCTGTAGATTACGGCGAGAAAACCGAGCCCGCCTTGGCCACCGGCAGAGTTGCCCGCGTAAGCGTCGCCGGCAATGGCCCCGATTGGGGCGAGGGTGGCGGCGATGCGCAGCCCGGTGAAAAAGTACGGCAGTGCGGCGGGGATGCGCAGGTGGAGGAGCTGCTGGAGGCGGGAGGCGCGACCCATGCGAAAGAGGTCAACCAGCAGGCGGTCACTGCTGAGCAGACCCTGGGTGGTGTTCACCACCAGCGGGAAAAAACTGATGAGAAAGGTGATGATGACGACGCTCGGCAGACCGGGTCCGGCCCAGAGAATGAGGATGGGGGCGAGCACGATGATGGGGGTGAGTTGCAAGGCCATCAGCCAGGGGTAAAGCCCGGCCCGCACCTGCGGGGAAAGCGAGAGCGTTAGGGCGAACACGATGCTCCCGGCCACCGCTGCCATGAAGCCCACCGCCGCGCCGCGGGCGGTGCTCAGGGTGGCCGCCCACAGTTGCTCGCCGTGGGTGTTGAAGGCGCCCAGCACCGCATCAGGTGCCGGCAGCAGGAAACGCTGCTCGACCGGCAGCAAGTAGAGCCGCACCGCGTACCAAGCCGCGACCAGCAAAGCGCCGGTCAAGACAGGGAAAACCAAGGAGAGCAGGCGGCGGTTCATGAGGCGGGGGAGGCCGGGACCGCGGTGCGCAGGAGGCGAGAGACCTCGCCCACCTGGTGAAGAAACGCGGCTGATTCGCGGGTCTCGGCGTTGCGGGGGAAGGGAAGGTTTACCGGCAAATCGTGGGCGATGGCCCCGCCGGCGAGGATCAGGATGCGCGTCGACAAAAACACCGCTTCGGCGACCGAATGGGTGACGAAAAAAGCGGTCCACTGTTGGCGAGTGCGCAGGGCAAGGAGTTCCTCGCCGAGCACTTCGCGGGTGAGTTCGTCGAGTGCGCCAAAGGGCTCGTCGAGGAGGAGCAGCGCCGGCTCGAGGGTGAGGGCGCGGGCGAGGGAGACGCGCATTTTTTCCCCGCCGGAGAGTTGCCGCGGGTGGCGGTGGGCGAGGTGGCCGATGCGGGCGAGTTCGAGCAAGCGAGCGGCCCGTTCGCGTCGAAGGCTGGCGGGGGTGCCGCGTAACTGCAGCAGCAGTTCCACGTTGTGGCGAACCGTGCGCCAAGGCAGCAGGGCGGCGTCTTGAAAAAGGAAGGCGCGTTCGGTCACGGCGGCGGTGGCCGGCCGGCCTTCGATTAAAACTTGGCCGGCACTGGGCACGGTCAGTCCGGCGAGCAGGCGCAACAGGGTGGATTTACCGCAGCCGCTGGCGCCGATCAGGCTGATGAATTCCCCGCGTTCCACCCGCAGATTGACCCCGGCGAGCACGGGTGGGGCGGGCGGACGAGCAAACTGCTGGGTGAGCGTACGCAGTTCGACCAAGGGGGCGGCTGAGGCTGTCTCGGCGGTCATCGCTGCAGGTGGGCGAGGGCGGTGGCGGCCTTTTCGAGGGCCGGCTCCAGCGCGAGGGCGGCTTGGTAGTGGCTGCGGGCCTCGGCCGGCCGGTTGGCTTTTTCGGCGATCAGACCCAGCCGGTAATAAGCCCCGGCGTGGTCGGGTTCCTGGATGCGCGGGGTGATTTCCAGGCAGCGGCGCAGGGCCTGTTCGCCCCGCGCCAACTCCCGGCCGGTCTCGGAGGCGATCCGGCCCAGCGTGTAGAGGGCGAGGTAATTATCCGGTTCGGTGCGCAGGAAGTTTTCGCAGGCGGTGAGGGCCTCGTCGTAACGTTTTTCGCTGCACAGGGTGTTGGCTTTGTTGACCGCGCCGCGGGACGGATTGAGGCGGGCGATCTCGGCGATGTGGGCGTAGGCGCGGGCAAAGTCGCCGCCGACAAAACCGGGTGCGCGGGTGTAGAACTGGACCAGGCCCTCGCGGTAATCGAGGTTGTCGGGGGCAAGTTTTACGGCCTGTTCCAAGGCGGTGCGGCCCCGGCGGGCGTAGCCGATGGCGGTGAACGAAACCCCCAGTTCGGTGGCGCGCAGCAAGCTGGCGCTGCCGTAGTCGGCAAGGATGAGCGGGTCGGCGGGGGCGAGTTCGGCGGCCCGTGCCAGCGTGTCGGCTGCTGCGCCCCGGCGCTGCATCAGGAGTTCACAGCGGCCGAAGTACCAAAGGGCGCGCGGGTTTTTAGGTTCGCGGGCGACCAGTTCGGCGAGCTGGGCCCGGGCCTCGGGAACCCGTTTTGCCTCAAACAGGGCGACGGCGTCGGCCAGCAGCGCGCCATCGGCTTGGGCCGACGCCGGGGTTTCGGCCGCGCGCAGGGCGGTGCTCGTCGGAGTGATAAAAACGATAGCCGTTAAAAAAAACGAAATGAGGCGGCTGGGCATCGGGTCTGCGGTCGCGGTTTACTCGAAGCGGAGGGCTTCGATGGGGTCGAGTAGGGCCGCCTTGTGGGCGGGGTAAAAGCCAAAGCCAATGCCGACCGCGCCGGAGAACACGAAGGCGATGATGATCGAGGCGGTGGAAACTTGCACCGGCCACCCGTTGAGCTGCGAAACGATCTGGGAGGCGCCGATGCCGATGAGAATACCCAGCGCCCCACCCATCAAGCTGAGCACCATGGCCTCAATTAGGAATTGCAGCCGGATGTCGTGGTCATGGGCGCCGATGGCCAAACGTATGCCGATCTCGCGTGTGCGCTCGGTCACCGAGACAAGCATGATGTTCATGATGCCGATGCCGCCGACGATGAGTGACACCCCGGCGATGGCTCCCAGCAGCGCGGTCAGGGTGCGCGAAGTGGCGGTGGCCGCCTCGGCCAATTCCATCTGGTTGCGCACCGTGAAGTCGGGTTCGCGGCCCTGGCGGCGCTGCTGGAGCAGGTCGGTGATTTCCTGCTGGATGCGCGGCATCTGCTCCTGGGTGGCGGCCTGGATGAGAATGCTGCTGAGGTTGGTGCGCCGGGAGACGCGGCGCATGGCACTGGTGTAGGGAATCAGGACGGTGTCGTCCTGGTCGGAGCCAAAGTAGTTAAACCCCTTGGGTTTTAAAACCCCGATGATTTTAAAGGGAATGTTGCGGATGCGCAGGGTCTGGCCGATGGGATAGGAGCCGGGGAAAAGTTGGTCGGCGACGGTTTGGCCGATCACCGCCACCTTGGCGGTGCTGCGCACCTCCACGTCGGAGAAAATGACGCCCTCGGCCACTCCCCAGGCGCGGATACTGAGAAACTCGGGCGACTCACCGTTAATGGTCGTGTTCCAGTTCAGGCCGTTGGCGAGGATCTGCTGGCGGTCGCGCACCTCGGGGCTGACGGCCACCACCCCGGCAATTTCGGTTTGGATGGCGAGGGCGTCCTCTGGGGTGAGGGTGCTGGCGGAGCCCCAACCGCCGCGCGCTCCGCCGGTGGTGAGGGTTCCGGGAAATACGCTGATGATGTTTTGGCCGAGGCTGGCGATAGAGGCCTCGACCTGGGCCTTGGCGCCGTTGCCGATACTGACCATGGCGATCACGGCCCCGACGCCGATGATCATGCCCAGGGCGGTGAGGACCGAGCGCATCTTGTTTCGGCGCAGCGCGCGCAGGGCGATGATGGTGGTGGCAACCAGTCTCATGGTGCGGCGGCAATGAGTTTGGCGGCGGCTTCGGCGGCGAGGTGTTTTTTCATCTCCTCGGCGGCGATTGAACGGTTGGCGACCCACTCGTCGCGAACGACCAGGCCGTCGCGCACGATCAGGTTGCGTTTGCAGTAGTGGGCGATGTCGAGCTCGTGAGTGACCATGACAATGGTGATGCCGGCGTCGTTGAGCTTTTGGAACACGCCCATGACTTCGACGGAGGTTTTGGTGTCGAGGTTGCCCGTGGGTTCGTCGGCGAGGAGTAGTTGCGGGCGGTTAACCAAGGCGCGGGCAATGGCGACGCGCTGCTGTTGCCCGCCCGAGAGCTGGTTGGGCAAGTGGTCGTGGCGCGCGGCCAAGCCGACGATTTCCAAGGAGTGCATCGCGCGTTCGCGCATCTCCTCTGCCGCGATGCGGCGCGGCGCGTAAAGCATGGGAAGCTCCACGTTCTCGAGCGCGGTGGTGCGCGAAAGCAGGTTGAACCCCTGGAAGACAAACCCGAGCTTCTGGTTGCGGATGTCGGCGCGCTGGTTGCGGTCGAGCTCGGAAACGCTGACGCCGTCGAGCTGGTAGGTGCCGCGGGTCGGCCGGTCGAGGCAGCCGAGGGTGTTCATGAGCGTCGATTTACCCGAACCGGACGAGCCCATGATGGCGATGAACTCGCCCTTCTGGATCTCCAGCGAAATGCCGCGCACCGCATGCACCTCGACCTCGCCGCTGGTGTAGATCTTGTGGATATTATCCAGTTTGACGATGGGGGTATCCATGGCGGGGGCTGCGCTTAACGGCGGGGGGTGGACCCGCCGAAGGGGTTGGCGGTGCCGCTTGCGGCCGTGGGCAAATACGCGCTGGTGATGACTGCTTCGCCCTCCTCCAGGCCCTCGATCACCTCGGTGGCGCTGCCGTCGGTGATGCCGACTTTGATAACCACGGGGATCACTTCAGGGGCGGTGGGAGTGCCGCCGAGTTTGTAAACGGTGCGTATGACCGGGCCGTTGGCATCGGTTTCGTCGCTGTTGCGCAGCAGGCGCGCGGGCAGTTCCAAGCCGCGCTCCTTGGCCAATTGGATCAGACGCCCGCGCACCTCGGGGGCGAGGCGGCGCGAGCGGCCCCCGGCTCCCGCTTCGGTCATGAGCTGGCGGATCTGGTCGCGGGAGGCGGGCTGGGTGGTTTTGCTCGGCTCGGGCGCGCTTGGGGGCTCGGGCAGGAGTTGCTCGGGAATGCGCACGCGCAGCGCGCTGTTGGCGATGCGCAGGACGTCTTCCTTGCGGGAAACGATGATTGAGACGTTGGCGGTCATACCCGGTTTGAGCAGCAGATCGTCGTTTTTGACCTGAATGATCGCGATGTAACTCACCACGCTTTGCACGTTGATCGGCGCATTGCGGATCAGGGAAACCTGACCCTTGAACTGGCGGCTTGGGTAGGCATCGACGGTGAAGTGGACGCTTTGGCCCACCTCGACCGTGCCGATGTCGCCCTCGGACACGGCGGCCTCGATTTGCATCTGGGTGAGGTCGGCGGCGAGGGTGAAGAGGCGCGGCGCGTTCAGGCTGGCGGCAACGGTTTTGCCGACCTCGGCGACGCGGTCCAAAATGATGCCGTCGATCGGCGCGTAGAGGTTGCAGCGGGCCAAATCGACCTCGGCGGTCTGTACTGATGATTGACGGATCTGCAACTGGGCCTCGGCCTGGGTGAGCAAAGCCTCGGCCTGGTCGAGCTCCTGTTGCGAGACGAGGTCCTGGGTGCGCAGGGCTCGGGTGCGTTCGGTGTTGAGTTTGACCAGCTGGTAGTTGGCGCGGGTGTTGGCCAGCTCGGCCTTGGCGGAACTCAGGCGCACCTGGTAGGTGGCCGGGTCGATGCGCGCGAGCAAGTCGCCCTGTTTTACCCGCGAGTTGTAATCCACTTTCACGTCCTGGATCAGGCCGGAAATCTGCGAGCTGATTTCCACCGTGGTGACCGGCTGGAGCGCGCCTGTGGCGGTCACCGACTGGATGATCTCGTTGCGGCTGATTTTGGCGGTGGCGAATTCGGGCTTGGGGCCGTTGCGACCCTTCCAGAAGTAATACCCCCCGCCGGCGAGCGCGCCGACGACGGTGAGGGTGATCCAGATTTTGAGGAAGCGGGGTTGGGCCATGGTGGTGACAGCTTGGAAGTCTGCGTGGGCGGGACGACAAGTGTCACCTATTAGGTGACACTCCGGTGGGCGCGGGTGAGGTTAACGGCGGCTAGGTTGGGCGGGGAAAGGCTAGGGCGAGGGCGGTGGAAACGTTGGCCGGAACGAAATGGGCGATGTCGCCGCCGTAGCGGGCGACTTGTTTGACCAACGAGGAACTGGTGTAGCTGTACTGCTCGTGGGGCATGACGAAGATCGTCTCGATCTTGGGCTGCAGGTGGCGGTTCATCAGCGCCATGTTGAACTCAAACTCGAAGTCGGAGAGCGCGCGCAGCCCGCGGATGAGGGCGTCGGCCTTCTGGGCGATGGCGAACTCGACGAGCAGGCCGTCGAAGAGAACGGCGGTGACGTGCGGGTAGTGGGCGATATTGGTCTGGACCAGCTCGAGGCGCTGCTCAGGGGAAAACGTGGGCCCTTTGCCCGGGTTGCGGGCGATCGCGACCGTAATGCGGTCAAACAGGCGAGTCGCGCGGTCGAGCACGTCGAGGTGGCCGTTGGTCAGAGGATCGAAGGTGCCGGGATAAATGCAGTGACGCATGAGCTCTCTCATCATCGAAAGGCGCCAACCCGGGGCGAGAACCAAATCCGGGCGTTTCCGGGGTTGCTATTGGGGCGGCGGCGGCCTGTGTTTCCGGCCGACTCGCGCTCCATGAACCTGCCCAACCTCATCACCCTTTCGCGTATCCCGCTGATGTTTTTGGTGGTCTGGCTGATGGGCCAGGGCTGGCCCTGGGCGGCCACGCTCGCCTTTTGGTTGTTTATCGCCGCGGCGATCGGCGACTGGGTGGACGGCTACATTGCCCGCAAGCGCAACCTCATCTCCATGTTCGGCAAGTTCATGGACGCGCTCACCGACAAGATCTTTGTCCTTGGGATCATGATCGCCTTTGTTGAGCAGGGCGCAGTGCCGATTTATTGGGTGCTGATCGTGTTGTGCCGCGAATTCCTGATTTCGGGCATGCGCATGATGGCTGCGGCCAAGGGCGTGGTGGTGGCCGCCGAACGGGGCGGCAAAACCAAAACGCTCACCCAGCTCATCGCGGTGGGATTCCTTTTGTTCGTGCCGATGCTGCAAAACGACATCGCGCCCCGGGTGCTGGTCGATTTTTCCCCGTACGCCGAAATCATCCACAAGGTCGGCCTCGGGCTGTTTGTGCTCGGGGTTTATTTCACGGTGCGCTCCGGCTGGGACTACATCGTCAAGTACCGCGCGGTCATTTTTGACGAGCAAACATGAGCCTGTTTAAACAGCCGATTTGGCCGCGTTTTCTGCCGACGAACTGGGTGGTTGCCTGCGCGACGATCGGTCCCTTCGGGCGTATGCGGAAGGCGCCGGGGACGTGGGGCTCGGTGGCCGGTCTGTTGTATTTCACCACGCTGTTCGCCGGCCGGCTGGGCGACGTCGGCGTGCTGATTTTCAGCGCGGTCGGTTTTTATTTGTCGGTGGCGTTGTGCGGTGAGGCCGAGTTCCGGCTCGGGGAACGCGATCCGGGCAAAATCGTGCTCGATGAATTTGTCGCCATGCCCCTGTGCTTTCTCGGCTGGACGCGCTTTGCCGGAGTGGTGCCCAACTGGGCGGTGTTTCTCGCCGGCTTTGCCGTGTTTCGGTTTTACGACATCGTCAAACCCCTGGGGATTAAAAAGCTCCAGGATTGGCCCGGCGGCTGGGGGGTGACGGCCGACGACACCGCCGCCGCCCTCGCGACCTGTGCCACCCTGCACCTAGCGTTTTACGCGTGGGTGCGTTGGGGGGGGTGATCAGGAGCGGGGACGGTCGTGCCAGGTTGGGCCGAGTGGGCGCTGGCCGGGGTCGCGGGCGTAAAGGTAGGTGTCGGCCTCGATCTGGTTAAACGGCGCGCTTAACTCCACGCGCACGCGCCGGTAAATAGTTTCGGCCACGCCCTCGAATTCGTCGAGGTGGGCGAGGGCGTCGGGCTCCACGTCCCAGAGTTCGCCGGTGACCCCGTCGGTGTCGGTCGGGTCGACCACCAAGCCGGGATAGTCCCCAAGGTCGTAAAGACGGTAGCCCGGGCCGGTGCGGGCTTCGCCAACAAAGCGCTGGCCGGCGAGGTGGTGGTGGTTGTGGCAGCCGCGTTTGAGCGAGCCGTAAACAAAGAGGGGGTGCATCGACAGGGTTGTCTCCCGGTTCGCCGGACGAGGTCGATCCCGGAAATGGCGGGACAGGGTGCGGTGATCTAAGCCGGCTCCCCGCGCGAGGGGTGGAGGGGGCGGGTGGTGGGTGGTTTAAGTTTCCCAAAAGGCCGATGATAATTTGTTTGTCGATTTTTTAACCGAGTGGGCGCGGATGGGCTCCCGGGTTAGCGATGACCAGTCCACCTTGAAGACAAACGCTGGGTGGCTGCATGCGCTCAAGGCGGGGTATCAACGCGGTGCGTTAAAAGCCCCGTATTGGTGAGGCGGGCGGGCTGATGGGGGTGGCTTGCGGGGGCAGGCTGTGGAATTAAGCGGCGATGGCCTGCGCCAGGTTTTCAGCGGGTGCGAACGTGGGAGTCACGGCGACCGGCGCCGCCGTCGGCAGGATGGTGAAGAACTTGATGTTGTGGGACAGGCCGAACTTTTTGGCGAAGCCGCGGCGCAGCTAGGTTTCGTTCTTGGGGATGATCGGGAAGCGCGAGAGCGGGTAGAGCAACAGGACTTGGGCGCAGCGGTGAGGCGCTGAAAGGCGGCCTCGGCTTCGTGCAACTGCTCGTCGGAGAGACGGGTGGCCGCAGTGCGGACGCCGGTGGCCGACTGGATCTGCTGAATTTCCATCGTCTGGCGCTCGGCGGCGGCCTCGGCGCGGGACGGAAAGTTCTTACGGATGCGCTTGCCGTCGAGCCAGCCGGTGAGGCGGAAAACGATCTCCCCGGAGGGATTCGTGAATTCGGAAATGACGAACTGAGGAGCCTGGGACATGTAGGATTTGCCATGTCAATTGGGCAACCTAGTCAGCGCCTTTCACTAAGTTGCTTAATGTAAGCGACTTAAGTGGTGCGGGCAGAGGGAGTCGAACCGCAATGACCGCTTTCGCCTAAGTCGCGAATAAACGCGGACTTAGTTAATGGTTAATTATTTAGGGACGCAGTAAAGGTGCGCCTAAATGCGGAAAAGTGAAGCCAATAACAGGGTTTCTGGCAACCTTGTGGCAACCTAAACGACACGCTTGTCTTTGGCCGGGAGCTCTTACTTCGGCGATTGCTTGAGGGCTTTGGGGTGCCGGCTTTCCACCGTCTTGATGCTTTCAGCCGGGGGTAACGAAACGATCAGGCCGAAGTGCTCCTGCGTTACCGGGCTGACCGCGAGGCGCGGCTGGCGGATTAGGGCGAGGGTGCGCAGGTTGGAATGCATGGCTAGCTCATCTCGACCGATGGCTCGGGGCAGCGGTTGTACGGGACAGAAATCGCAGGTTAGCCACTTGGAGTCGGCGCTGGTGGGGTCGGGATAGGCTTCGCGGGTGACTTCTAGAATGCCGACAATGGCTCGTTCTTCTTGGCTGTGGTAGAATAGGACTGGGTCGCCGACGCGCATGACGGCGAGGTGATTTCTGGCCTCGGGGCTGCGCACACCACGAAGGGTAAACGTGCCCGCGCGCACGATCTGGCTCCAGGATGTGCGGAAGGGGGCGAACTTGATCAGCCAGTGGCGCATTTTGAAAAAGTGCTTTACCTTATTCAACCGAAAGGGTCATACCTTCCTCAGCTACAACCACCATGTGTGGGACAGTAATTTAGGGCGCGTCCGCAAGGGCGCGCCCCGCTTTTTTAGCCTCGTGATAACGCTTGTGCCACGGAGTGATGTCAAAGTCGGTTGGGTAGCTGGTTTTTAAAAGAAACTTTCCGTTGGAAAGCGCCTTGACGATAACTACGTGTCGCTGACCTGTGTGCCAGATGTTCCAATGGACACTCGACTCCCGATATTCCCACCAAACTTTTGAGCGGGCCCAGTCGTCGATGATAGGTTTGACCCACGGAATGCGACGCATTCTTCGCGTTTCCGCTCTTGTCCGTGTGCTCTCTGGCGTGCCAGACGTGACTGTGTGCCAGTACGTGTATTCGCGTGTGGGTTTGGCGATATGCGGCTGGCGCTCAACAGTCACATCACCTACTTGAAATTGAACAAAGGGGCAACCAAGCCCAAAGTCACTCTGGTATGCGGTGTGCGCACGATCTTCGAGGGTGGCTTCGGGCTCTTGGGGAAGGGCTGGCGGCATTGGCAGGCTCATGCGCTAGGGCTCCTTTCGGGCGAGTGCTCGACGATGACCTTGGGGAGTAGGCCGGATGAGGGAGCGGCGATCAACGCGCGGACTCGGTCAGAGAGGGCTTGTTTGGCGGGGCTGGGCGGGGTGCCAGGGTTACGCATGGGGGCGGAGTGAATCCACGACAGGGCGCCGAGGAGGATGTCCACCACTTGGTCAAGGAGCACGTCGTGGCTTTCGATTTGCTGCACTTTCTCGACCACGCCGCTGCGCGTCCAATCGTAGTGGGCGTCGGCGAGGCGGTCTTGGAGCTGGCGGATGCGGGGGCCACCGCGCGTATCTTTCACGTCCACGTAGATGGCGTGGTGCGAGGGCGGAACGAGGGTCTCGCGCAGGAGGTCGAAATAGCGGTCGTAATACCAGGCTTCGTGGTGGTGCAGGTAGTCAACGGCGGCGGGGGCGTGCTCCTCCAAGTAGGCGTGGTAGCGTTCCCAAGCGGGCGAGCCGGGATCATCGGCGGCGGCGGGCGGGCGTGGGAGCTTGGGCGGGGGCGGGCTCTTGGGGGCAACGAGGGCGCGGAAACGCAGGTCGGGCTCGGTTGCGAAAAAATCGAGGACGGCCTCGTAGAAACGCAGGCCGGCGGGCGAGACCTTGGTCCACTTGAGCTCGATAAGCTGGGCAGGGGTATTCTCGGTGGGCTTGGTTTGGGGCAGGCCTACAGCGAGGAGGCGCTGGCGTAGGGCGCGGGTCAGCGGGCGCACGAGGTCGCGGGGGACGAGGAGCGCGCCAAGGAGCAGGTGGGGCTGGTGGTCGTGGGCGAGGTGACCGGTCTCGTCGCAATAGACGTTCCAGCGGTCGGCGGGCGGGAGCTTGCCGAGGCGTTTGAGATTGGCGCGTTGGTAGGGAACCAGATTGGGATACCGCCGAGCATACCACGTCTCGACTTCGGCGATGTCGTGGCGGTTCAGGCCGTAGGCTTCGTAAACCAATCGGTCGATTTCGAGCTGCTCGTGGCTGGCGTAGTCGTACGTGGCGTCGGCGCGTTGGCGCGCCATGAGCGTGGAGACGAGTGCCGAAATTTCTACCTGTTGAAGTCCAAATGAAAACGGCGTCTCCTGGAAATCATCCATCTGGGTGCTGATGGTGTGGTTGTTGCAGGCCTTCAAAAACCAACGCGCCAATTTTCCAGTTAAGAAGCCCAGCGTAGCGTTTGAATCCGCTTGGCGGATCACCATTCGTGATCCCTTGACGTCAAAGACCCCGGTTCCACTGGAGCGAACGGTTGGGCTGTAAATGCCCGCATCGGACCATGAAACGCCCTGCACAAAGTAATAATCAGTATTCTGGAGTCGGGAGGTGAGTTTATCGTTTCCTCCGGGCTTACCTTGGAGCCGATTCTTTTGCTTCAGGGTCAACGTTTTCATTCGGTTCAGAGCCCATTCGCTCCAATCGATAAAATAGTCGGTTGGAACGTGGTAGTTGGGCATCCAGCCTTCTTCGGAATCCGACTCCCCTCCCTTGTCGTAGGGCGCTATGTAACGGCCCCCGAAGTAACGGGACGACGCGGGGTCGTCTTTGCTGATGCCGTGTTCGACCACGTCGGCACGGAGGGCGGGGTTTTCGCGGATGCGGCGAAGATCATCTTCAGCCAGCTGGTATTGGGCGTAGCGGGCGATGTCGCGGTAGGTGCCGCGCGCCTCTGCGTTCTGGAAAAGATAGGCGTCGTTGTCGCCGGTTTGCAGACCGACCTTCACCTCGGCGATTTGCTCCAGCTTAGTGACCTCGATGGGGCGGCCGTTGAGCGTCACGGTGCGCACCTGCACGGTGCGTCCACCGATCTCGCGCAGGGTCACGGTAGCGGTGGTGTCGTTCATCAGCGCGAAGAGTTTCGGCGAGGCGACGAAGAAGGGCAGGTTGGTATTGGTGGCGATGAGTGCCTGCGGGTAGGTGTAAACGGCACAGCTCTCGGTGGAAACATCGGCGCGGCGGTGGGAGCCGGCGGTCTCGAAGAGGAGGTGGAGGAAGCGGTCGTGCTCGGCGTGGATGCTCACGCGGGTGAGGTCCACCATCTGGCACCACGGGCCGGCGCGCTCGGCCTGGGCGAGGGCGGCGGCGGTGGGCGCGGTGGTGCCGGGGCCGCCGCTTTTTTGGACGACGAGGATAGCGGTGTTGACGGTGGCGTTAAACGTATCGCCGGAGACGCGGATGACCTTGTGCACGCGACTGCCCATGAGCTGGGCGCGGAGCGGGCGGTGGGTCTTGATCGTCATAAACGTGTCGCTGACAATGTATGCGAGGATGCCATCGGCGCGGAGCGGCGTGGGCGCGTGGCCATCGCGGAGGAATCGGGCGATGAAGGCTCCGTAGGGATCTTTGGAGCGCAGGCCGAGGGATTCTTTGACGGTGTCGTGGATATCGGTGCCGCCGTAGGGTGGGTTGCCGATGACGATGTCGAAGCCGGCGGCGGGCGTGGCGCGGGGGCCGCCGGGAGCGGTGAGTTCCTGCTGGCCGGTGCCGCCGTCGAGCGCGAGTTCGCCTGCGAGGGTGGAGGGCGTCTCTTCGGGACAGACCTCGGGGAAGAAGACGGAGAAGAGGAAGAAGGGTGCGGGCAGCGTGCTGTGGCGGAACCACTCTTTGAGGAGTTCGCGGTTGCGCTGGGCCTGGAGCGCGGGGGTGCGCTCGCGACCGCCGGTGACCTCCTCGGCAAACATGGGGAGGACGGTGGAGAGTTGCTCTGCTATCACGTCCACCAGCGCGGCGCGGCGGGCGGTGGTGGTGGCGGGCTGGTAATACTCGTCGCGGGCAGCCTGGTAGGCGCGCACGGCGTCGCGGGCGAAGAGATCGTGAGCGACCTCGCGGAGGGTATCGGCACAAAGAATCTTGGTTTCGAGATTGGGGAGCGGGGTGAGGCCGTAGTTGTGGGCGGGGTCGGTGAGGTCGAGGCGCTGGTCGGCGAGCAGGGAGATGAAGAAGCGGAGCTTGGTGATGAGGACGGCGAGCGGCTGGATATCGATGCCGTAGAGGGCGTTTTTGATGAGGCCGAGCTTGCGGGAGTAATCAAAGAGGCCGGTGGAGGAGAGCTGACGGCGGGCGGCGGGGCGCATCTCGCCGGGAAGGCGGGCGAGTTGGCGCTCGAGCCAGAGGAGGTTGCCCGAGTCTACGACGCGGAGCACCTCGACCATGCGGTGGAGCGCTCCCATGGGAAAGGCACCGGAGCCGCAGGCGGGATCGAGCAGGCGGAGCTGGTCGAAGGCATCGACGACCCAGGGGGCGAGGCGCGGGTGCTTGGCCATGTCCCACTTGCTGCGATAGAGCAGCTCGGTGAGGGCGGCGATCTCGTCGGCGGTGGCCCCGCGCGGGCGGACGAAGTTTTCGAGGTGGAGGCGGAGCGCCTCGTTGACCATGTAATCGATGACGCGGCGCGGGGTATAAAAGGAGCCGGAGGCCTTGCGCGCGGATTCGGAGGCACCGGTGTCGTTGGCGTCCACCTCGGCGAGCAGGTTTTCAAAGACGAGGCCGAGCAGCTCGGGGTCGAGGGCGACCTCTTCTTCGAGCGGGGAGTTTTCGGTGATGGTGAACTTGTAGCGGCTAAGGATGACGTTGAGGCCGGTGACGGGGCGGATTTTCCGGTGGATGGTGACGGTCTCGCCGTCGTCCGCAGTGGCGTAGAAGAGGCGGTTGGGGATGGAGATGGCCGCGTCGTCGATGATGTCTGAGGCATTGTCCTCCTCGAGCACGTCGAAGAGACCGCCGTTCAGGTAGGGGATGCGATCGAGGAGCCCGGCGTAGTCGAAGGTGGTGGGCAGGTAAGCCTTGCCGCGGTAGGCGAGTTTTTTGAGTTCGGGGTCGCGGACGGTGCGGTCTTCGCGGGCGCGGGCGGCGGAGTTGCGGCGCTCGCCCATGGGGGCGTTGAGGCAGTTGAAGAAAATGTTTTGGAGGATACCGCGATAGTAGTGGTTGGCGGCGGCGAACTGGGCGGGCGTCTCGTCGGCGGGGCGGTCGAAGAGGACGATGGGGCGACCGGCGGCGTCGTGGAGTTCGAGCAGGCGCGGGTCGATGAGGCGGCGCTCTTTGAGGAACCAGCAGAAGAGGGTGCGGCAGAGCAGGCGGATGACGAACTGCTTGCGGTTCTCGTCCTCGCCCTCGGGGGTGCCGCGCAGGTGGGGGGCGACGAAGGGCAGGCGGATGGAACCGACGGCCCACTGATACCAGTCGGCGATTTCCTTGTAGAAACGGGTGTTGAGCTCGCGGGTGGAGAGGACGCGCTGCCAGGCGGAGTCGAGTTTTTGCCACTTATCGAGGGCTCCGCCGGTGCGGTGGGCGGCGGCGGCGAGCGTGGGGAGGGCGAGTTCCTCCAGGATGCGGAGATGGGCGGCGTGGGGCTGGTGGCAGTCGATGTCCTTGAGGAGGGCGACCTTTGGGGTGACGACGTCGCGGGAGCGGTCGAGTTTGTTCTCGCGGCGCTCGACGTGGGCGAGGGTGAGGCTCGCGCCGTGCTGGAAAAGCACGAGCACGGGCATGCGGAAGAGTTTATTGAGAGCGCGGGCAGCGCGGGCGAGATCGACTCGGGTATAGCCTTCGGGGCGGTCGCGGAGCTGAAGGGTGAGGAAGAGGTAGGACTCGATGGCCTTGCCATTAAAGGAGCCGGGGAGCGGATTGATCGCCCCGCCAGAAGCATGGTGGATGTCGGTGTCGGTCAACTGAAGCAGGAGGGGGATGCCGCGCCAGTCGCGGGTGTCGGCTCCGGCTTTGACGACGCCTTTGCGCTCGGGATCGAAGGTGGTGAAAAACTCGTCAAGGGTAGCGAAGGTGTTGGCGCGGCTGGTTGTGTAGCCCAATTCGGCGAAGAACTCGCGAGCGGCGGGGCCGAGGGTGGCGGAGGCGCAAGCCGCGAGGCGGGTGGCGATGAGGGATCGTAAATCGGCGGGCGTGGCGGGCGGCATGAAAAAGGAGGGGACGACGATGCTACTTGATGACTAGCCAGGTGATGAGCTCGAATGCGGTGGGATCAGATTTCACCTGGGCGGTCTCGGGGATGAGCAAGCCGCCACGACCCTGGAGCAGGGCGCTGGCGGCGCGGCGCTTGAAGGTGGCGGCGATGGAGGCCATGGCCTGATCGAGCAACGTGGAGTGGGCGGCCATGTCGTGGCCGTGCTTCGTCTCGGCGTCGAACAGGTCGCAGAGGGAGCGCACGGGCTCAGTGCGCTCTGCGGCGAGGGCGCGGAACAGCTCTAGGATCTGCTTGGGCTGGGCGAAACTGTAGCGGGTGGTACCGTCAACGTGGACGTAAACGAGGAAATAGGGACTGAGGGGATTAACCGTGGTGGTAGCCTCGCCGCCAGTGCGTTGGCGCAGACAGTAGATAACGCCGGGCTGGGCAGTGGTTATTTTGGGATCAGCCGGGACGACGGCGTAAAGTCCGAAGGGGGCGTCGCGGAGGAGTTCTTCGTGCGATTGCAGATAACGCGAAAGTTCGGCACGGAAATCGTCGAGGGTGAACTCGGTAAGGGAAACGCCGTCGTCCTGGAGGTCTTCGAGGTCGAGCACCTCCTGTCGCATGCGGAGGAGCTGCTTGTCGCGGTATTTGAGGTCTGAGGCGATCAACTCTTCGAGGTCTTGGTTGGCGAGGGGGTTGTCCTCGAAGGTGGCGGAGAGATCGACCAAGGCCATTCGGGCCTCGACCCGGTGCTTGAGGTTGATGTAGCGGTTGAGGTCGTCGGTGGGCCAGAAATTGACTAGTTGGACGGCGGGGTTGATGGATCCGATACGGTCGATGCGGCCGAAACGCTGGATGATGCGAACGGGGTTCCAGTGGATGTCGTAGTTAACAAGGTAGTCGCAGTCCTGAAGATTTTGGCCCTCGGAAATACAGTCCGTGGCGATGAGCAGGTCAATGGTCTCGTCCTGCGGGAGCGACGGCTGTTGGGATCGGCGTTTGGCGCGGGGAGAGAAATTGGTGAGGACGCGGTTGAAATCAGCGTCGCCGAAGGTGGTGCGATTGCCCGCGCCGCCGGTTACGACAGCGAGGTGGATGCCGAGGTCTTTGCGGGCGAAGGTTTGGAGCGCGTCGTAAAGGTAGATAGCTGTGTCGGAGTAGGCGGTAAAGACGAGCACCTTGCGGTTCGCGCCGCCCTCTTTGTTGGTCGTGGGGTGCAGGACTTTTTGGCGGATCAGGTTCTTGAGTTCCTGGAGCTTGGCATCGCGCTCGACCGTGACGGAGGCGGCCTGGGCGGCGAGCAAGCCGAGTTGTTGTCGATCGCGCTTTAGGGCCTTGAGCCACTTTGCGATGTCGAGGTGCGCGAGGTCGTATTTGAGGCGACCGCCGACCTGCTGGGCGTCGATGGCCTCGGCGTCTTCATCGTCGCCGATGGGCAGCTCGTCGGGCTCGTAGGTACTGTTGCCGGTGGCCTTTGCCTGAAAATCGAGGATGCGTTTTTCGAGGACGTCGATTTTGGTGATGGCGCGATCCATGGTGGACGCGAAAGAATGGACGGAGCTTTCAAGGCGCTTGAGCAGGCCGACCTTCATCATGCCGATAAGGAATTTCTCGCGGCCCTCTTGGGTGAACGCTCCGCGTTTGCCCAAGGTCTCGTATTGGGGCTTAAACTCTGGCTTGAGGAAGAGGGAGGGCTTGTAAAGGGAGAGTTCGTAGCGGTCGATTTCCTCGTTCAGCCGATCGTAAGACATAAAGCGGCCAGAGAGGTCGATTTCGGTGGAGCGGGACAGCGGTTTGAGGCGTTCGGGGAAGCCGCCTAGTTCGGCGATGCTCTCTTTGTAGTAACGCTGGATGTGTTTGCGCGACCGAGCGATGGTTAGCTGGTCGAGGAGCTTGAAAAAGGCCGAACTGAGATTGGCGAGCAGGTCGGAGGTTTTACGCTGGTGGGAGGGCTTTTTGGCCCAGGTGGAGAACTGGCCTTGAGCGACCTTTAGGGTGGATTCAAGGCTATCCACACCGAGGGAACCGGCGAAGGCGTTGTCACTGCCCTCGCTGATCAAATACAGCTGGTTGCGGAGGTCGCGGAGGGTGTTGTTTACCGGCGTGGCGGAGAGGAGGAGAATCTTGGATTTCACGCCTTGCTGAACGATGTCCTCCATGAGGCGGGCGTAGCGACTACGGCGGATGATGGTGCCGTCCTCATTTTTGCGGCCGGGCGAGTTGTTGCGGAAGTTGTGTGATTCGTCGATGACCACCAAATCGTAGTTGCCCCAGTTTATGGTCGAGAGATCGAGGTCACCGGACAGGCCGTCGTCGCGGCTGAGGTCAGTGTGGCTGAGTACATCGAAGCGGAAGCGGTCACCGTCGAAAGGATTGAGGAGGTCGTTGTTGC
>JBILBW010000121.1:0-7941 GCA_044353465.1 Rariglobus sp. | reverse complement strand
CCCGTCTAATTCATCGCGCTCGCACTCCCGCGAACAGGAGATCTACCGAAAGCCCGACCGAAAAAAGGTCGGGCTTTTTTTGGGGGTATGCGCTGCACCCCTGCACCGCGGCTCCAGGGCGGGCGGTGGCGCTGGCACTGCTTTGGTTAATGGCCCCGCGGACCCCACATCCAGGCTTACCCGAGCGAGGACCGCCGAACGTAGTCGGTGATAATTCCGTCGAAGCTGCCGTTACTAAAGAAAACCACCAAGCGCGGGGTGGCAGACGATGCGGGCAGGGTGGCCGCCACCAGTTGATCCAAAAGCAGCGCATTTGTCGGGGCACTCACGGCCCGCACACCGTGGGATTCGAGATGCGCCAGCACCGCGGTGGTGTCGAACCGCTCATCAGCCTTCAGCTTGTCGGCCCGGTTAACCGCTCCGAGATAAACCTCATCGGCCAGCGCCAACGCCGCCATAAAGCCGGCCTGGAGGGTGTTGGTGCGCGCCGTATTGCTTCGCGGCTCAAACACCGCGGTCAAAACTTGGCCGGGAAACCTATGGCGGAACGACTTAAGGGTTTCCGCCAGCGCCGTCGGGTGGTGGCCGAAATCCTCGATCACGGTGAGCCCAGCCGCGCGGACCCGCTCTTCCTGGCGGCGCTTGACCCCGCGAAAACGGGCCAAAGGAGCGAGGTTAAAGGTGGTCGGCGCGGCCGGACAGGTTGCCAAAGCCGCCGCGGTCGCAGCCATGGCGGCGTTGCGCACATTAAATAAACCAGGGATCGACCAATTGACTCCGCCCCACTCCACCCCGCCCCAAAGCAGGCGGAAACTCACCCCGGAGGCGGACTCGCTAAAATCAACGATTCGCACGTCATTGGCCTCGCCCTGGCCCACGCGCACCACGCGGGTCCAAGCCAACGCACCGAGGGCGCGGATGTTTTCATCGTCGCCATTGAGCACGATAAAACCGTTGCGCGGGACAATCCGCGTGAGATGCGAGAACGTGCGCTGCACATCGGCCAGGTCGCGAAAGATGTCGGCGTGGTCGAACTCAAGGTTGTTCAAAACAACGACGTGGGGGGCGTAGTGGATAAACTTGGAGCGTTTGTCGAAGAATGCGCTGTCGTATTCATCGCCCTCGATCACGAACGGATCGCCGGGCGAGCCGAGATGGTTGCCGACCGGCGGATCGATTGGCACCCCGCCGATCAGAAAACCCGGGTCGCGGCCGTTTTCGCGGAGCAGGAATGCGGTGAGGGCGGTGGTGGTGGTTTTCCCGTGGGTGCCGCATACCACGATGTTTTTACGGTTGGCCAGGACGGTGTCGTGAAGCAGCGCCGGGAGGGAAGTGAAGGCGAGTGCCCGCTCGTCGAGCAGCCATTCAACCTCGGGGTTGCCCCGCGACATGGCGTTGCCGATTACCACCAAGTCGGGTGCGAGCTGGGCCAAACGGTCGGGGTCGTAGCCCTCGTGCAAGTGAATCCCGGCATCGGCAAGCACCGTGCTCATCGGCGGATAAACCCCGGCATCGGCCCCCAAAACCTCGTGGCCGGCCGCTCGCGCCAGCAGCGCAGCGTTACCCATCGCGGTGCCACAGATACCCATGAAATAAATCGTCATCTTGGTCTTAATTTTTGTTACTTAAATTTTACGATAAGGCACTTCAAAACAATATTTTATGTCAATTAAAGCCGGCTTTCATGCACCCCGAAATCGCGCATTCGGGTCTAAATAAAAGGGGGTAAAGAATTGAAGTGGAAAGGCATCACCGCCGCCCATGTTTTATAATTGAAGGGGTGTTGGCAACGTCAGGCACAGCGAAACGATCGGGCATTTCACCACAACGGTGGTGCCGCCGTTTTTTCTAAACCGCCCTGCCCTGCTGCGGTTACGGCGCTGGGGGCCTTTGTGACAAAGCCCCGGCTCGGCGTTGGGACCCATCCGTCAATCCGGGCCCCGTTTTTAACCCACTGAAACGGTCGGAGAACCTCATGAAATCCGCTGAAGGCGCACCCAGCCGAGCAAAGGGGCGAAGGTCCCTTTTTCCGCTTTGCCACCCGGCGCCCTTCCGTCTGGCATGCCCCCATGTCGCACTACAAGGCACCGTCCTTTCTCGTTGATTTACTCCACGCCCGCTCGCCCTCCGGTTCGGAGTTCGAGGCACAAAAAGTGTTCGATCACTTCGTCAAACCGGCCGCATCGACCTATGCCAAGGACGCCATGGGCAACCGGATCGCCACCCTTAACCCCAAGGGTAACCCCGTCCTCATGCTGGCCGGTCACATGGACGAGCTCGGCCTGATCATCACCTACGTCAACAAGGATGGCTTTATTTATTTCGACACCATCGGGGGGCACGACCGCACCGTCATCTCGGGGCGTCGGGTGCTCATCCAGACCGCCGATGGCCCGATCAAGGGCGTAACTGGTAAACGCGCCATCCACCTGATGGACGACGCCGACCGCAAAAAGGTACCCGAGATTCACGAGATCTGGATCGACATCGGGGCCCGCTCCAAAAAGGAGGCGCTTGAGCGCGTGGCCATCGGCGACACGGTCACCTACGACCATGAATTTGAACTGATCCACGGGAGCATCGGCACCGCTCGCGCTTTCGACAACAAAGTGGGGGCCTATGTGGTCGGTGAGACGCTCATCCGCCTCGCCACCGCCAAGAAAAAACTCGCCGCCCAAGTCGTCGCGGTCGCCACCGCGCAGGAGGAAATCGGCACGCGGGGCGCCATCACCGCCGCCTACGCGGTTAACCCCCACATCGCCCTCGCGGTGGACGTGGGCCATGCGACTGATCACCCCGATTGCGACCAGCGCAAGTTCGGCGAAACCAAGCTGGGCGGCGGGCCGATCATCTGCCGCGGCCCCAACATCAATCCGCTGGTCTACGAGCGCCTGGTGAAGGCCGCGAAAAAACTCAAAATCCCCTACCAACTCGAAGCCGACCCCCGCCCCACCGGCACCGATGCCCGCGCCATCCAGGTGGGGCGCGCCGGTATCGCCACCGGTTTAGTGAGTATCCCGCTCCGTTACATGCATACGCCCAGCGAAATCGTGGACCTCGAGGACGTGGAACGCACCGTGCAACTCTTCGTCGAGTTCGCCCTCGGGCTGGAGGCGGGCGAATACCTGCACTGGTAAACTCCCGCGTTCTCAGCGGCGCGGGGGGGCGATACCCGCGCTGCTGCTGGGGCGATCCACTTTTCGGGTACCGACCCGCCGTGTCGCTCTTCGTGAGTTAACCAGCCAGTAGCGCCTCAATCTTGCGGGCCAGAGCCACGGACCCTGCCTCGAGCCAGCGGGTCCCCTTTTCGGCCGTGGCGCGGGTGGCATCCCCCATCACCCCGCTTTGGGAAATATCCGCCGTTTTCCAGGCAAAGACCGCGGCCCCGCCTTCCGGCCGCAACCCGCCAGGAGCGTCCAGTAACGCCGGGTATTCACAGACCGCCCGGTCCATGCGCACCCACTCGGGAGCAGCGGCCAGCAGAAGGGACGTTTCCCACTCGCCCGCATGAAAGCCAAAAGCCGCCTCCTGGGGCGTCTGGTCTGGAACATAATAACCGCTCAACATGCCGGCCCGCAGCCCCAAGCTGGTTTGGATTTCGCGCAGGGTGGCCACCACCGTCGGGGTATTGCCGCCATGGGTATTGAGCACCGCGAGCTGGCGAAAGCCCAGCGCTTTCAGGTCGCTGGCGAGGGCGAGCAACTGCCGGCGTAAGGTGCGAGCGGAAATCGTCACCGTTCCGGCAAAGCCGAGGTGTTCGTTGCTTTTGCCATAGGTAATCGGCGGGGCCACGAACACCGGCGCATCCACGGGAAGACGGGACAAGGCGTGGGCCAACCAGAGCCGGCCCAGCTGCGCATCGGTACCCAGCGGCAGGTGATGGCCATGTTGCTCAATTGCCCCGGTTGGCACGATCACCAGGGCGCGCGGCTTGTCCGGCAAGGCCGCCAATTCCGCCGCGGTAAGCCCCGCCAACGTACGCCCACCCCCACTTGGGTTGACGCCAGTCGGCAGGCCCGCCACCGGCAAAACCGGCGGTAAAACCAAATCCGGTCCCGGCCCTGCTGCCGCCGTTTCGTGGAGGACGATTTCGCCCAAAAGCCCCGCCAGTTGGTGGGCGGCTCCGGCAAAAAGCGCTTCCCCATCCAGGGCCGGGTCCAGCGTCACCGGGGTGGGTTGGGCAAAAAAACCCGGCCGAAAACTCAGATCGCGCACCTCGGGGGCGGCTGCACAGGGAGCGGGGCGGCGGCCCAACAGCCTGGCCGCAACGGCCTGGGTGTGGGCGCGGCGCGGGTCGGAGGGGTGAAAGCCCAAACCCAGGCTGGAACACCCCAGCACGTACGTGCGCAGATTCAGGCTCGTGCGCGCATCAATGGCCGCCGTGGCAACGGCCTCGGCGTTCCAAGGGCTGGTGTTAAAAAACAGCAATCGGGAAAACCCGGCCGCCTGCACGCTAGCAGCCAGTTCCGCGAGCCCATCGAGGGCGGTTTCCCAATCCACGCCGAAACGGCAGTGGGCATAAGGCGCCAGTCCGAAACGCATCGGCGGCAACACCAGCAGGTGCGGTTGTAAAACACCTGCCGTGATCGCCGTGCGCAACACGGCCGACCCGACTGTTTCCTCGACGTCCAACGGCAAACCCATGCCATGATCGGCAAACCCATGCACGGGCAACACCACCAGAGTGCGGGCTTTATCCGGGCGCGCTGCCAGTTCGCTCCAAGTCTGGAGGGCCCAAGCGGTCTCAGGTTCTTGATTGGCGAGCCAAAGCGGGTGCATGCGAACAAAATTAACGGAAGGTTAAGAACGGGCGCAAGAGTTGGGCCTGACCGAATAAGACCGCGGCGAAGCGATCGCCGCGGCTTGAGTCGCTGGCTTCTGCGGGCGGCGGCCAACCGTGCCATTGACCGTTTTAGGCAGGACTACGCCGGCCCCAACGTCCGGCCAACACACCGCAGATAAGCAATTGCAGTGGATGATAAACCAGGAGCGGCAGCAGAATCAGCCCAAGCAGCGGGTCGCCGCCAAACATGACCTGCGCCAGGGGCACTCCGGTGGCGATGCTCTTCTTTGATCCGCAAAACACTACAGCGATCCGGTCCTCGAGCGGAAAGCGCAGCGCCCAACTGACCAGCAAAAGTAGGCCGAACATCACCCCGAACACCACGCCGCCGCCCACCAACGCCAGCACGACCGTCGTCCCGTACTGACCAGACCAGACGCCACGCTGGATCGAATCGCAAAACGAGGTGTAAATGATGAATAGAATCGTGCCGCGGTCTACCCGCTGGAGCGCAGTCCGATGCCGCCGCGCCCACTCGCCCAGCAGCGGCCGGCAGAGCTGGCCGGCCACCAGGGGCAAAATTAACCAGAGGACCAAATCGCCAATGACCCCGCCTACGCTCACCGGGACGCCACCACCCGCGCTGCCCGCAGGATTCCCTGCCCAGCTCATCCAGAGTGGCGTCAGGAACACCCCGATGAGGCTGGAGAGCGTGGCGTTAAATAAGGCGGCCGCCACGTTGCCTCGCGCCGCCGAGGTCATCGCCACGGAGGAAGAGACGGTGGAGGGTAAGGCGCAGAGAAAGAAAAAACCAAGGCCGAGGGCGGGTGGCAGCCACGCAGCCGAAAAGGCCAACAACCCCAGACCAACCAGGGGGAAGAGTAAAAACGTGGCCAGTTGCACGAGGAGATGAATCGGCCAACGCAACGCACCGGCACGCAACGCCAAGAAGGACAGTCCAAGCCCGTTCAGGAAGAAAACGAGGGCCACCCCCAGTTTATTAACGCGATCGGGATGGAGCACGCCCTCCTTGGCCCCGAGTTCCGGCATAATCGCGGCCAAGCCCACCACGCCCAGCATGCCGAAAAGAAACCAATCGATTTTAATACGCATTCAGAAGTGAACCTGTAAGGGGTGGCCTAAAGGAGGAACCAGGCGAGGCCTAAACCGTCAGCACACCCAGTGTAAAACGAACTAGCCCAGGGCTTTAAAAGAAGCGAAAGTCCGTGCCACGCTTGAGACCAACGGCGTGGTGGAACGGCGAAGGAATCGGGACGGAGAACGAATTAAGGCCCCGGGTCCGGACTGCCCGTGCGAACTTTTGCACGACGATCACCGAAACCCGAGCAACGCCCACCCTTAGTCGGTCAGATCGCAAACCTCAGCAACCCGCTCCAAAGCTACCGCAAGGTGGTCACGGGGTTTCGTGCCCCCAAGCATGCGTGGTTTGTTTTCCTCCAAGCGGCCCAAGAGCGTTGTGATCAGCTCAGTATTGTAGGCCTGCATCACTATATTAACCGCACTCTCCCGGCCAACTTTGTCGGCGATCTTCTTCATTAAGATTTGTTTGGACATAAATGCGGTTTGTTTCAGGGAATTCTATCCAGAAAAAGGTAACGAAACAGGTTGGGGTTAAAGCGGCAGACTGTTTAAACTTAACGCAAAACAAGCACATGGGTTGCGCAGCAATCGACTCGCAAGCAAGCGTAAAGTCTGGGGTTAGCTGCCGAAAGCTGCCGTGACGCCCTACACCCTTAACACCAGCGCCCGCGAATAAGATCTTCGTTTGGATGCTATAAAATGCCCCTAACCGAGCGGGCCGGAGACTCAAAGCTCAAGCCTGCTGGAGCGCATCGATCTGTCGCAGGTTGGCGTCCACCGCCTCGACATAAGGATTGCGGTCATCGGCTTGGGCCAAGGCCCGGTAAATACCGCGGTAGTCCTTCTCCAACTGGCGCAAAGCAAAATAATTCCAAAAACCACGCGTCTTGGCCATGAGATCCTGGGCTGATTTAAACAGCCGCATCTTCGGGAGGACATTATTATAGCCACTGGACTCTTGAAACTCCTCATATAAAAAGGGCGGTTTTGGCAGATAAGCGGGATCGGCCAGCTGCCCCAGATAATCGGCAGTTGCAACCCTGCTGCCGGTCAAGCGGTCCGCCTCGGATGGAAATGATAGAAGCCTGATTTGATTATTAATTCCGGCGCATCGATGGCGGTGGAGTTGGCTCCCGACCCCAAAGCATCGTCGCGGGTTTTCAAGTATCCGCGATCGTACAAAAAGATGGCGGCGTACCCTAAAACAAATCGGCACCCCAAGAAAGCGGGCTGGGCCGCAGGGGCGATTCGTCCCGAGGAAAGCTCTATATAAAACTGGGTTGCATACAAGGTAGGCTCAAAATTGTGGTGGCTGAGGTCGGCCTGGTGATGGGAGCTAGCTGACCAACGAATAAACGCTCCGCCAATGCGCTGACGGCCTCAATCCACTCAGCAGAAGTCTCCCCATCGTTGGCCGCAAGGTGTGCCCTCGCCGATGCCAAAACGGATTCAAGCGTGATATTGGAGTAAAGCATTACGGGAGGGGCAGGCAAAACAACGGCCCATTTCGTCGAATAAGTCCTTTCCAGCAAAAAAGACTAACCGTCACTTAAATCCAAGGTTAACACCTCGTTTTGCCACGGTTCGGCCATGCAGCACCACGGCCTGCGAAAAGGCCGGTTGAGCCGGTGGAAAGCAACTGAAACCACGCCGATCTCTTTTCACGGGTTGAAACTTTGCCCGGGTTGGGATTTGTGCTCATGGGTTAGACGCCTTAATCGGCCACTTCCCCCAACTTCAAAATGATCAACTGGACTCACTGGCACAACGAACCCCACCTGATTGGTGGACTCATCCTGCTTGGCTGGTTGTTCGCTTTATGCACCGGGCCCTTTCGCGAACGCCTTGCACCGGGCGCTGCCTACCCGCGCCGCCAGGCGCTTTGCTTTTACCTCGGATTAGTCGTCTTCTACCTCGCGGTGGGTTCGCCTCTGGATCAAATCGGTGAGCGCCTGCTGCTCTCGGGCCATATGATTCAGCACCAGCTGATCA
Source organism: Rariglobus sp. (assembly GCA_044353465.1). Lineage (GTDB taxonomy): Bacteria > Verrucomicrobiota > Verrucomicrobiia > Opitutales > Opitutaceae > Rariglobus. The sequence continues at coordinate 65 of JBILBW010000121.1, read as the reverse complement.
TGTATGTTGCCGCCGTGTTATTTTTGTTGGGAATACCCGATTGGCTGGCCGCCAAGGTGACCGCC
>JBILBW010000027.1:0-25153 GCA_044353465.1 Rariglobus sp. | reverse complement strand
TTGGTGTGGTTAGACTTAATCAAGAAAACGGGATGCTTATTAAAACCTCAAGTAAATAACAATCAATGCCTTGTGAATTATTCAGGGCCGACTACTTATGGCGCAGAGCCGCTACGCCCATGCCCGCCAGATGAAGTGGGCCCGGGCGTGCACCCTTAAAGTCCGCACCCATTTGGGCCGATTGATCCGCGAGATCGAACGCCAACACTCGCAGCCGCAAGGTCTGCTCGGCAAGTTACTGGAGACCGCCAAACGCATTCATGCCTAAGAGCGCGGCAAGTCTCCAAACCCACAACGGACCATCGGTAACGATTAAGACAACATGGGTTGTGCCCAGTCCGTTTCCGGTTTGTCTCCGTTCGGGTTTTCGCTTGATGGGTTTCAATGCCGCCGAGTCATCCCAACTAGTTTCTTATCAGGATTACCGGCCGGCCGGCTGCTGCTTGCCCCGCTGGCTGAGGAAAAACAGGGGCCACCATTAACTTTGAGCCAGCGGCCATCGCTCCTACCCGTTAGGCGGCGGCGACTCTCTTTCTCTCCACTGGTCGCTACCCCGTATGTTTTAGGCGGCCTATTGAATAGGGTCCTTGCCCGGAGAAACCAACCAACCCCGCTTCTCCGGACCTGTTTCCCTCACCCGCCTCAAATCGTCTTAACGGTATTGGCTTTAGGCCATCGGTTTTAGGCTGGCACAGAATTTGGCCAGACGAGTCACGCCTTTAGCGATGATTTCATCGCTGGTGGCGTAGCTCAGTCGCAGGTAGCCCTCGGCTCCGAAGGCACTACCCGGGACGGCGGCGACCTTTTCGGCTTCCAGCAGGCGGGCGCAGAAGTCGGCCGACGTGAGGCCGAAGCTGGAGATGTTCGGGAACAGGTAAAACGCACCCTCGGCTAGCAGGCACTTGATGCCGGGGATTTTGTTGAGCTCGGCGTGGAGGAATTTACGGCGACGATCAAAGGCGACCAGCATGGTTTTGAGGGCGGCGTCGGTCTTGTCCTTTTCCTTAAGTGCAGCAACCGCGCCGTACTGGGCGAAGGTCGTGGCATTCGAGGTCGTTTGGCTCTGGAGTTCGGCGATGGCCTTGGCGATGGGAGCGGGGGCAACCGTGGTGCCGAGACGCCAGCCGGTCATCGCGTAGGTTTTGGCAAACCCGGAGACGATGATGGTACGGGCAAAGGCTTCGGGGCTGAAAGAGGCCGGGCTAAAGTGTTTGGCCCCATCGTAGGTGAGATGTTCGTAGATCTCGTCCGACATGATGTAGAGGTTGTGCTTGAGTGCCACGGCGGTGAGCGCCTCCAACTCGGGCTTGGTGTAGACCGCCCCGGTAGGGTTGGACGGAGAATTGATGATGAGCAGCTTGGTCTTGGGCGTGATGGCCGCTTCCAACTGGGCGGGGGTCAGTTTGAAAGCGGTGGAATCGTCGGCCAAGACCAGTTTGGGGATGGCGCCGGCCAACTTGACCATTTCCGGGTAACTCACCCAGAACGGGGCGGGAATGATCACCTCGTCGCCGGGAGAACACACCGCGAGGATGGTGAGGTAGCAGGAGAACTTGCCGCCGGGAGAAACGATGAACTGGGAGTGGGCATATTTCAGCCCGTAGTCGGCCAGGTACTTGTCGGCCAGAGCTTGGCGCAACGGCTCGATGCCGGGGGTAGGGGCATACTTGGTTTTGCCGGATTTAAGCGCGGCGATGCAGGCGTCCTTGATGTGATCCGGAGTATCGAAGTCGGGCTCGCCGGCGGCAAAACCACAGACATCCTCGCCGGCAGCGGCGAGTGCCTTTGCCTTGGCATCGACGGCGAGCGTCGGGGAAGGCGATACGTTAAGGGCCCAGGTGGACAGCGGAGCAGGTGCTTGGCTCATGGATAAAGGGGGGGAGCAAAAAATGTGGACATGAGAAAGGCAAGCCCCGCGCTTGGCGGAAACTTGCCTGGGTGGGAACAGGGGCGTGCGGTGACCGGTTATTTTCGGGTCTTCTTTTTCGCGGCGACCGCTGCGGCGCTTTTAGCCGGGAGCCTTTCAATCGCCACCCGCAAGAGTTCGCCGACACTGACGTCCTTTGATTTGGCGGCTTTCACCAAGCTGGCTTTGGTTTTGGCGGGTAGTCGCACGGAGATCTGGCGGTGTTCAATCTCGTTGGACTCGTAAAGGCCCAGGTCAAACTGGCTGATCGCGTAGCGCACCACTTCACTGGTGGTTTTTAGGCCGAGCTTTTTACGGTGAGACTCAATTTTCTCAAGCAATGACAGCGGCAAGTCAAAGGTGAGCGGCGCGGGGGCTGGGGCGATTTTTTTGGCCATGGGAAAAAGGGGCGGCTGAGTAACTTAACAACAGCGGGCGATTGAAGAATGGCCAAGGATAAACGGCATCAGGAGAACGATGTTAACTTTCGACGCCGCGAGAGGCACGCTCCTCCCCAATTGCAGTTAGTCCCACGGCGGCGGAGATGAGTGCGTAGGCCTGCGCGGGGGTATCGACCACCTGCCAAGCACGTTGAACCAGCGCCGCTTCGACTTCGCGTCCATGGCTAATCAGCACCGTGCGCACCCCCGCATCGGCCCCGCCGTGAACGTCGGCGTCGGCATCGCCGGCGTAGAGCGCCTGATGCGGTTGCAGCCCGAGTCGGGCGAGGATTTCCTGGAGGCCGCGCGGGTGCGGTTTGTGGGTCGGTAGGTCGTCGCCGCAAACCACCGTTTTAAAAAGGCCAGCCAGATCGTGGGCGGCGACGATTGCCTCTGTGGTCATTCGATCGCGGCCCGTCCAAATCGCCAGTTGCAGTCCGTCGGCTTGCAGTGCCTCCAGCAACCGTCGCATCCCGTCGAAGGGTTGTACCGACGAGCCGTTTTCAAACCCAAATGCTTCCAGCCGCCGCATCGCTTCGTCGGCGTTGGCTTCATTGCCGATGAGCTCAAAAAAGGTGCGCCTCGGAGGTCCACCCAGGCGTTGAAAAATGCCGCTACCGTCCAAATCAGGACGAAACGGGGCAAGCGCATGGGCAAATGCTCGCAACACCATGGGCATGGAGTCGATTAACGTGCCATCGAGGTCGAAAATGACTGCTCTGATTTCGGCTAAGGGGGCTGAGGTAAATGAAGCAATTGGGTTCATCGGCCAAGGCGGTGAATGCGTTCGGGCGCAGGTGGCGTCACGGCCTGACCCAATGAGGCGGCTTCGAAAAGCCCCCCGGCGAAGTCCAGGCCAAGAGCGGCTCCGGTAACGACAAACTGGGTTTTGTTACGGGTGGTTTCGTCGCGCAGGTCGATCGTTTTCACCATCCACTGATCATCCACTTTTTTAAGGTCGAGTACGGTGGTCGATTTCAGCACGCGTTCTTCGCTGCCGATTTGCTGGGCCTGCACCAAGGCGCCGAACTGGGTATCCAGAAAGAGCCGCACCCCGGATAACTCAGGTTTGAGGGCAATGATCTCGGCCGGAGGATAAACCAAAAAAACATGGGCGGGGCGGCCCCGCACCGGGGCGACCCCCTCGAAAACGAAATCGTTCCAGTAAAGAAACGGCATCTGCAAGTCGAAGGCGGTCAGATCGGTACCCACCAGTGGGGTAAATAACGAGGAGGGATCGAGAGCACCCGGCAGAGTGGAGGTGCCGGTCGTGCCGGCGATCCAGACCGTGCTGGTGGAGCCGTTTTGCACCAGCAAGTGACGGGCGGAAGCGCCGTTGACCGCGGGTAATTCGACGCGGGAAACCGGGCCGATGTCATTGCGCGCCCCCCAAAAGCGGCCGCCACTGACGACGCGGGCCTCGCCGCGCCGGGGCAGGACCCGCAATTCAAACTCAAGGTAATAATCTCCGGCGATCCCCTGCTGGCGGAAGGCTTCCAAAATTTTACGGCCTTCCGCCTGATCGGGCTGGCCGAATTGGACGTAACGGGCGGGCGGGCGGTAATGCTTGGACTGACCCCAGCTTTGAAGCGGGATCAGCAAGCTGAAAACAACAAGGCAGGCGAGTAAACTCGCCTGCCTTGAAACGGTCGTCCAAATGGACGCGAAGTCCACGTGGATTAGTTTTTGGACGCCTCGGCCGGAACTGCAGTAGGCAAAACGACACTCGTCGGAGCCGGGGCGGGTGCGGTAGGGGCGGCCGGTGCCGAGATCGCCGGCAGGAGGCCCTCGGATGACTTCTTGTGCTTGGCTGCGTAGATGTTAGCCAAGTAGAGACCGAAGGTGAGAACGAAGAACAGAATGGCCGCGTTAATGGTGAGCTTGGTCAGGACGTTGCCGGTGTCTGCGCCAAAGGCCGCTTCGGTCGCGCCACCGCCGAGGGCGGCCCCCATGCCGCCGTCGGTCTTGGCCTTTTGGGCCAGCACGACGAGAACCAGAAACACGGAGACAAGGATGAGGACAGCTGTGAAAAGCCAGATGAGGATGTTAACCATGATGGAAACGGCCAGAGAGCCGCAGCGCCGTTGGGTTGTCAATCGTCGGAAGGCGGCAATCCCGCCGGCAGCAGGCCCTTTTTGTTAATGAGTGGAAGGCGATCGGTGCCCAAAGGAACAACTTGGGGCTAAACCAAAGCAGAGGTTATGATTCTGCTTGGATAAGCGAGTTGTTCATCCCCGGGTGTTTCCCTCGTAGGGGTTGCCCAACAAACTCAACGCTCCGAATAACCCGCTTCCCTTGCTGCTCGCCGCCACGCTGACCTTTTTACCAAACTCGTCTTTTTTCCGGCCTTACCTTTGGTAACGCACCCCACCTTAAACTTGGGGTTGCGCCAAATTGTCGGACTGAGTTTGCGCCACCTCCAAATAAACGAGAAATGAAAAACCAACCAACGAACCGGGTCAAAAGCCTGCGCCAAGGCTCATTTAATTAAGCGTCGCTTCGCCTGTGGCGTAGGGGCGGTTGGGCTGGAAGCTAACTCCTTGAACCAACGAAGTGTTGCGGGTGCGAAAAGGAATGCATAAAAGCCACACGGTCGAGGTCCACCGAGCAGTGCTGAAACCATGCAGGATAAGAAGCGGGCGACGTTGCCCTTGCTCCCTTCTTTGGTGGTGGCGCTGGTTGATCTGCGGGACTCCACGTCAGGCGTCGTGGATAAAGGGTTTCACGACCGGGAGCCGATGAAGGCGACCTTTAGCGCCGATCTGGAAACGGCGGAAATTCCCTTTGCGGGCACGCTCGGGCGGCGGGTGGATTTCCACGCGCTCAGGAAGACCTTTTGCACTGTGATGCATCGCAAGGGCGTTCGCACCCGCTTTTTGAGAAGCTCCGCAAAATCACCTTATCAAATCCCTCACGGCGGGCCTCACAAAAAACTGACAAAATGGGGCTTTAACTTGGGATGTCTTTCCAAATGTGCCGTTGGTCTTGGCATTTGGATGCGTTGACCTGACCGAAGTTGTCCATGTTGGACCCCCTGCAAAAATTGGAGGCGCGAGCCGGAATCGAACCGGCGGTAGAGCTTTTGCAGAGCTCGGCCTTACCACTTGGCGATCGCGCCTTGACCTAGACGAGGGCGGAACTTGGGCGAATTTTTTCCCTATCGCAAGAACCGAAACGCAGGTTTGCGCTCATATTTTTTAACCCCCGTTTCCTGCTCGTCTCCCCGCAACTCGTCGTATCCGGGCCAATCAGCGGGGCTGGCAAGGTGGGCGCTGGCCTTGGGCGGCGAGGGGGAGGCCCAAACCTTAACGAACGTCCAGTTTCCACTCGCGGGACTGGTCACGACCGGCCAGGCGCAGGGTGTAGTGGCCCGGCTTCAAGGCGCCGCTCGGCAGGGTGATCACCACCGCGGTTTCAGCGGAGCGGGCGGTCAGCTCGCCATTCAGCGGCTCGAATTGGGGTACGATCACCACGCTGCCGCCCCGCACAAACACCTGGGCGCCTCCGAGTTGATGCTTTTGGTCGCCGAGCTTGCAGGTGAAAACCACCGGGTAGGGGGTCAGGCTGGCCGTGGCGCTGGGGGCGTAAACCGTGCCAAAGGAGAGGGGCAACTGGGGTATCTCGACCAGCGTGGCCTCCAGCCCATCGGTCAGCCCGCCGGTCGCGTCACTGAGTGGGGCCAGTTCGCCGAGCGAACGCACTTGCAGCTGCGGGTCCGCCGGTCGCTCGGCCGCGACGCTGATGCGCCGGTAACCGGCATCGAGCAGCCGGATGACGTTGGCGCGCTGCTTGCTGTCTTCGTAGGGCTGGAACGGGGCCGTGGTCTTGCGGTATTTCAGGGTCACCACGGTGTAGGGGATGAGGCAGGCGATGATCACCAGAAAGACCCATTTCATGGGCCACGGTTTACGGTTGAGCGGGTTCGTCATGCGCGCGAGTGAACGGGGCGGCTTCGGCAAGGCAAGGAGCGAGCGCGGCGGCCGACGGTTGCTTATTCGCCCGATTAGCCGCCGGTCATTGCAACTCCGGTGACGGGCACGGGCTCGACAGTCCGCGGGGCCCGGCGTTCAGCTCGTGGCGTTTCCTTAATCCCATGACCTCCACCGCTCCGCTCTCTCCCAAGTTGTGCAATCCCGCCGTCGTCGGCCTGGCTGGCTTTGGCCTGACCACGCTGATCCTGCAGCTCCATACTTTGGAGTTAGTCGGGCTCGGCCCGGTGATCTGGCTGGGGCTGTTTTTCGGCGGGCTGGCGCAGCTCATCGCCGGCCTGCAGGAGATGAAAACGGGCAACAACTTTGGCTACTGCGCCTTCACCAGTTACGGCGCGTTCTGGATTTCGCTCTGTGCCCTGCTCATCGCCGGACAGTGTGGCTTTCTCAAAGCGTCGACCACCGATGTCGGCTGGTTCCTCGTGGCATGGACCTTGTTCACGGCGATTTTGTGGGTTGGCGCCCTGCGCATTCATGGCGCGATGGCCACCACCTTCACCTTGCTGCTGGCGGGTTTTGTCCTCCTCGACATCGGCCACTTTGGGTTCCCCTTTTTCAACAAGGTGGCGGCCTTCGTACTCATCGGCTGCGCCCTTGCGGCCTGGTACATGATGGCGCGGATCATTCTTAACGAACTCTACGGCCGCGAGCTGCTGTCGGCGGGTAAGGCCTGGGTGAACGCGCGCGTCGCGCCTGCGCGCACCGAGTCGCGGGTGATCGGCGTGGAGGTAAAAGCCCCCGCTCAGATCGCTAACGTGAGCTAACCCCCGCGCGCCGACCGCTGCGCAAGGGCTTAGCGGGCGGCTTTTTGGGGTGAATCGAAACCACGTTGCTCAGCGCCGTGGTTTTTTTGTGATCAACGCCTTGGCGTCATCTCGCCCAACCACCCTGAACGCCCCTTTTTCGCGGGCGACGCGGTGGCCGTTAACTAAATAGGTGTCGCCGAATCGGCGTCTCGCGCCCTTTTTAGTCCGGGGCGGGCCTGCGTCGCCCCCAACCCATGACTGTCTTTATCGAAATCCTCATCATTTTTGTTCTACTCTTGGCTAACGGCGTTTTCGCCATGGCGGAAATTGCCGTGGTGTCTTCCCGCAAAGCGCGCCTTAAGGCGCTGGCAGACGAGGGCTCGGAAAAGGCCCGAGCCGCGCTCGCCTTGGCGTTGGAGCCCACCAACTTCCTCTCCACCGTACAGATCGGCATCACCCTGGTCGGCATTCTCGCCGGTGCTTTCGGCGGGGCCACGCTTTCGGGAAAACTCGCCGTCTGGGTGGCCGGCTTTCCTGCGCTGGCTGACTACGCCCCGTTCATCAGCATTTTTATCGTGGTGGGTGCCATCACCTATTTTTCCCTCATTATCGGCGAACTCGTGCCCAAGCGCGTTGGGCTGAGCAATCCCGAAGGGCGCGCGATGTTCATCGCCAAACCGATGACCGGCTTGTCAAAGCTCGCCGCACCGATTGTGAGCCTGCTCACCGTGTCCACCAATGTCGTGCTCAAGGTTTTCGGGTTGGGTAAAGAAACGGAAATGCCCCCGTCCGAGGAGGAGATTTCCAATTTGATTGAGCAGGGCACGACGGCGGGCGTTTTTCATAAGGCCGAGCGTGCCATGGTGGAAGGGGTGCTGCAGCTCGACGAGCGGTGCGTGACCGAGATCATGACCCGCCGCACCAAAATCGTCTGGCTCAACATCGCCGACAGCGAAGAGATCAACTGGCGTAAAATCGTCACCAGCGGCCACTCCCATTTTCCGGTTTATGAGGGCACGCGCGACCACGTCATCGGCCTGGTCTCGGTCAAGGCGCTCTGGGCCAACGCCGCCGTTGGCGTGCCCACCAGTATCCGCAACCACCTCACCTCGCCGCTCGTCGTCCCCCAAACCGTCCACGTGGTGCAATTGCTCGAAACCTTCAAAAAATCCGGCAAACACCTCGCGCTTGTCACCGATGAATTCGGCAGCGTGCAGGGCCTGGTCACGCTCATCGACGTGATGGAGGCCATCGTCGGCGACCTGCCTGAGCTCGGCGATCGTCAGGAGCCTGAGGTCGTCAAGCGCGACGACGGCACGTGGTTGGTGGATGGCAGTCTGACGATTGAAGAGCTGCATCGTCGTTTCGAATTACCCGCATTGCCCGGTGAGGAGGACGAGGACTTCGAGACCTTGGGTGGTTTTATCCTAGATCGTTTTGGTCACATCCCGCGCGCCGGTGAACAGTTGACCTGTCTCGGCTGGCGTTTTGAGGTCGTCGACATGGACCGCAACCGGGTGGACAAGGTGATTTTGGGGAAACTCCCCGCCACCCCCTGAGCGCCAAAGTGTTAGACTTGGCGGCCGGTTAGCGGTACGCCCGCCGCGCCCGGCGAAACGCCGCGCGTGGCTCCGGCCAGCTTCCCTTGGGGCCATAACGCAATCGCTCCAACTCGGCGCGCACCTGCAGGGTTGCGGCGACGTCGCCGCCGCGCGGTTGCGTCCCGCTGAGCTTGCGCAGCCAGTAGCCGGCCTCGCGCCGCACCGGGTCCATCCCCGGTCGCCCCAAGCCGGTGCCCCAGCGCCGCCACACTTCCCGGGCGAAATACTGCCAACCCAACCCGGCCGCCACTGCGCCCGCGAGCAGGCCCGCCCCCGCCAGCAGGCGATGCAACTCCCAGGGTTGTTGCAACCAGTCGCCCACCTCGCTGAGCAGCTTGCGGAAGGACTGCTTGAGCTGTTGGGCGCGGCGCTCCAGCGCCACCTTGGCCCCGCGCGCCAGCTCGGTTTGCGATTTTTGGTCGAAGTCGACGATGCGCCGATACCAGAACATGCGCAGGCCATCGAGTTTCGCCGTCCAGCTCCGGTCACTGATGCGCGCGAGGAGCGCCTCGGGGTTTTCTGGTTGGTCATTCCGGGCGACTCCGGTTTGGCCCGGGGTGGGATCGACGCGCAGCCAGGTCTGCGTCGGCGCGGAGAAAATCTCGCACCAGGCATGGGCGTCGGAATTACGTACAGTGAGGTTGCCGCTGGTGGGATTCCAGCTGCCTCCATGAAACCCGGTGACCATCCGCGTGGGATAACCCGCTGCCCGCGCCAACAGCGTAAAGGCCCCGGCGAACAACTCGCAGTGCCCCGGCGACGCCGAAGCCATCCAGCGGACCAGCGGGTCGCCGTTCCCCTCGGTCAGGGTTACTTGCAGCGCATAAGCATGGGCCCGCTCCAGCCAGTCGCTGGCCTGCCGGGCAAAGGCCGCCGCGTCGTCAGCCGGGGCCTGGAGGGCGCGCACCCACCCCTCGACTCGGTCGCGATCCTCCGGCTTCAACTTCAACTCCAGCAAGGCGGGGAGGGTAACGCTCGCGGGTTTGCCGCCCGCCGCATCGTGAGCGCCGTGAACCGCTCCTCCCGTCGCATCGCGGGGCGGGGCGAACTCGGGCGGGCCGAGCGCGGTCTCGGGCCGCATTCCCTCTACCCGGTAGGCGAACATCTTGGCGGGCGTTTGTTGCAAGCGGACCACCCGCAGGGCATCGTTGATCGCGTACTCCTGCGGCCCGTCAGCGAACTGGAGTTGGCTAAAGTCCCCCAGTAGCGGCAGGTAGCGCGACGTGCCTGCCTCCAGATAAAAGGTCCAGCGCGCAGCCCCGGAGCGCGCCTGCGAGCCGCCGGTGAGCCGCTCCGCCGGCTGGCGCTGGTCGCGCAACTGCCGCTTGAGCTCCGCCGACATGCTGAACTGGCCCTGCGCATACTCGTCGAGCACCAGCATCCGCCAATAGCAGTTGGCGGGAAGTTGGCGCGGATCCGAGACGTCCACGCGCAACGCCACGCTGGTGTCCTGCTGGATGTCGGTGACGTCGCCAAAGCGCACGGTTTCGCTGAAACCGGTCTTCGATTTTTGGCTGAACAGGGTGTTGAGAAAGAGGTTTTGGCTGAGTTCGATGCGCGGCAGGGCAAAAAACAGCAGGGTCGAGAGCCCGACGACCCCGGCGAACAAGCCCGCCCCCAGCGTTGCCACCCGCCAGTCGGTTGCTTCAAGCAGCCGGCGCGCCAGCTGCATCCACTCAAGGTGCATCCAGGGCGGGGGCGCGGCCAACGCATAGGGCTCCACCGTCTGGCCGGACTCGGCGGCGTCGATCAGGTTCATCACCAGCAGCAGCGCCAAGGTGCAGCCGGTGAAGGCCACGATTTGAAAGGCAAAGACTAGCGACACGGAGAGCACCCCCGCCACCACCACCAGAAACAATCCCAGGACAATCAGCTGCCAGTCGTCGCGTCGCCGCCGCGGGGTCACCGACCGATAGAAAACCAGCATCAGCGCGAGGCGGAGGAGTGCCGGCATGGTTTCTTTACCTAGATAATAGTCGGTGGCGGAGAGGCAGATGAAGAGCGGGAAGGCCAGCCGGTGCACCCAGCGGGGAACGTGCAGGGTGAGGCTCGGCCAGCGCAGCACCACCGGCACGCAGAAGGTGATTAATCCCAAGAGCCACCACGCCTCCACCTCGAGGTAGAGCACGCTCCAGGCGGAGAGCATCGCCAGGGCGCCGCCCAGCAGCCACTCGAGCTGGTGGAGCTCGGTGAGGCTAAGCTGTGGCCGCTTTGGTTGCATCGAGATAAGCCGCCACGCCGCGGGCGCCGTCCGGCGCAAGGCGCAGCAGATTGGTTCGTCGCGACGACCGTACCCTGCCGGGGCTGGGGCCGGTCGGAGCGGTAGGTTGGATCAGCGCCAGCCGGTCAAGGAAGCGGTCGAGGTCGTGGCGGCGACGCACCGGTTGCGGTGGGCTGTCATCGAACGCGACCGCGACCAGCCGGCCGGCGCGGAAAAAATCCTCGGCGAGCGTGGCCGCCAAGCTGCACATGAGTTCAAACTGCTCCGGCCGGGGCCAATCGGCCAGCGCGGTGAGCACCCACACGGTGTAGCCAGCCTGGGTTTCCGCCGCGTGTTGCCGCACCAACAGCCGGCCCAGCCGGGCGCTGGCTTTCCAGTGCACTCGGCGTTCGCAATCGCCCTGCACGTAGCTGCGCAAGGCCAGCAGATCCCCGCTTTGGCCCGCCCGGCGGGAGTGCTCCGCTTGCCCCGGCTGGCTCCACGCCGTGGCCGCCAAACGCTGGTAGGCCACGGGGGCTGGCCAGACCAGCAGCTCGCGCCGGAGCGTGAAGCCGAGGGTTTTTTTGAGGAAGCCGAAGGGAAACAACGAGGAGGCCGAGCGCACCTCCACCACCCAGCGGCCGCGTTTCGCCGGGGCCAGGGTCCAGTCGAGCGTCGTCGATGCCTGCGGATCGAGGCGCACGCGCAGCGGCAGGCGGAGCGGCTTTTTTTCGCCCGGGGTGGCGACCTCGAACCACACCGCGTAAGTGGGCAGGAGCCGTTTGCCGTTGTGCAGTTCGATCGCCCCCGGGTGTTCTTGTCCGGCCCGCACCGGCGCCGGCACGCACAGGCGCCAGGCCAGGTGGCGCAGGTTGCACCACGACAGGATGCCGCTGAAAACCAGGCAGGCCAGCAGCAGGGAGAGGGCAATAAAGAGGATGTTGTTGGCGGTGTTGTAGGCGGCCGCACCGATGCCGAGCGCCACCGCGATCACCACGCAGCCCGGCACGGTGAGCAGCAGCCGGTTGCCCCGATACGGGTAGACCAACGCCCACAGCAGCCCACTCCAGCGTTTGGCACGCAGGCGGCCGGGCTGTTGGCCGGTGAACTGCCACTCGCTGGCGCCCGCTGTGGGGGGGCCGTCGGGGGTGACTGGGGCGCGTGCACGCCAAGGGGCGAATTGGAACATCGCTAACGACATAAGGCGGGGCAGGGGAGGCTGGCCGGGGCGGTGGGCAGCGGGCAGCTCAGAGCGGGGCGGGGAGGTGGCCGACGATGTGGCGCAACGAGGCCGTGAGGGCCCGCCGTTCCTCCAGCGGATCGGAACTCTGGCGGAGCAAGCCAAGCCGGTGCGTCAACACTGGCGCGACCATCTCTTGCACGTCCTCGGGAATCACAAAATCGCGGCCGCGCAGAAGCGCCCGGCCCTGAGCCGCGTGTTTAAGCGCCAAGCTGCCTCGCACCGAGATGCCGGCCTTGAATTCGGACTCGGTGCGGGTCGCGCCGATGATTTGCAGGATGTACCCAAGTACCGAGTCCTCGATGAACACCTCCAGGCAGGCGCGTTGCAGGTGGAGGACTTGCGCGTGGGAGGCCACGGCGTTGAGCGCGATGCCATCGTAGGCATTGCGGGCTGTGCGCAGGATCTCGAGTTCGTCGGCAGCCCGGGGGTAACCCATGTGGAGGCGCATGAGAAAGCGGTCCATTTGGCTCTCGGGCAGCGGGAAGGTACCTTCGTAGTCCACCGGGTTTTGGGTGGCGAAAACCATAAACGGCGCGCCCACCTCGTGGGCTTCGCCGTCGACCGTGACTTTGGCCCGTTCCATCACTTCGAGCAGGGCCGACTGGGTCTTGGGGGTGGCACGATTGATCTCGTCGGCCAACACCACGTTGGCGAACACCGGGCCTTTTTTGAAAACAAAGCGGCGTTCCAACTCGTCGTAAATGGACACGCCGGTCACGTCCGACGGCAGCAGGTCGCTGGTGAATTGGATCCGGGAAAAGGCGCAGTCCATCGAGCGGGCAAGGGCATAGGCGAGGGTGGTTTTGCCCACCCCGGGCAGGTCTTCGATCAGCGGGTGGCCGGCGGCGGCCAGGCAGATCAAGACGTGGTCGATCACCTCGTCCTTGCCTTTGATGGTCTGCCGCATGGAGGCGCGCAGCCGGTCGAGGGTTTTCTTGGCTTCACTGACCGCCGCGCCGGAAACGAACTCACTCATGGCGCCGACTGTGCCCGAAACCCGCCGGGCGTCAACGAACCCGCCGCCAAGGCCGGCGTTCGCGGCGGGCTTCCGTTTTAAAACCCCCACGCGCGTCTCGCTCCTACGCTTGTCCGGTAAGGAGCGCCGGAATTCCGGCTGCGCAACCGCGCAGGGCGGCGAGTACCTGCTCACGCCGCGCTGGAGCTCGGCTTGCCTTGCGAACGCGCCCCTCCCGGGCCACGAAAACGGAATTTTTGTCCAAACCGGGACGTGCGCCGTCGTACGCGGTCTTGCGCCGTCCGCGAGTCTCAAGCCCTAGGGACGCACGTCCCAGGTGGCAGCGTTTTTGGCGTCCTCGATCACCTCGACCGCAAGGACAAAGGCCCGGCCGCTGGTGTGCGCGCGCACCAGCGAGTCAAACACCCCGTGCAGGTGATGGGCGAGACCCTCGCAGGAGCAGCTTTCCACCACGTAGCTTTTCCACGCGCCGGGAGCGGCGGCGATCAGGGTGTCCCGCAGGGGATCGTCGGCGTTAAAGACGCAGGCGTGGTCCAGATGGTTGTTGATCCACTCGCGCAGGAACTTGAGTTTGCCAAAATCGACCACGAAGCCGTTGGCGTCGGTGGTGGTGCAGCCGAAGGTGAGGGTAAAGGCCCAATTGTGGCCGTGGATGAGCGCGCAATGCCCGTCATGCTGGTGCTGCCGGTGGGCAAAAGGGATGTCGGCGTAAGTTTTGCGGCAAGTGAGCATGGCGGGAAAAAGCGGAGTTACCCACGAACCACGGCGCCTGCCAAGAAAAAGCTCGGCGGGGGCTAGGGGAATTCCGCAGCGCCGTTTGGCAACGGGGGCGGTTTTACGGTGAAACCCCGCGGCGGTCCGACTGGAAATCTATCGGCACTCCCGATCCGCGCCGGCACTTGCTCCGCTGCCGAACAAGAACGAGTGGGAGAACGATTCAATCCCACCCCCCATTGGCCTAACGGGGGGGGCACGCCAGTTCAGTCTGTATCGTTGCCTGAATCGTTCTCGTTCCGTTGCCTGGGCCCGGTCGCTGATCCCAGGCGTTACGGGCTCTGCGGTAACAAAAAAAGACCGGGAGCCTGCGGGGCTCCCGGTCTGGGGTGAGGTCATTGGCGCGGACCAAGCGCCCGCGGTGGGGCGAATCAATCCTCCTTCTGTAGGGCCGCGATCACCGAGAAATCCTCCAGCGTCGAGGTGTCTCCCTTCACCTCGCGACCGGCGGCGATTTCTTTAAGAATCCGGCGCATGATTTTGCCCGAGCGGGTCTTCGGTAGGCCGGCGGCGATCCGCACCGAGTCGGGTTTGGCGAATGAACCGATCTCGCGGCCGATGTGCGAGCGCAGTTCTTCTTTGAGGGAATCGCTGGTGGCAACGCCGGTCTTGAGCGACACGAAGACCACCAGGGCTTGACCCTTGAGGCTATCGGGGCGGCCCACCGCAGCGGATTCGGCCACGGAGGGGTGCGACGCCAAAGCGGCTTCCACCTCGGCGGTGCCGATGCGGTGACCGGAGATATTGAGCACGTCGTCAACGCGGCCGGAGATCCAGAAATACCCATCCTTGTCCTGTTTGGCGCCGTCACCGGTGAAGTAAACGCCGGGGAAATCGCCGAAGTAGGCCGATTGGTAGCGCGCATCGTCACCCCAAAGGGTGCGCAGCATGGAGGGCCAGGGTTTGGTAATGACCAGCTTCCCGTCGGTGCCCCGGGGGACTTCCTTGCCCTGTTCGTCGACGATCTTCGCCGCCACGCCGAAGAACGGCAGGCCGGCGGCGCCCGGCTTGAGCGGGGCGGCGCCGGGTAGCGAGGCGATCAGAATGGAACCGGTTTCGGTCTGCCACCAGGTGTCCACGATTGGGCAGCGGTCCTTGCCGATCATGTGGTGGTACCAGATCCAGGCCTCCGGGCTGATCGGCTCGCCGACCGAGCCGAGCAAGCGTAGCGAGTCGAGCCGGTGGCGCAGCACATAGTTGTCGCCCCAGCGCATGAAGGAGCGGATCGCCGTCGGCGCGGTGTAAAGGATGGTGATGGCATGACGATCGATCATTTGCCAAAAGCGGTCGGGCTCGGGCTGGTTGGGCGCGCCCTCGTAGAGGAACACGGTCGAACCGTTGGCCAGCAGGCCGTAAACCACGTAACTGTGACCGGTGATCCAGCCGATGTCGGCGGAGCAGAAGTAGCGGTCGTTTTCCTTGAGGTCGAAGATGTAGTGGGCGGAGAGCTTGGCGCCGAGCAGGTAGCCCGCGCTGGTGTGGAGCACGCCCTTGGGCTTGCCGGTGCTGCCGCTGGTGTAGAGGATGAATAGGGGGTGCTCGCTGTCGAACGCCTTGGCCTTGTGCTGGTTGGGGCCGCCCTTCCAGGCGTCGTGCCACCAGATATCGCGGCCCTCGACCATGTTGGTCTCGTTGGCGGTGCGCTTGAGCACGATGACGGTCTCCACGCTTGGGGTGCTCTCGAGGGCGCGATCGACCACGGACTTGAGTTCGACGACCTTGCCGCGGCGCCAGCCGCCGTCGGCAGTGATGACCAACTTGGCTTGGCAATCGTTGAGACGGTCTTTGATCGCCTCGGCGCTAAAGCCGCCGAAAATCACCGTGTGGACCGCGCCAATGCGCGCGCAGGCCAACATCGCGACGATGGCCTCGGGCACCATGGGCAAGTAAATCGCCACGCGGTCGCCGGCCTTCACCCCCATGTTTTCAAACACGTGGGCCAGGCGGCACACATGCATGGAGAGCTGTTTATAAGTGATCGTGCGCACATCGCCCGGCTCCCCTTCGAAAATGATCGCCGCCTTGTTCTCACGCGCGGTGCCGAGGTGGCGGTCGACGCAGTTTTCAGCCACGTTGAGCTTGCCGCCCTTGAACCAGTCGGCATGCGGGGTTTTCCAGTTGAGCACGGTGCTGAAAGGCTTACGCCAGACCAGGTGCTCGTTGGCCTGCCGCCCCCAGAAATTTTCTGGGGAGTTGACAGATTCGGCATGAAGCTTCTTATACGTGGCAAGACTTCCCAAGTTGGCTTGACGTTGAAACTCGGCTGAAGGCTTAAACACCCGCTTTTCGCGGGCTGCTGAGGTAATCTTAAGTTCTGACACGTTGGTTTTTGGGTATTTTGGTTAGGCGCGCGTGCAATCGTACGCAGGGACTCCCCCGGTTGTTTCTGCGCTTCATTGCACCGTCAAGGCTGAGCCAACGATTTAGCGCCCCTTATGCAGTTTGCTTCACACACACATTTACATGGCTAATACTACCGCCCGCTCCATCCCCGCTCCGACTCCGCTCGAGAGCCCTTCCGCGCCCCTGTCCGTCGCCGCGGAACCCGTCGCGCCGGTGGCCGCGCCCACCCCGGCCGAGGTGCCGATCGCCCCGCCCATCGCCGAGCGCCCGCCCGAGAACGTGATCCACGTTGAGGGCGTCCTCGACATCGACATCCAGAAGGGCGGCAACGGCCAACTCCTTGACCTGAGCCGTTATGGTAAACGCCGTCCTTCCGACACCTTCGTGCCCAAAGAGCTCATCCGCCGCTTCAAGCTGCGTCAGGGCAGCCGCATCACCGGCACCGCCTGGCCCGCCGAGGGGCGCTTCACCAACCCGAAGATGAAGTTTGTCGAAACTGTCGATGGCCTCACCATCGATGAGCGCAAGGACCGACCCGAGTTCACCGCGCTCACCAGTATGTCGCCCGACAAACAGCTCAAAACCGAGCTCAAGGACGGCCGCATGACCACCCGCGCGGTCGATCTGTTCTGCCCGATCGGCAAGGGTACCCGCGGGCTGATCGTCGCCCCGCCGCGCACCGGCAAGACCACCTTGTTGCGCGATTTGGCCTTGGGCGTCCTGCAAAACCACCCCGAGTGCCACGTCATGATTCTCCTCGTCGACGAGCGCCCCGAGGAGGTCACCGACTTCCGCCGGAGCGTGCCGGCCGAGATCTGGGCGTCGTCCAACGACGAAAACGTGGACAGCCATGTGCGGATCGCCGACATGGCGATTGAGCGCGCCAAGCGCTTGGTCGAAGTCGGCCGCGACGTGGTGCTGTTCATCGATTCGATCACCCGCCTGGCCCGCGCCCACAACACCTTGAAAAACTCCGGTCGCACCGGCTCCGGGGGTCTTGATGTTCGCGCCCTGGAAAAACCCCGTCAGCTTTTCGCCGCCGCCCGTAACGTGGAGGAGGGCGGCTCGCTCACCATCGTCGCCTCGGTGCTGGTTGAAACCGGCAGCCGCATGGACGACGTGATTTTCCAAGAATTCAAGGGCACGGGAAACAGCGACCTGGTGCTCGACCGCAAATGCGCAGAGATGCGCCTCTGGCCGGCGATGAACATCCAGTCCTCGGGCACCCGTAAGGAAGAGCTGCTGATCGACGTCAAGAAGCTCGACGCGATTCACTTCTTCCGCCGCGCCCTCGTTTCGCAAAAGATCGAGGAAGCGACCGACACCATGATCGCTCGCCTTTCGAAAACGAAGACTAACGAGGAATTCCTCAAGCTGATCGCCCGCTAGGGTCCGGTTCCCTCGCTTCTTTGTGGTTCTTCCGGTTTCTTGGTAGCTTAAGGAGCCGGACCCAAGGCTCGCTTTGAAGGACGAAACCAAGCAAAGACGGTGCAACGTAGGCGGAGCATTACGGTAAGTTGCTCGGGCTAGAGGAGGCGTGGGAGGTAAAGGCAGTTCAGCTCGATCTGCTGCGGGGCCGCGTTGAGATCGACTTGGAGTGGAGCAAGGAGGTTGCGGTGGCGTGCCCCGAGTGCGGGCAAGTGGGAGTCAAACACGATCACGCGCCTGAACGGGAATGGAGGCACGTCAACGTGATGCAATTTACCTCGGTTATTCTCGCCCGGGTGCCTCGCTGCCGGTGCGTGACGCATGGAGTCAAAACGGTGCGCACGCCTTGGGCGTAGCCCGGGTCGCATTTCACGCTGCAGTTTGAGGCGTTGGCGGTAAAGCTGATCGGCGCGTGTCGTTCGCTCAGCCAGGTGGCCGAGCTGCTGGACCTGGACTTGAACGGTGTGCAGCGGTGGGTCTCGACGAGAAGAGTTTTTTGCGAGCACAGAGTTATGTTTCGGTCATCAATGATATCAAAAAATCCCGGGTGTTGGAGGTCACCCCGGGGCGCGATCAAACCGCCGGCGAGGCCTTGTGGCAGGCGCTCCCCGAAGCGACCCGCTTGAAGGTGGAAGCGGCCGCGATGGACCCGAGCGGCAGCTACGTCGCTGCGACCCACGCCCAGGCACCGCAAGCAGCCATCGTCCATGATAAGTTCCCCATCGCCAAGATGCTCAACGAGGCGGTTGATCAAACCCGCCGGGCCGAGCACGTTCGCTTGCAAGCCCAGGGTGATGACACCCTCAAGGGAGCTCGTTATCAGTGGCTTCACGGGGTGGTACCTGAGCGCAAGCAGGCCGGGTTTGCCGAGTTGCTTGAAATCAACCTGAAGGCCGCGGAGGCGTGGTGCTTTAAGGAGCAGTTCATCGAGTTTTGGGCTCAGCCTGACCCAGCGAGGGGCGCGGACTTTTTCGCCCAATCGTTTCGCAGTGTTGCCTCCACCCGCCTCACCAAGATCAAGGCCGTTGCCAAGACACTCAAACGCCACCTCACCAACATCCTGACTTACTTCACGCATCCTATCACCAACGCCATCTCCGAGGGCTACAATTCCAAGATTCAGTCGATCAAGTCCGACGCCCGGGGCTTACGTAGCTTTAAGCATTACCGCTCCCGCATCCTCTTTCATTGCGGCAAACTCGAGCTAGCTCCGATTCTTCCTTCCTTAGTCGTTCCCGGGCTTACCCACTAAGAAACCGGAATAACCCTTTTTCCTTGAGCGCCTTGTGTGCGGCGCGGGCAGTCTTCCTTGCTGCTTCAACTGATAGGAAACTGGATTTTACCGACCATGGTGCTGACGCGTTTTTCCAGAGTGAATGGGGGCATAAAACTCAGAAATGGTGTTCAGCGAACGCCAGAGCGATTCAAGCGGGCCGAACTGGAAGCGACGTAGCCACCAGACGCTGAACGGTATCTGTACCAGGTAGATGACGAACGCGAGACCCAGCAGCCCGGCCGCGCCCACCTCCTCGTACAGCCCAAAGCCAAAGCCGCCGAACAGAATCGTACAGATCACCGATTGCAGTATGTAGTTGCTCAGCGCCATGCGCCCCACCTGGCCCAGGGGCGCCAGCAGCCGTGCGCCGCGAGCGCGCAGCGAGAGCAGCGACAACCCGCTGACATAAAACGCGGCCAACGCCGGGTCGCCGATCGTGAAGCCCAGGCTGGCCAGCCAATCGGCCTCTGCAAAGACGGCGAGGGTGTTCCCTACCAGGCCGACCGCCAGCCCGAGCCACAGGAGCCGCCACAAAAGGTCCCGCTGCTCGGGCAGCTGCTCGAAGAAATGCAGCCTTCCGATGAGCAATCCCAGCAAGAAGAGCGCCATCACACTGGGACCCTGGATCTCGAGAAGGATCAGGAAGGAAAGGGGGGATTCCAGGGTCTGGTAGCCGAGCACGTCAAGATACGATGAGCTGGTGTAAGCCGCGCGTGCCATGCCGACTTTGTCGAGACCGGCGATGGCGGTCTCCTTGCCGCCCGGTGCGGCGAGAAAGCCCTGGATCACAAAGGAGAGAGCAAACAGGGCGCCCGCCCAGATCAGCAACGTACGGTTGGAGCGTTTGCGAAAGGCCAGCAGGACAAAGCCCTGCACTGCATACAGGCGCAAGATGTCTCCCGTCCAGAATAGCATCGAGTGCAACACGCCAAAACCGAACAAGACCAGCAGGCGTCGCCGGTAGAACGAGCGGATATCCTTGCCCTTGGTGTCGGCCCGCGCCAACTGTAGCGCAAAGCCTAGGCCAAAAAGGAAGGCGAAGATACTGTAGAACTTGCCATTGGCGAAGAAGAATAAAAGGTTCTGCGCGAGTTCGTCGTACCAAGGTATGGAATCGGGCGGCTCGTAGCCCTGCAGATACGCCGGGCTGGCGAACCAGCCCAGGTTGACGGTCAAGATTCCGAAGATGGCAAAACCGCGTATGATGTCCAGGATCTGGATGCGATCTCTCTGCTGCACCGGGCTTATGGCCACGTTAGAAGCGGTTTGATGGTTGTTACTGATAAGAAATGTATTTATTTACACTCTTTCTTTAGAGGTGGGTTCTTGCGGTTTCTTAGTGGCCTAATAAGCCGGACCCAAGGCATGCTTTGATGGATGAAACCAAGCTAAGACGGGGCAACGTTGGCGAAGTATTACGATAAGTTGCTTGGGCTAGAGGAGGGGATGTCACAGCCGTCGTTAAAAGATCTGGATGGATGCCTATATATAAATATTGGTTTCATGGTTTGGTGGGTTAAACAAGAGCAATATTGCTCGGGGAGGTGAGGGGCGAAGCCCCTCTAACTCCGGAACCAATCGGACTGATTAGGAGGGTGTTGACCAACTTGGGGAGCTCGGAGTGAACTTGCTGCGATGGAATCCGGTCTCGACGTGTAGCAGGGCGGTGGCGCTCCAGCGCGAAATTTGTTAGGTCTCGGCTCGCCAACGGGTGACTTTGACGATCTGTCTACGGTAGTTGCGCATAAGATTTTCTATGGGGTTGGTGGACAGCAAGCTGAGATGCAGCGTGGCCGGCACGTTGAGCAGGTGCACGGTAATAAGTCGGCCCTAAATAATTCATAAAATAATGACAAATAATTACTTAATTTTTTGAGTGGGCTCTTATTTTATTGGTTAGGTTTAGTCGCACCAACAAAAACTGGGAAAACAGATGAAGCCAAAAGGCACCGTCCACCAAGTGCAGCGGGAACTGTTCCGAATCGAGTTGGACGGGCTTGTGGATGCGGGCCACGCGCTGGTGAAGCTGAGCCGACAGATGAACTGGGCGGTTTTCGACGAACAATTGGGGCAGACGTATGAACCGAGCAATGGGGCACCGGGGTAAGCACGAGGCTGATGGTGGCGCTGCATTGTTTTAGTTACTGGAGACCGCCAAACGCATTCATGCCTAAGAGCGCGGCGATGGGCAAAAAGAGTACAGCGTGCATGAGCCCGAGGTGGCGTGCAGCGCCAAAGGTAAAGCCGGAAAGAAGTAAGAATTCGGCAACAAGGTCTGCCTAGCCGCGACGAGTAGGGGCGGGTGGTTACTCGGAGCGTTGAGCCTATTGGGCAACTCCTACGACGGACACACCCTGGATGTACAACTCGCTCAAGTGCGCCGACTCGTCACAGGGCATGCAGTAAAGGAAGGCCATATGGACATGGGCTACCCGGGCAAGAATCATCGGGGGCCCGAAACGATCATCGTCGATAAACGCCGCCGGGCAACGACTCCCAATCGAGTTTGGAAAGGGATGAAAAGCCGCGCCGCCTTCGAACCGACTCTCGGCCACCTCAAGAGCTAACACCGATCGGAGCGTAATCGCCTCAAAGGCACGCAGGGCAATGCCAGCAATGCCCTGCTCAGTGCCGCCGCCATGAACTTCCAGAAGCTCCTCGGCTTCTTTTTGTGCCGTTTACTCCGCTTCCTTTGTTCGCTGTTCGTCCCGGCATCCCGGGATCAGTTTTTGGCGGTGATGCCTTAAGCGGCCTTTACCAGGGCCGACTATACTGGTGGCCTACGCCCACACGGCCTGGCGGGGTAAAGCCAGAGCCAAAAGATCAGCCACAGCGCGGTAAGAATCGGGGTGACGGTGAACACCCAGCGCCAGCTTTAGCCGCAAGCGATTAACGTCACCAAGAGCGGAGCCAGGGTGGCGCCGACCGTACCGCCGACGCTTTAGAAACGGCGGTGCGATGAGGATGGAAAGGAGCGCGAGCAGGTGATCGAGAGCTATCAAGCGATGCGAGAATCGGACAATAACGCCGGCTGAGGGGGCACGACGTTTCAGGGCGTCATGAGTACACGACGTCACGAGTGGGCCAATGAGGGAATGATTAGCAAAAGCGCGGCGTCTAGGTATTGGATGACAACGAGGTTATAAGTTTAGACGACCTCGACCCGGAGCTGCTAAAGAAGGCTAGGGTTATTGCCAAAGCCCAGGGGTGTCTGTTGCCGCTTATATTGAGAGCATCATGGAAAAAGCCGTCGGGGGCTTTCTCAACGCTCACCCGAAGCCCGAAGATGTCATCAAGGCAGTCGGTAAAAAGAAGAAGTAAACCAACCCGCCCCCTGCTCACCGCTGGGGGGCATTTTTTTGTGCCCCAAAATCAGGGCATAAAAAATGGGAACAGTGGGGGAGGTTTGTTCCCTTTCTGTTCCCTGTTTTCGACTTACCTAGCAAAGTGGTGCTCGGGAAGGGACTCGAACCCTTACGCCTTTCGGCACACGCCCCTCAAACGTGTGTGTCTACCAATTCCACCACCCGAGCATTTCTAACGAAGGGAAGGTGGACTAAGATAAGTCTTTTGGTACGTGTAAAGCACCGAAATGCATTTTTCTGTTTTGGGGAAACAGCTTGCTACTCCCTTTCGTGCATGGAAACTGCCCAAGC
This sequence comes from Rariglobus sp., assembly GCA_044353465.1. Classification (GTDB taxonomy): domain Bacteria; phylum Verrucomicrobiota; class Verrucomicrobiia; order Opitutales; family Opitutaceae; genus Rariglobus. The sequence continues at coordinate 2,575 of JBILBW010000027.1, read as the reverse complement.
GCTTCCGCGCCTTTCAAGTCCGCCTTTAGTTTAAACATTCACGCAGGCTTTCTGCCCGCATCGACCCGCCATGTCCGAGACGCCTTCTAACGATAAACCGGCCAAAGATTTCAACAAAATCGATTTGGCCCCACTCCAAAGCTTCAGCTTCGGCACCCAGTGGGCCCAAGATAAAGCCGATACCTCCGGACACTCCGGCGGTGGTTCCCGAGAACCCCGTCGTGATGATCGGCCTCGCCGTGAGGGGCCTGGTGCAGGTCCTGGAACTTCCCGGGATCGTCGTGGATTTCGTAAGCCGGGCGGCACCGGCGAGGAGGCGACCACCGCCCCTGTTGTGGCTTCTCCTCGTGCCCCGCGCGAAGTCGGCTCTTTTGAGAGCCGCGGCCCGCGCCGCGAGGTTCTTGGCGGGACGCCCGCGCGTGGTGAGTTCCGCGGCTCCCAAGCCGGCCCTCGTCGTGAGGACGGCCACCGTTTTGGCGGTCCGCGCGAGGGTGGATTCCCACCCCGCGAGCAAGGCCCTTACATCAGCCCTCTTTTTAACGTCACCTTTTATCCTGATGACACCGGCTTCTCGGCTCTCGCCAAAGCCATCCGCTCGTCGTGCCGCACCTACGAACTGTTCGAGATCGCCCGGGTAATCATTGGCAAGAACGACCGCTTCATCGCAGTTATCCAGCATAAACCCTCCGAGAATCCTGCGGCTAGCAAACCGGCGCCTTTTGCAATCTCCGTTCCCGACGGGTTGCCTTTTGAAAGCGAAGAGGCCGCCCTAAATCACGTCTTAGAAAAGCACTTCGCTCAATTTTTTGAGTCCGCCGAGGTCGAGATCGATGCGCCCAAAGGTAACTTCCAAGTCGTCAACCGTTGCTCGGTCACTGGCGAGCTGCTTGGGCCGCCTAATTACCATCGGTACAACCAGATTTTGCAGCAGCATCACGCCGCCAACATCAAGCTGCCCTTCGAGGTCTACCGTAACAAGATCGAGTCGGTCCGCGAGCCCGAGGTCATCGCCCAGTGGCTGGAGAAGATGAAAAAGACCGTCCGCTACACCTGGAAATTGGCAGCTAGTGCCGCACCGGTACCTGTGACCACCGATGCTCCCGCTCAGGTCGAGCCGGCGGCCGTTGAGGCCACCGAGGTCGAGCCCAGAGTCTCGTTCGATTCCCTCGAAGATGCACGCCAATACCTGTTAGCCACCGTCAAGGACAAGCTGGTGCGCACGGTCGAGTCGTTGCGGTTTTCAGGCAAGAACCTGGAAACCCTGCCTGCGGGCGAAATTCGCCGTACGCTTGAGGGAGCGCTCGAGCGCCAACGTAAGTTCCCTCTCGATACCGCCAACGCGCTCCGCGGTCGCCTGCGCCGAGAAGGGTTCACCATTTTTAAGAAGGGATCCAAGGGCGTGAGCTATGTCTGTGCGGTCAAGCGGAAGTTCCGCATCCCTAATCAGACCTTCTCTAACTCGATCGGCGCTTTAATCAATTTCCTCGAGGTCAATCCGATGATCAAGGCGAGTGAATTGGCTGACAAGTTCCTAGGGTATTCCGCTCCAGCCAAAGTCGCCGCGTTGCCGGATTCTGCCGACGTTCCAGTCGAACCAGCTCTCACTGCTGATCAAAACTTAAAACTCAATCGCCTCAATGGCGACCTGCGCTGGTTGGTAAGCGAGGGCTATGTGACCGAGTTCATCGATGGCCGGCTGTTTGCCCCGGCTCCGGTTGTCGAGTCGCGCAAGAAGGAGATCGAGGGCGCCGAGCACGACCCTGAAAACTTCCCCGACGTTCCCGCTACCGAGGCCCACGTGACTGACGACTCGGCAAGTTAATCCCCTATGCCGCCAAGGCCGCCCCTTTCTCGGGCGGCCTTTTTCTTGGGGTCGTTGTCCGTTCGGTACCAATGCGGCGCCGCTGAAAGCAAACGGCGCGAAATCCACCCCGATGGTCACTCTACGATTTCGTTGGGGTTCAAGGTAGAAAATCAGCCCTGCGGAGTGGATCGCAGAGTGCACGCAGCGCCGACACAGAGCAGCAAGACTGGAAGGCCGCATAGACTGAGTTTAGCCGGAATCGACGGACACGAGTTGAATACCTGAAAAAAGACTCAAGGAATGAAAACCCAACAAGCGAACGGGGCAACGCCCCGCAGGTCAGCTGACGCGTGCAGACGACGGGCGATTCGACTTTGGCGGAGCAGAGGGAGGTCGGCGGAACAACCGCGCACGATCTTGCGATAAGCGTATTCCAGTTGTTTGAATGGAGTTGGGCGGATCAGCCGGCCCGGGCCGCTGGGGTGGCTGTCCCCACCGACAGCAAGGAGTCGTTGCAGGACGAAAATGAACGCCTGCGAGCCGAACTGGTTCGCAATACAGTGCAGCGGGATACGACCAAAGCGGATTAACCCAAGCGGCGTTTACGCGGCGCGAGAAATCAGGTTACCAAACTTTTTTGGCGGGGGGCGAGATGTCAGCGATCACTTAAAACCGGCCACGACTGGTCACTTCAAAACCGGCCACTTTTGAGGGGTTAAACCTCCGGCGGACTTGTTCGCTGTGAGGTAATGAACCGCCTCACCGTGAGCC
>JBILBW010000026.1:0-25209 GCA_044353465.1 Rariglobus sp. | reverse complement strand
ACCGAGATGATCTTGTCGTTGGGCTTGATCTGCTTGTCCAAGTCGGCAGGGCCGCCGGGAATGACGTCCTTGATCACGCATTGGTCGTCTTCGATGCTGAGCAATGCGCCGATGCCGACCAGTTGCAGGCGCATCTGGATGCCGAAGTCCTCGAAGGTGTCGGCGGAGAAATAGGTGGAGTGCGGATCGTAGAGCCGGGCAATGCAGGAGAGGAACATCTCCGAAACGTCGGAGCTTTCCATGTCGCCCATGTTCTTCAGGAGGCGGGCGTAGCGTTTGCTGACGTTTTTCTTGGCCTCCTCGAGGGTTTTTTTGTTGAGCACTTCCTTGATCAGCTCGAAGCGCAGGCGCTGGCTCCAAAGGATGTCGGATTCGATGGCCGTGTTCGGCCAACCCGTCTTGGACCGGTCGATCAGGTAACTGTCTTGGGTGGTGAGGTCGAACTCACCCTTGAGGGATTGTTGGATCCAGTCGACCCGCTCGGCCACGCGTTTTTGGTAAATCGCGAAGATGGCGTAGGCGGCGTCGATTTTCCCCATCGAGGTGAGGGTCCAGTAAAGCGACTCGGGCTTGTAGCGCTCGAGGAGGCTGGCTTTGTCGGTTTCGAGGAAAAAAAGGTGCTGGCCGTCGAGCGCGGCCAAGTAGTCGGGAATGACCTCGGCGTAACTGGCCGATTTGATGGCATCGCGGTTGTAATGAACCTCTTCGAGCAGGCGGATGAGGGTGCGGGCCTCGATGTCGAGCAGGGGCGGGGCACGGAAACTGGCTTCGGCTTCAGCGTGCGCCATCCCCGCGAACAAAATTAGTGGGATCAGGGCGAGGCGGGAGCGGCGAGCGAGTCGGGTGAGCAGGTGCATTAAAAGGAAAGCGTAAGCGGGGCGAACGGGTGGTTGAGGTCGGGAAGTCGCCGGTGCCTCGTGGTTGGCGGGCGGTGGGTGATGGGTCCTTAGCGGCGGCTCAGGTGGTCGCGGGCTTGGTCGAGTCGGCGTTTTTCCTCGGCGGTGAGGGACTGAAAGCCTTGGCTGTTGATTTTATCGAGGATGCGGTCGACCTCAGCTTTCAAATTGGCGCCGCCGCCTAGGTTAACTTTATAAACCGGGGCCACGGCGGAAGGTTTGCGGCTCCGGCGAAACCAGCGGGGCAGTTCAATCGAGGGTTTGGAATTAAACAGCGGCGTCGTGCCCGGGTGGGTGGCCCGATAGAAGAGCCAACCAGCCGCCATGCCGCCAAGGTGGGCGGAATGGGCCATGTTGAACCAGGAGGCGCGGCCGGGGATCTCCAATAGGATGAGGCCAAGTCCGTCGATGCAGAATAGGCCGAGCGCCAAATGCTTGGCTCGCATGCCGATATCTAGCATGAAGAACGTGATGGGTTGCTGGGGGTTGAGGCAGGCAAACACCACGATCAAGGCGCTGACCCCGGCCGAGGCGCCAAACAGGCGTCCGCCCTGGGTCCAGTTCACCGCCAGCCAAGTCATTCCGCCCAAGATCACGGCCGCCGCGAAGAGCTGTAAAAAGCGTTTGGGGCCGATTTCTGGAATGACCGCCCGGCCAAACACGAAGAGGGCCAGCAGGGTAAAGAGCAGGTCGAAGAGGTTTTTGGGGTCGTGGAGCAGCCCGTGGGTGGCGAGCGACCAGACAAAGCCGCTTTTGAGGCCTTCGGGTGAAAGGGTGAGGAGGCGGAAAAACTGGGCAGCGAAATCACCGCCGAACCAGCCCAAGCAGATGTTTTCGACCACAAATGCGGCCACCAAGATACCGATCAGCCACTTTAGGGCCGACCGCTCGGGGCGCTCGTCGTTGTCGCGCATGTAGGGGCGATCGAAAATCATGCTGTTCGAAACTATGTAAAGCAGGGCGCTAAACACAAGCCACCAGCCCACGTGGACCGCATTTTGCGGACCTCGCGGGGAAAGCGGCTAATTCACGCGCTCGCTCGTATGGCCGCTTGACAGCGTTTCGCATTCGGTTTTCGTGCGAAACATGGCTAACAAAGCAGACAAATGGGAGCAAAACGTTGCCGGTAAATTCTACGTCGATCAGCAATGTATCGACTGCGACCTCTGCCGCGAAACCGCACCGGAGTTCTTCAGCCGCCACGATGAGGGCGGTTATTCTTATGTCCACAAGCAGCCGGTCACCGAAGATGATGTCTCCCTGTGCATGGAAGCCCTCGAAGGTTGCCCGGTTGAGGCCATCGGCAGCGACGGCGACGCCTGATTCCCCCTCACTCAAACCGCCTTCGGTTTAACCCGCCTCTCCCGGCGGGTTTTTTTTGGCCGGTTTTCAAGTTAGTTAACCAAATTTTTGTTTATGGTTAACAATGGGCTTGTTTTCAATGCATTGATTGCTAGCTGTGGGCGCCTATGTCGCGCGTTTTCCTCGCTTCCGTCTTTTTCCTTTCCTCCACCGCGCTTGGTCTGCGGGCCGAGGTTCCGGCAGCCACCGACCCGGTTCAACTGCCGCCCCTGACGGTCTATTCAACCTCGGTGGCCAACCAGGATCCGACCAGCTCGTTTGCCATGCCGGTGACGGCCCTGCGCTACGAGCCCTCGGTGGATGTGCAGGCGCGTAATTTTGCCGAAGGCCAGGCCGATGTGTCCATCCGCGGCGGAACTTTTGAAAACACCGGGTTTAGCATTGGGGCGCTGCCGATCTATGATCCGCAGACCGGGCACTATTCCGCCGAACTGCCGATTGCTCCGGCCATGCTGGGCGCGCCGACGGTGCGCACCGGTGCCGACAACGCCATGGCGGGCTGGAACGCGACCGCCGGCAGCGTGGCCTATGGCTGGAAGCCGGTACGTACGGGCGGCTTTGCTGCGGTGGGCGCGGGCGACAACAACCTGTTCCGCTCCGAGGTTTATTCCGGTTACCAAAGCGACCAAAAACTGGCCGGGCGCACCCTGGCGGCCGACGCCTCGGTGGCTTATTCCGAGGGCGACGGCTCGCGCGCCTTTGGCGACCACCAGTTCACCCGCTACAACGCCCGCCTGCAGTTGGCCAACGACGCCTACCAGACCGATCTGTTCGTTGGCCAGCAGGATAAGTTCACGGGTTGGGTGAATCTTTATACGCCTTACAACACGGCCGAAACGGATGAGTTAGAGACGAGTTTGGTACTAATTAATCATCGCGTAAACTTCGGCGCGGACGGTGACTATTTCCAAGCCGGGGCCTACCAGCGCAACAACGATGACCATTATTCAATCCCTAAATTCGGCTACAATGGATTCCATACCACCGTGGTGCGCGGGGCGGCCGTTGAGGGTCGGTTCACCGTGGCTGAGCCGTTGGCCCTGCGTTACCGCGCTGGGGTGGTGGCCGATGAGCTGACTTCGAACAAGCTGACCGCCGGCAGCTACAACTCACGCACCCAGGTGTATGCGGGCACCTTTGCCGACTACACCTTGGGGCTGAATAAAAAAACCGATGCGATTTTCACCTTAGGCGGTAACGTCGATGACAGTAACCGTAACAGTGAGGCGTTTTCCCCCATGGGTGCGGCGGCGTTGAAGTTCAACTCGGGGGCTGTGCGCCGGGTTTATGTTTCTTATGACGAGTCCACCCAGTTGGCCTCTTATACAGCGCTCAAAAGTGCTCCATCCGGGCTGTTTGGCGGCAATCCCAACCTGGGCCGTTCCCATGCCACCAATTATGAATTGGGCGCGGATTCCAAGTGTGGCGACTGGGACCTGAAGACTGCGGTCTTTTTCCGTCAGGACCGTGACCTGGTGGATTGGACCTTTAAGTCCTCCAGCATCAATGCCCGTACTGCCAGCGCGGTGGATATTGATACCTCCGGAGTCGAGTTGGTCGGCAAACGCGCCATGGGCCTGTTTGATTTGGTTCTTGGTTACGCGTGGATGGATAAAAACGCCGCTTTCAATGATCCCGCCGTGGTTGGCAGTTTCTACGCCCTCAACTACGCCGAGCAGCGGCTCACCGCTGCGGTGGTCGCCCGGCTTGGTTCCGGCTTCGAGCTGCGTCTGGATAACGAATACCGCCAGCAGGCCGAAAACGTTCTCCGCCGCGGTAACGACACGCCGATCCTCAGCGCCCTCGGCCTGTATTATGCGGTGCCGCGCGTGAAGGGTCTCACCCTGTTTACCCAGGTGGATAACCTCTGGAATGTGAACTACGAGGAAGTGCCGCTGGTGCCGGGCGCCCCGCGCGAACTCTCCCTCGGCGCTCGCTACGCCTGGTAAGCCGCCACCCAGCGAGTTTGCGGCGGGCAGTGCAGCGCAGCGGCGCGGCCTGCCCGCCTTTTTTCTCCCCCCCTCCGCGCGGTGCCTTGGCTTGCGTAGAACCCGTCTGCGGGGGCGCCGACGCCTGCGCGGTTGACAAGGCGCGGCTCACTCGGGGTCACTACGCCCTGTGGCCAACCAACCTTTTCTCGATCCCACCTTCGCTGTCCGCTGGACGCAGCACACCCCGGAACAAATCGGCCCCGCCATCGAGGCCGCGCTCTCCGGCGCGCAGTCCGCGATCGACTCCATCGCCCAACGCGATCTCGCCGCGTTGACCTACGCCAACACGTTTCTCGCCCTTGAGCAGGCGACCGAGGAGCTTAACTATGCCTGGGGCAAGGTCACCCACCTCCAGTCCGTCGACGATTCGCCGGCGCTGCGCGACGCGCATAACGCCCTGCTGCCCGCCGTTTCCGCCTTTTCCGCCCGCATCGCCCTCAACCCGGCGCTCTGGTTGCGCCTCAAAACCTTCGCGGCCACGCCCGCCGCCGCGGCGCTCACCGGGATTCATCGCCGCTTCGTCGACGAGACGGTGGAGGAGTTTCGTCAGGCCGGCGCCGATCTGCCCGAGGCCCAGCGCGCCCGGCTCGAAACCCTGCAAACCGAGCTCGCCGAGGTCACCCAGAAATACGGGGAGAACGTCCTCGATGCGACCAACGCCTGGGAACTGGTCGTCACCGACGCGTCCCGCTTGCGCGGTTTGCCCGAGCACGCCATCGCCACCGCCAAGCGCAGCGCCGAGGCCAAGGGGCTGGGCACCCCGGAGGCGCCGGCTTGGCGCTTCACGTTGCACCAGCCTTCGCAGGAGCCGGTCATGACTTACGCGGATGACGAGATCCTGCGCCGCGAGGTCTGGACCGCCGCGACCGCCGTGGGTGCCCAGGCCCCGCACGACAACGCCGCACTAGTGCAGAAGATCATCGCCCTGCGCGACGAGAAGGCCCGGCTGCTCGGGAAGACCCATTTTGCCGACTTGGTGCTGGCCCGGCGCATGGCCGGCTCGGGGGATCAGGCGCTCGCATTCATCGCCGATATGCACCGTCGCGCCGGCGCCGCCTTCGTGCGCGAATGCGCCGAGTTGGAGGAGTTCAAGGCCCGCCAAACCGGGGCGCCGCGCGCGGTGCTGAAGGCGTGGGAAGTCGGTTACTGGTCCGAGAAACTGCGGCAGGAGCGCTACGATTTCGACGACGAGGTGCTGCGGCCCTACCTGCCGATGGACCGGGTGATCGCCGGGCTGTTCGACTTGGCTGGGCGGGTCTTTGGCCTGCGCATCACCGAACGGCCGGCGGGGTCGGTCGAGGTCTGGCATCCCGAGGTGAAGTTTTATGATTTGCACGATGCGGCCGGCCGCCAACTCGGCTCGTTCTACGCCGATTGGTATCCGCGCGAACCGAAGCGCGGCGGGGCTTGGATGGGCTATTTGGTGACCGGCGGGCCGCAGCCCGACGGCAGCCGCGCTCCGCACCTGGGCTACATCTGCGGCAACCTCACGCCCCCGGCCGAGGGCAAACCGGCGCTGCTCGCCCACGACGAGTTGGAGACGATTTTCCACGAGTTTGGCCACCTGTTGCACCACCTGCTCGGCGAGGTGGAGATCAAGTCGCTCAACGGCGTCAACGTGGCCTGGGACTTTGTCGAGCTACCCTCGCAGATCATGGAAAACTGGTGCTGGCAGCGCGAAAGCCTCGACCTGTTCGCCCGCCATCATGAGACCGGCGCGCCGATCCCGGCGGAGATTTTCCAAAAGATGACGGCGGCGAAAAACTTCCGCTCGGCCTGCGCGACGATCCGGCAGGTGCAGTTTGCCCGGATGGACCTGTTGCTACACATGCGCGCGCCGGAGTTTGCCACCGGCGACATCGAGGCCCAAGCCCGGGCGCTGGTGGCCGACTGCATGATCCCCACCGAACCGGCGGGGCGCACGATTGTGAAGCGCTTCGGCCACCTGTTTAGCGACCCGGTGGGTTACGCGGCGGGTTACTATTCCTACAAGTGGGCGGAGGTTCTCGATGCCGACGCGTTCACCCGGTTCCAGCGCGAAGGCGTGTTTAACGCGCAGGTCGGCGCGGAGTTCGTGGCCCACATTTTGAGCCAGGGCAACTCGGCCGAGCCGGCTGAGCTTTACCGCCGCTTCATGGGGCGCGATCCGGATCTGGCCGCGTTGCTGGTGCGCAACGGCCTGGTGGCCGGCTGAGGGCGATCGGGGCGCCAGTGCGGCGCCCGGTGTGCCCTGGCGCGCTGGACGGGCTTACCAGGCGGCGACCGTTTGGGCCACGCCCGCTTTGTCGGCGGCACCGAAAAACGAGGTGCCGGCCACAAAGGTGTCGACGCCCACTGCACGGCATTCCGGCCCGTTTTTGAGGTCGATTCCGCCATCGACTTCGAGGCGGAAGTTCAGTTCCCGTTCGCGGCGCCAGGCGTCGATCTGGGCAATCTTGGGCAGCATGTCGCGGCGGAAGGGTTGTCCGCCGAAGCCGGGCTGGACGGTCATCACCAGCACCAAGTCCACCTGATCGAGGAACGGTTCGATGGCTTCGGCGGGGGTGCCGGGGTTAAGGACGATGCCATTGAGGCAACCCAGTTCGCGGATGCGTTTGAGGGTGGCGGCGTGATCGTAGGCGGGCTCGATATGGATGCTGATGAGGTTGGCCCCGGCCTTGGCGAAGGCCTCGATGTAGCGCTGCGGCTCGGCCAGCATCAGGTGGGTGTCGAAGAAGAGCTTGGAGCCCTTGCGCAGGGCGGCGACCGTTTGCGGGCCGAAGGTCAGGTTCGGCACAAAATGGCCGTCCATGATGTCGAGGTGAATCCAGGTTACGCCGAGGGATTCGACCACTTGGGCGCTGGCCGCGAGGTTGGCGTGATCGCCGGCGAGAATCGAGGGGGCGAGAATGGAGGCGTGCATCGGTCGCCAACAATCAGGGCCGCGGAGCGCGAATGGAAAGCCGAATCTTCGGCCCTCGCGCCAGAGGCCTGCGGGCTGTTCGCACCGTGGGGCGGATGCAGGGTTGGGGCGCAGGGTGCGGGCGACCGCCCGACTTACCAGGTGTCGAGCGTGGCGCTGCGGATGTTTTTTGCCAAAATCTCGCCGAGCAGCGGGACGTTGTTGAATTCGGCCTGCAGTTGACCGCTATCGCCGAAGGTTTCGCGGGTGGCTGCGGCTTTCCGGTTTTCGAACAGAAACCGGTTGTCGCGGTTGTCGCGCAAGGATGCTTCGGCTTCGAGTGTAACGTCGAAGTTGCGGGAAAGGCCGGTGTCATCGCGGCGCCCGGTTTTTCCAATACGGCCGTACTTGAGCAGGCGAACCGTAAGGGTGGCGTCGGCTTCCTCAGGGGAGTTGACGAGGATGATGCGGGGGTCGTGCAGGAAGGCCTCGCGCAGTTGGGTGCTCACAATCGCAACGGCTTGGGGCAGGTTGCTCTCGTTGACCACCGGGGCGACGTAGAGGGTACGAAATGTGACCTTACCGCCGGTGCCGAGTTGATAGTTGGCGCAGCCGGAGAGCAGAAGGAGGCTAAGCAGTCCAAAAAAAAGTGAGGCGCGCATAAAAAAAGGGGCAGTCGACGACGGAGCGGGAGCGGAAATTAAAACAGCCAGAAGCTCCGTTTGGGCTTGGGGCGGGGGATGGGCGGAGCGGGCGGGAGGGCGGCCGCTTTGGCCTTGGTCTCGGTTTTCTCGACGGCAGCGAGACGTTGGCGAGCCACTTCGGCGACCGCGGAATCCGGATAAGAGGTGATCGCCTCGTTGTAGAGGACGCGGGCCGCCTTGAAGTTGTCGCGCTTATAGAAATAGAAATCACCGATGGTGATTTTGCTCTCGGCGAAGGTCTTGCGCACGCCGGCCAAGCCTGAGGCGACTGCGGCAACATTGGAATCAGCAGGGAAGAGGATCAGAAAGTCCTGATAATAGGTGATCGCCTGCTGGGTTGAAGCTTGGTCGTAAGCCGGGCCCTGGACGAGGGAGGCGTGGGTCTGGGCGAGTTTGAGGTAGGCATCGGGGGCAAGCAGGCTCTGCTGGTAGTCGTTGATCATGCGATCGAGCGCATCGATCGCCTCGTCGGGCTGGCCCAGTTTCTGGTGGCCCCGGGCGACGTTCATCAGCGAGAGCGGGGCGTATTCACTGTGCGGAGCGGTCTCGACGATTTTCTCGAAGAACTCGATGCCCTTGGCGCGGTTCTTAAAGCCCGGGATCCAGCCGAAATAGCGCGGGCGTTTGCCGTCCAAAAGGTCGTTGGCCAAGCGGTATTGCTCGCCGATGATCTGGTTAAAATGAGTGGAGTTCGGGTATTTGGAGACAACGTCTTGGTACGACTCGAAGGCTTTGACGTATTGGCGACGGGTATAACGGATGTGGGCCGCGCGGAACAGCGCTTCCGAGGCGTAAACCGAGTTGGGATATTTCTTGGCGACCCCTTCGTAGCGCGACATGGCGGCGGAGCGGCTTCCGCGTTCCTCGTCGGCCCGGGCCTTGTTCATGGCGTCGAGGGCGTTGCGGTCCGGTTCCGGGAGAACGCCCGCGAGTATCCCGCCCTCTGCCTTCCAGCCGGACTGGGGCGTCCAGACGAGATCAGCCCGCAGGTTCGCTTTCGGCAGCATCGCCAAGGCTAGACCGAAAATGGCGTAAGTGGACAGGGCGCGGGCGAATGAAGTGAACATGTCGTAAAGAGTTACCAGCGAACCAGTGCGGACCCATAGGTCAAGCCCGCCCCGAAAGCCACCAAGAGGGTGGTGTCGCCCGGCTTGATCCGGCCGGTGCTGCGGGCTTCGTCCAGGGCGATCGGGATCGAGGCGGCCGAGGTGTTGCCGTAGCGTTCCAGATTAACGAAGAAACGCTCGGGGGGGAGTTTGAGGTGCTGGCCGATCGCGGCGATGATGCGCAGGTTGGCCTGGTGGGGGATGACGCAGTCGATTGCGGCTGGCTCGAGTTGATGCTGGTGGAGGATTTCCCGGGCCGCTTGCTCCATTTCGCGCACCGCGTTTTTGAAAATCTCGCGACCTTTCATGGTGATCGTGGGCGGCTTGCGCAAGCCCTCGGGATTCTGATCAGAGGGGCTAACACCCTTTTCCGGGATGCAGAGCAGGTCGGCGTGGGCGCCCTCAGCGTAAAGTTTGGTGCCGATGATCTGGGCGGTGCCACGGGCTGGGCCGATCACCACGGCGCCTGCGCCGTCGCCGAAAAGGACGCAGGTGGTTCGGTCCGTCCAGTCGAGGACGGTGGACATGCGCTCAGCGCCAATGACGAGGGCGTGGCGGTAGCGGCCGGAGCCGAGCATGGCCCAGGCGGTGTCCAGCGCGTAAATAAAGCCCGAACACGCGGCATTGAGGTCAAAGCAGGCGGTATGACTAGGGACGCCGAGGTGGTTTTGAACAAAACACGCCGTCGAGGGCATCGGCATATCAGGGGTCACCGTCGCCACGATGATCAGGTCGATGTCGGCCGCGGTGAGGCCGGCGTCGGCAATCGCGATACGGGCTGCGGCTGCCGCCATCTGTGAGGTGGTTTCGTCCTTGGCGGCGATGTGGCGCTCGCGAATGCCGGTGCGACTGAAAATCCACTCGTTGGAGGTATCAACCAGGCTCGACAAGTCGTCGTTGGTGAGGATCCGGGCGGGAGCGTAAGAGCCGGTACCGAGGATAGCGATGGCGGGTGAACCCATGGTGAATCAGCTCAAAACACAGAAAGGCGTCGCGGGATTGCCCGCGCTCAAACCGCTGGGGGCGGGGTGGCCGCCGTAGCGGAGGTTTGGGGCGGGCGGATCAGCGCGTTGGCGCGCGCGGCGTCGGCGGCAATGAGGTGCAGCATGTCAGCCTTGACGATTTGGTTGGCGGCACGAATCGCGTTTTTGATCGCGATCCGGCTGCTCGAGCCATGGGCCTTAAGTACGTTGCCGCGCAGCCCGAGCAGGGGGGCGCCTCCGTAAACCTCCGGGTTCATGCGCTGCTTGAGCGCCTTGAAGGCGCCTTTAGACAGGATCGCCCCGCCCATGCGCAGCGGGTTGGCTTTGAGCTCGGTTTTGAGCGTGGCGGAAAAAAAATGAGCGAGCGACTCCCAGCTCTTTAGCAGCAGGTTGCCGACAAAGCCGTCGCAGACCGCGACGTCACAATGGTCGGTGAAAACCTGAAAACCCTCGGTCGGGCCGACGTAGTTTACCAGGTCGCCCAGCTGCTTGAGGTACTCGTGGGTGGCGGTGGTCAGCGCATTGCCTTTGCCCTCTTCGGTGCCAATGGTGAGCAGGCCGACGCGGGGTTGTTCTACGCCGAGAATGATGCGCGCGTAGTGGGTGCCGAGCAGGGCATTGTGCACGAGGTGCTCGGGTGCCGCCTCCGGGTTGGCGCCGGCGTCGATGAGAATAAAATAGCCGTTTTTGCGGGGTATGATCGCGGCCAGGGCCGGGCGCTCGATACCGTCGAGGGTGCGCAGTTTGATCGTTCCGCCGGCCATGAGCGCACCGGTGTTGCCGCAGCTGACCACCGCTGAGGCCTCGCCGGATTTGACCATTTCGATGGCCCGAAACATGGACGCGTCCTTCTTGCGCTTGAGCGCCGGAATGGGCTTGTCGTCCATGGTGATCACCTCGGAGGCATGAAAAAGCCTCAAAGAGGGATGCCCGTTGAGGCCATGGCTGGTGATCAGTGGTTTGAGCACTGCCTCATCACCGACTAGGGTGATGGGATTGAGATCAGCAAACTCTGTGAGCGCCATCTGCACGGCAGCCACCACTTCAGCAGGTCCCAAATCAGCTCCCATCGCGTCGACCGCGATGCGTCCGTTTTGACCCATAGAAGAGACCATCGCGAGGGATGGTTGAGGGGGGGCAGGGAAGCGAACGCGAGGATTAGACCTCGACGTTGACGACTTGGCGGCCGCGATAGGTCCCGTTGGTGGGATTGACGTGGTGGGGGCGGAAAGCGGTGCCGTCCGTGGGATCACGGGCGATTTCAGGAGCGATGAAGGCGTTGGCTGCGCGGCGGTTAGCGCTGCGGCGTTTGGATTGCTTGCGTTTCGGATTTGCCATGGTCGGTGAGGATTAAAGGGTGGGTGACGCTCGTGTACCGAGGTCTGTTATGAGTGGTAAAGGCGGAACGTAGAGGGCCGCACTTTGTGTCGTCAAGTGCTATCACGAAATGATGCGGTTTCCCTCGGCCGTCAGTTTGGCTCCAGCTACAACCGAGGCGTCGGCGCGAGCGGAGGTGTTTAGCCGCTGAGGCGGGCTTGATTGGCCAACAAGCCGAGCGTGGGGTTGGCGATCAAGCAGTAGAAATTGCGGTCGACCGCGTTGGTTTGCCAGCCGGTGTTTTGTCCGGCCGGATTCCACCGTTTGACGGCTTCCTCGTAGGGTATTTACACAAGCCCTCGCTTTCGATTTCTTCGCGGAGCACGCCCGGGTCGGGGTAATTGACGATTCGGAAGCGGCCTTCGCTGTTGCCGTGAATCAGGTGGGCGGCGGCGGACAAATAGCCGGGTAATGCCGGGGCCTGCTTCATCGCCGGTAGCTTGGCGGGCTTCCCCTTGTAGCCATGGCGGTGGATGAGCGAATCAATGGTGGGGTCCTCGTCAACGTGGGGCAGGCGCGGGCTAGCCCATCGGGCGTGCCTTAGTCGGCTATGGCCATGCGGGAGCGATCAACTGATTTGTTGCCCAGCCAGGTGAGGGTGGACTTGCGCGGATCGAGCCAGACCACGCAGCGTTTAATCGTTCGATCTACCAAGGTAATGGTAACCGTGGCAGAAAGGTGGCCTGCCGCCTTGTAGCCGCTGCGAGCATGCCCCGGGTAGAGACCGCGGTGGGGGGACCCCTTTGCGGTATCGTGCATGACGGTGAGGATGAACAGCACCGGCAGGCGGTGGGCGATGAAACGGTTGCATGCTTCGGCCAAGGCGCGGCGCACCGGTGTGTCCACCCGGTCCATGATCGGCGCCATGTTGCACACGGCGCCGAGAAGATGTGACCTTTGGATCGTGTCGCGGCCACCCAGACCCACGCAGGTTTTTTTGGTGTAATTGGCTCGTCCCATCACCTTATGGGCACCACCTGGCCGGGGGTTATCACTAGGTCGAAATTACCTTCGACGAAGATCTTGTTGACCTGGACCGGCAGGGGCTGGTCGAAGCGGCCGCCGTCGATCACGCGCATAAACTCGACGGCAATTCGTCGAGCGTGACCTACTCCTCTCGGCAGCGATGCGGGAGGATTTTCTCAAAGGGGATAGCGTCACCGAACCTCCTCTCGCTTTGCTCGCGCGTCATCGGCTCATGGGTGGGCAGCAAGTCCACTTCGATGCCCGCGTTCATCAGGCGCGGGTAAAGCCTGGCGCTGATGAGACCAGCCTTCGAATACAGCCGGGTGCGGTCGAGGTGCAGGAGCAGAATCTGCTTCGGCTTGTGGATCGAGAGGTGTGGGGTAGGAGGTTTGCCGGATAGACCTCTAATTCGGCCCGCGAAAGGGGGTGATCATAGTCTCCTTCACCGAGTTGGAAGGTGCACACAATAAGGCGGCGGAGCGATTGTTCGACCACTTGCGCCCCCTGCTTTGAGGTAATTAGCCGCGGAGCCGGTGAGCTCCCCGTTGGCACTAGTAACGATGATGACGCGATGCCTCAGGTCAACGAGTGCCAGGGAATGCCGGTGGGCTCGGGTGGTCGTTAGGCGGCGGCAGCGGCGAGGGCTTCCTGGGTGGTGCGAGTGATGAGCGCCCAGTCAGAGGAGGCTATCATTTTTTGCGTGGCCAACCAGCTGCCGCCCACGGTGATCACCTCGGGGATCGAAAGGTAGGTGCGCATGTTTTGCAGGCTGATGCCACCGGTGGGGCAGATTTCGAGGTTATAGGCCTTAAACGGAGCAAGCATTGATTTGAGCGCGGGCGCGCCGCCGGCGTTTTCGGCCGGGAAGAATTTGAGCGAACGGCAGCCGAGTTGGGCGGCGCGGCCAATCTCGGTGGGGGTCATGACGCCGGGCATGTAGGGGACGCCAGCGTTGGCAAAGATTTTGACAATCGCTTCATCCAGGCCCGGGGCCAGGCCATACTGGGCTCCGGCGTCGATGGCTGCGCGGGCTTGGTCAGGGGTGAGTAAGGTGCCAGCGCCGATGAGCATCTCGGGCAGAGCGGTGCGAATGGCGCGGATGGCGTCAGCCGCAGCGGCGGTGCGGAAGGTGACCTCGAGTTGGCGCAGGCCGCCGGCGAGGAACGCTTCGGCGAGCGGCACGGCTTGACGGGCTTCGTCGATGACGATGACGGGAAGGATGGGCTGCGGAATGAGGGCGCGGAGTGACATGGAGTAAAGGGGGGGCGGACGAAGGGTGGCGGGTTTCTGATTGAAGATGAAAAAACGAAGCGACGGCGAAAGGGCCGTCGCTCCGGTGCGAATCTAACTTTAACGAACGACGCGGGCGCCGCCGCCGGCGAAGGTCTTTTCAACTTCTTTGCGGGTGGCCATGGAGGTGTCGCCCGGGGTAGTTGAAGCGAGGGCGCCGTGGGCCGCGCCGTATTCGACCGCCTTTTGCCCGTCGTTGAATTCGAGGAAGCCGAATTGCAGGCCGCTGGCAAAGCTGTCGCCGCCGCCCACCCGATCCATGATTTCCAGCGCGGGATACTTGCGGCTCTCGTGAAATTTGCCGTCGTGCCAAAGGATGGCCGACCAGTCGTTTTTGGTCGCGGTGATGACGTGGCGGAGGGTGGTCGCGGCAACCTTGAAGTTCGGGAACTCCTTCACCGCGGTTTCGATCATGGCCTTGAAGGCATCGATCTCGATGTGCTTGAGGTCTTCGGCGCCTTTGACCGCAAACCCGAGGGAGGCGGTAAAGTCCTCTTCGTTGCCAATCATCACGTCGACATACTGGGCGATCTCGCGGTTAACGGCCTGGGCTTTTTTGAGGCCACCGATCGTCTTCCAGAGTGACGGGCGGTAATTGAGGTCGTAGGAGACGATCACGCCGTGCTTTTTGGCGGCCTTGACCGCCTCGATGGTGAGGGCGGCGGTGGATTCGGAGAGCGCGGCAAAGATGCCGCCTGTGTGGAACCAGCGGGCGCCGAGTTTGCCGAAAATGTTATCCCAGTCGAAGTCACCCGGCTTAAGTTGGGAGGCGGCAGTGTTGCCACGATCCGGCACGCCGACCGCGCCGCGAATGCCGAAGCCGCGCTCGGTGAAATTGAGGCCGTTGCGCACGGTGCGGCCAATGCCGTCATCCTCGCGCCATTTGATGAAGTCGGTGGCAACGCCTCCCTGCATGATGAAGTCTTCGACAAGATGGCCGACCTCGTTGTCGACGAAGGCGGTGCAGACCGCCGTTTTGAGGCCGAAGCATTTACGCAGGCCGCGCGAGGTGTTGTATTCGCCGCCGCCTTCCCAGGCGGTGAAGGACCGGGCGGTGCGCACGCGGCCCTCGCCGGGGTCGAGGCGAAGCATGACTTCGCCTAGGGAAACTTGGTCGAAAACGGTGGAGCCGGCGGGTTTGATCTGAAGGGACATGGGTAAGAGGAAGGGTTGGTAAACTAAACTGACGGCTCGACGTTGGCCGAGGTGGTGAGGGGAGGGCAATTGGCGGATTGCCTAACGCGTTAGGTTTTGCTCGGGTGGGCGCATGAATAAAAGCGGGCCCATGACTATACGCGGGGTGGCGGCGCAGGTGGGCCTGTCGACCTACACGGTGTCGCTGGCCTTGCGGGGCGATCGGCGGGTGCCGGCTGCGACCCAGGCCCGGGTGAAGGCGGCTGCGGAGCGTTTGGGTTACCAAGCCAATCCCTTGGTTTCCGCCAACATGGAGCGGGTCCGGCGCAGCCGGTGGCTGACGGGAACCGGGGCGACGATCGGCTTGATTTTTGAATCAAGGGAGGGCGGCCAGCTGTGGCGCACGGACGCGGATTTGATCGCAGGGGTGCGGCGCAAGGCGGCGGAGTTGGGCTTTGCCTGTGATGAGTTTGATTTGGGCGAGGCACGTTACTGGTCGGAATCGGCACTGGCGCGCGCGCTGGTGGCGCGGGGAATCAGCGGGGTGGTCATTGCGCCGTTTCGGCAGGGCGGCCGCTCTCGGCTGGCAATTAACTACGAAAAGCTGGCGGTGGTGGCCTGTGGCTATTCGGTGACCGATCCGCTGAACCTGACGCGGGTGTCGCCGGATCATTATAACAATTGCGGTGACGCTTTGGCGGCGTTGTATGCATCCGGTTATCGCCGGGTCGGGCTGGTCTTGCCAGCGACGATGCAGCGGCGCTCCAACTATTTGTGGCATGCGCGCTACCTTCAGTATGTGTTGGCGCGCGCGGGGGAAATGGTGGTTTTGCCCCTATTGGAAACCTCGGTCGACCGCGGCTACGAGCTGGGGGTTTTCCGCTCGTGGTACGTGGCGAATCGCCCGGATGTGATTTTAACGGTGGACGAGGAGGTGGAGCGTTTGTTCGCGCTGGCCCAGCTCAAGGTGCCCAATGAAGTGGCGTGGGCGGTGCTGGATTGGGGGGCGCATTACTACGGCGGTTGTGTCGCCGGGATAGACCAATGCATGATCACCTTGGGCGAAGCGGCGGCCGAGTTGGTGGCACGGAAACTCTGGGCGAACCAGTATGGGCTGCCTCGCTTGCCGCAAACCACTGAGTTGCGGGGCGTGTGGCGCCCCGGGGCAAGTGCTCCGGGCTGCGTCAAAGCGATGATGGCATAGGCGGGGACGCTCAAGCCGGCTCCTGCCATTGAGCCAGCATTCGGAATGAGACTGGCTATTCGTTCATCAAAAACCAGGTGCCAAGGACGCCGGCGAGCGCGAGGCGGTACACAGCGAAAATACCCAGGCCATGGCGACTCAGGTAGTTGACCAGGAATTTTACCGCCAGGGCGGCCGAGCAGGCGGCAACCAAGCTGCCGAGAAAAACCGATGAGGCCCCGAACACCTCTATCATGGCCGGACCGGCTTTGTAGGACTTGAGCAAGGCCGCCCCCGACAGGATCGGCAGTCCCACCAGGAAACTGAACTCCGCCGAACGGGCGGGCGACAAGCCGCAGAAATAGCCCCCCACCATGGTGACCATGGAACGGCTCATACCCGGCCAAAGCGCGAGACATTGCATGAGGCCAATGCCAAAAGCTTGGCGCACGCTCAAGTCTGCGGGCTCCAGCCGGCCAACGCTTAGCGCCGGCTGCTGCTTGCGCCAATATTCCGCCGCAAACATGAGCACCGCCCCGCTGATCAGCCCGACCACGACGGCCTCAATGGAAAACAGGTGTTTGTCGATCAACTTGCCGCAGGTCAGGCCCAACCCAACCGCGGGAATACATGCGATGATAAGGTTGCGCAGAAGCCGTAGCCCGGCGCTGTTTTTGCCCAGCAGCCCCCGCAGGATGCCCGCAAGTTGACTCCAGTAAATTAACACCACTGCGACGATAGCGCCGGCTTGGATCACCACCGTGTACGTGTCGGCCGCGAGTTTAAGGCTCAGCGGTTCGCCCCCTGGAGCCTTGTCCGAGGGTGTCTTGTACCAGAGCGGTTCGCCGCTGGAATCCAGCAGCGGCTCCTCGTTTGCCAGCCCGATTAACTCGCTGGCGATAATAAGGTGGCCGGTGGATGATACAGGCAGAAACTCGGTTATGCCCTCGACCAGGCCGAGAATGACCGCATCGCGGGGGCTGAGTTCTGCGACCGGCGCGTTGGCGGCCTGATCCACGGGTTGAGCGAGGCAGGAAAGGGTCGAAACCAGGCCTGCCGCGAGGAGAAATAGAATACGACGCACCTGCGTTTGCTCCCAGAACGCCCCGTGCCTGTCGAGTTTATGCTTCCCTCGCACAACGGTTTTTCGATTCCCTGTTCGCCCATGTCCGCACTCACCGAATTTATCCCCCGACTCCAAGTGCTTCAGGATTTGTCGGCGGATGACATTGAGGCCGCGGTGGCCGAGCTGGCTTCGCCCGTGGAATCGGTTGAATCCAAGGCGGCGTTTTTGGCTGCCTTGGCCGACAAGGGCGAGAGTGTGGCCGAGATCGCGGCGTTTGCCCGAGCTTTCCGTGCCCGGGCGCTTGATCCGGGCGTGGAGCGTTGGTCGGCCGAGGCGATTGATATCGTGGGCACAGGCGGTGACATGGCCGGGGGCTTTAATATCTCCAGCATGGTGGTGCTCACCCTGGCTTGTGCCGGTGCCACCGTGATGAAGCACGGCAATCGCGGCATTACTTCGAAATGTGGCAGTGCGGATTTGTTGTCCGCGTTGGGCGTGGATTTAGAGGCTTCACCCGAGCAGGTGCGCGGCGGGTTGGCCGAGCTGGGCTTCGCATTTTTCTTTGCGCCCGCCTATCACCCCACGTTCCAGCACATCGCGCCGACGCGTAAACACCTCGCGGCCCAAGGCCGGCGTTCGGTTTTTAATATTCTCGGACCGCTCATTAATCCAGGGCGCCCGGCGCACGTGTTGCTGGGGGTTTTTGCCGAGCCATGGGTGGGTAAATTGGCGGGGGTGCTTGACCTGCTGGGTGCGCAGGCGGGATTGGCTGCGCATGGAATCATCGGGCCGAACTGCGGCATTGATGAGCTCACCACCGCGACCCGCAACCGGGTGCGGGGCTTCGGCCGGTTGCGCCATGTGGACGGGTATTGGAACGCGGCGGATAACGGCTTTGGCGCCGCTCCGTTTGCAGACCTAGCCGGCGGCGACCTGCCGACTAATCTGGCGATCGTCGAGGCGGTGCTCGCCGGGCGCGCCCCCGCGGGCTTGGTGGACACCATTGTGCTGAATACCGCCACGGCCCTGTGGATTCTGGGGCGCACGAAGTCGGTGGAGGCCGGTACAGGGCTTGCCCGAGAGTTGCTGCTTGGCGGGGCGGTTCGGGGCAAAATCGCCGCGACGCGGGAATTTTTTTCAAAATGAAACGTACCTATTTCGGCACTGACGGTGTTCGCGGTCTCTATGGTGGTCTGGTGATTAATGAGGCGTTCGCCGCCCGCTTGGGTGAGGCCGCGGGACGTTGGCTGGGGGGCACCGGCCGCGTGCTCATTGGCAGGGACACCCGCGGCTCCGGATCGTCGATGGCTCAGGCCGTGGCGAACGGACTGGCGGCGGCCGGCCTTAAGCCGGTTTCACTCGGGGTGTTGCCCACGCCGGCAGTCGCGCGGGCGGTACGATTGAGTGACGCGGTTCTCGGGGTGGTGATCACGGCCTCGCACAATCCGGCGGCCGACAACGGTATTAAATTTTTCTTGGGTACGGGTATCAAGTTGACCGACGCCGACGAGGTTCAGGTGGAGTCGCTTCTGCCGGAAGTTCCCTGCGCGGAGCGGGCGGAATTTCCACACGCCGATGGGCGGGCCGAGTACATCGGCGCGGCCCAGGCGCTGCTTCCTCGCAACGCGCTGGCGGGATGGCGCATCGTTCTCGACACGGCCAATGGAGCGACAGCAGGAACTAGCCCGGATGTCCTGCGGGCGCTGGGCGCCGAGGTGATCGGCTTGGGCGACGCCCCTGACGGGCTAAATATTAATCTGGGGGTGGGCAGTGAACACCCTGAAGGTTTAGCAGCGCAGGTATGTGCCACCGGAGCGCGGCTTGGTGTCGCGCACGACGGTGACGGTGATCGCTGCGTGTTGTGCGATGAGACCGGCTCCGTATTAGAGGGTGACGAAGTGCTCACCCTACTTGCCTTGCACGCGCTGGCCCGCGGCCGCTTAGCCGCCTCAACGCTGGTGGTGACCGTGCAAAGTAACCTCGGTGTCGATGCGGCGATTTCCGCAGCCGGTGGTCGGGTGGCGCGTGCCGCAGTGGGCGACCGTTATGTGAGCGAGCGCATGCAGGCTGAAGGGGCCCTTTTGGGCGGAGAGTCGAGCGGGCACATCATTTGCGCCGAGGTTTCGCCGACGGGCGACGGGCTGGTGGCGGCGCTCAAAGTCATCGAGGTGATGCTGGACACGGGGCGGCCGCTTTCAGATTTGCGTCGAGCGTTAAAGAAATTCCCGCAGGGTACCCGCAACCTTAGGATTCATGAAAAACGCGATCTCGCGGCCTGCGTGACCTTGGCGGCCGAGATTACTGCGGTGGAGGAGGAATTGGCCTCGCAGGGACGGGTTTTGGTGCGTTTTTCCGGAACTGAGGCCAAGCTGCGCCTCTTGGTCGAGGGCCCTTCCGATACGGTGGTCGAGGCAGGACTGGCGCGTTTGGCGCGTGCGGCCGCCAAGGATCTGGAGGTGATTTAAGAACCGCCAATCTAGCGTTGACCCCTCATTGGGGCAGCGTTGTTTTTTTTTATCCCCTATGCCCGAAGTTACCATCCTATCGCTTGACCCCCGCGTTCAGAAGCAGATCGAGAACTCCCAAATTGCTCTTCAGCGAGGTAATCTCGAGTACGTTTTGGACGTTACCGCCCAAGTTTTGAAAATTGCCCCCAGCTGCGTAGCTGTCCGCCGCTTACAACGCGTTGCCCAGTTGCGCCATTTGGGGGGCAAAACCAAGATTTTCGCCAAGGCGTTTGGTTCCGTGACCAACGCCGGTTTTCTGTTTGGCGGCGGCAAGAAGGACCCGGCCAAAATTCTGGAAAATGCGGAGAAGATGCTGGCCTCCGACCCTACGAGCATACCCGCGCTCAAACTCCTTGCCGAGGCGGCCCAGGCTTTTGATTGGCCGGAAACGTTCGTGTTCGCCTGGGAGTCGATCCATGAACTCAATCCAAGCGATCGTGAGGCTCTCCTGCAATTCGGTGAGGCCTGTTATGCCGCCAAGCGTCCCAAAGATGCGCTTCGTTTGGCCGACGAGTTGCTCAAACTTAAGCCTCAGGATGGCGACGCCCTCGCGCTCATGCGCAAGTCTGCCATCGCGCAAACCACCGAGAAGGGCAACTGGGAGGAAACAGGCTCATTCCGGGAAAAGCTCAAGGACGAGGCCCAATCGACCCTGCTTGAGCAGTCTGCCAAGATCATGACTTCCGAGGAGACGACGCAAAAGCTCATCGATGATGCTCTCGTGCGCTTGCAGGCGCAGCCGGATAATCTCAACCACTACCGCAGCGTGGTCGATGGCTACAAAAAGCTGAACAAACTGGAGGCGGCCCTTGATTATATCGGCAAAGCCCGGGCGCTTCCTGCTGGCGCTGTTGATACCACGCTCGCCAAGCAAGAGTCGGATTTACGCAACGCGATTTTGTCGAGCCGGCTCAAAGGCCTTCAGGCCCAACTGGCATTGGCTCCCGGCGACGCGGCCTTGGCCGAGTCGTTTGCCAAGGCCAAGCGCGATTACGCCGAAACTCAGTTGGCCGAGGCCAAGGACTTCGTCGAGCGCTATCCGAACGACTACGGCGCTCGCTTCACCCTGGCTAACCTTTATTTCGAGGCCGGCGACTACCAGAACGCCATCGCCAACTATCAACAGGCGCAGAAAAACCCCAAGGTCCGCATTCAAGCGATCACCGGCATGGGCAAGGCCCTCAAGGCTCGCAAGATGTTCGATCTGGCAGTCGCTCAGTTCCAAACTGCCAAAGGTGAACTGACGCTCATGGATGATCTGAAAAAAGATGTGATCTACGAATTGGCATCATGTTTTGAAAACATGGGTAAGAAAACCGAAGCCATCGCTGAATATAAAATACTCTACAGTGAAGACATTAGCTTCCGTGACGTCGCCGACAAGATCAACGCCTTCTATTCCAGTGTGTGATTTGAGCTTCGGTTAGCTCCGGCGGATGGTCGGCTTCTGCATCTCTTAAGTGTTTTGTTAAAAACTAGATGACCGGAATTTGCTTCGGCTGACCATCCGAAGATTTGGGAAGGGTGACGGTGAGAACCCCGTCGGCGATAGCTGCATTGATTTTGTCCGCCTCAATCCGGGTGTCGTAGGTGAGTTTCAGGGTGAAATTGGCATCGGTGCTTTCCCGGTGGATCAGGACCCACGCTGCCGGCTTGTGCCATTCCCGGCGACCGACGATGCACAGCACTCCATTTTTCGCGACCACGTCCAACCCGGTTTTATCTACCCCCGGAAGTTGGACGGTGAGGGTATAGGACTTTTCGTTTTCGACCAATCGGTAAGCCGGTTTACGCGACGGTTGGTTATCCTCCGGCCGAAGCGGGGTCGTAATATGGGCGAAGAGCGGCAGGAGCGGGATCATGGCGTTCGCGTAGGGGGGGGGCGGGATTGAGCCTGCCCGCTGATTATCGGATCAGTTGATTGGAATAATAGCCGCGTGTGGCGTGGATTGGCCGAGGCGCGGGGCGCTAATCGTGAGGATGCCGTGGGCGTAATTCGCGCTAATTCCGGGTCGGGGCGCTCCGTGGTGGACATTCCACGCCCGTGAGTGCGTGCGGCGGTACGACTGCTGGGGCGATTTGCGGATTAGGTAGGCATGTGATTACAGGGAGGGGCTAAAGTGCTTTCATCACTTCCGGGGGGATTTGCATGGGTTAGGGTGGGGCTCATTTGGACAGGGCTCTGACCCGCGCAGTGACCACCCCTCCCAGAAATAAATTAGTATTTATACGAATGGGTTACAGGCTTGAGCCGGTACCGGTTAGCCCCCGACCCGCGGCGCTCGGGATCTTCGGCCCTCGCCTCAAGTCCGGCGCCATGCCGCGCCGGGTATTAGGTCTAATGGGTAGGTGCTATAACGAACCGTGCAAGTTAGCTATGGGGTGTTTTACCCGCTTGTTAAATATTGTGCAAAAAGCGAGCACCCTTTACCAAAGCGTACTATGTCGACCGATCAAACGGCCCAAGCCAGTCGCGCACTTGTCGAGCAGCTGAAGCGCTCGCAAATTTATCGTGATTATGAACAGGCTTTTCGGGAAACCACCGGCTTGCCCTTCCGGTTGCGCGCGGTGGAGGCCTTTGACCTCACTCACCAGGGTGACCCCAACGAAAATCCGTTTTGTGCGCTCATGTCGAAGAGCAATCAAAGTTGCTCGGCCTGCCTTATGTTGCAGAAACGGGTTGAGGAAGAGGCCCGCCTGGAACCCAAGACGCTTAAATGCTTTGCGGGTATGTGCGACTCAGCGGTGCCGGTGCGGGTGGGGGAAAACCTCGTCGCCTTCCTCCAGACCGGTCAGGTTTTGCTGCACAAGCCGACGGCGGCCCAATTTGCCCGCACCACCCGGGAGTTGCTCAAGTTTGGAGCGGCGGTCGACTTAAAGCGGTTGGAGGAGGCTTATTTTCAGTCGCGGGTGCTCACCACGAGACAATACGAAGCGACTGTGCGCCTACTGGAGATTTTTGCCCAACACCTCGCCTCTTTGAGCAACCAGCTTTCGGTGCGCGAAGCCAATGCCGAGGCCCCTTCGATCAACCGGGCGCGGGCCTTTATCAGCGAGCGCCACGCGGACGACCTTTCGCTTGGCGACGTGGCCAAGGCGGTGAATATGAGCGCCTTCTATTTTTGCAAAATGTTCAAGCAGGCCACCGGTGTGACCTTTACCGAATACTTGGCGCGGATCCGGGTCGAGAAGGTCAAAAACCTCATGCTCAATCCGCATAAGCGCATCAGCGAGGCGGCTTTCGAGGCGGGTTTCCAGTCGCTTTCCCAATTTAATCGGGTTTTTCGCAAAGTCGCGGGGGAGTCGCCCACCACCTACCGTGATCGTCTCCATGCGGTCGAGGTCTGAGAACCGGTGGCCCAGCGGGGGGCTAAGGTTGGGAATGCCGGGTGAAGTTATCGGGGGGCCGGTGCGGCCCGGGGATGTTATTCCTGGCGTTGGCAAAGCCCGCACAAGGTCACGATTTCCCGCCGGGCGATGCGATTGAGCGTGCGTTTAACCGCCTCGACGTCGTCGCGAGTGATCGGGGTTTCGTCTGCGCACTGGGCCAACGTAGTTTGAAAAGCTAGGCTGGCCGTTTCGAAATAGGCGACCATCGGGTTGTGGCCGCACCGGCAAAAATTGGCCGAAAGCTTCGGCTGTCTTCGCCTGGGAGAGGCCGGATTGGCCAATTCTCGGAAAATCTGGTCCAGGGTCCGGTCCATCATGTGGACCAGGGTGTCGGGGTGGCCGAGGGCCGATTTGACCGGGGCCGCACGCAGTCGCGCCGCCCAACCCAGGTGGAGGGTTTGGCGGTGGGCCAAGAGGGCGCGAAGGCTGCGCTCGTTCATGCCGTTGAGCATGCCAACATTGAGGTCGGCCTGCATCGCACCGGTTGCCAAAGCCCACGCATCTTTTGGCGCCGGTTTTTGGGTCCCGCAATTTATGCGTAGCCCTGGCCAACTGGCGCGGAGTGGGGGCGCCAAAACGTCGGTATGCTGGGGCCGCATCCTCGCTGTCGGCTTGATTACGCACGCTTACAGGGGGCTTTCCCTTTCCTTAAATCCCATGTCCGTCGTTCCGCTCACCCTCACCGTCAGTCTCTGTTTGGTTTTCACTTTTGTGCTTTTTTTCCTGCGCGAACATTCGCGCCGCCGCTTCTCCAGTCCTGAATGCGAGGCCCTCCTGCCGCTGACCGATGAAATTCCACGGTTGGCCGGGCAGGTCGCATCCGCCGCCACCGTCCATGTAGGCGATGACCGCCCCCATGGACCCGATCATGTCTGCCAGGGTGATGGCCGCTGCGCTTCGTGCCAACGCCGTGCCGCCCGTCAATCTGACTCGGGCACATAAAGCCGCCGCTTCGCCTGCCGTTTAATCCGCCGATTTTCCATCCATGTCCGACCGAAAGATCACCCTCGAATACAACGACGGCGTTGTCCGCCAATTCCTGCTCGCCTGCGTGCTTTGGGGCGCGGTGGGCATGTTGGTGGGCGTTGTCGTCGCTTCCCAACTCAATTATTGGCGGCTCAATTTTGACCTGCCGTGGCTGACCTTCGGGCGTTTGCGCCCGCTGCACACCAACGCAGTCATTTTTGCCTTCGTGGGCAACATGATGTTCGCCGGGGTGTATTACTCCACCCAGCGCCTGGTGAAGGCGCGCTTGGCCAGCAACTTTCTTTCCCAACTTCATTTCTGGGGCTGGCAGCTGATCATCGTGGCGGCGGCGATCACCCTCCCGCTGGGTTTTTCGCGCGGCAAGGAATACGCCGAGCTGATCTGGCCGATCAACATCGCGGTCGCCTTTATCTGGGTGGTCTTTGCGGTGAACTTTTTCTGGACGCTGGCTCGGCGCCAAGAGCCGGCCCTCTATGTGGCGATCTGGTTCTACATCGGCACCATCATCACCGTGGCGATGCTTTACATCGTTAACCACCTGTCGATCCCGACCAGTCTGTTGCATTCGTACCCGGTTTTCGGCGGCGTGCAGGATGCCTTGGTGCAGTGGTGGTACGGGCACAACGCCGTGGCCTTCTTCCTGACCACGCCGATTCTGGGCATCATGTATTATTTCGTGCCGAAGGCGGCCGAGCGGCCCGTGTACAGCTACCGCCTCTCGGTCATCCACTTTTGGTCTCTGGTATTCGTGTACATCTGGGCCGGCCCGCACCATCTGCTCAACACCGCATTGCCCGGCTGGTTGCAGGCCCTCGGGATGACCTTCTCGCTGATGCTGTGGGCGCCCTCATGGGGCGGCATGCTGAACGGCCTGCTCACCCTGCGCGGTGCCTGGCACAAGCTGCGTACCGATCCGGTGCTCAAGTTTTTTGCCGCCGCCGTGACCTTTTACGGCATGGCCACTTTCGAGGGGCCCCTGCTTTCGATCAAGTCGGTTAACGCGCTTGCCCATTACACCGACTGGATCATCGGTCACGTCCACGCTGGCGCCCTGGGCTGGAACGGCTTCATGGCCGCCGGTATGATCTACTGGCTGCTCCCTCGTCTTTGGAACAAGCCCCTGCATTCGGTCGCTCTCGCCAATCTCCACTTCTGGGTCGGCACCTTCGGCATTCTCCTTTACGTCGCCGCCATGTGGACCTCGGGAATTACCCAGGGCCTCATGCTCAATGCGACAACCGATAATGGCACGTTGCTGACCTACCCCAACTTCCTCGACACGCTCAACGCGATCCGTCCGATGATGTTGTTTCGCGTCCTCGGCGGCGGTCTTTATCTCATCGGCTGGTTGCTGCTGGCCTATAACGTGTACCGCACGGTGCGTGG